>NZ_JAPYPC010000028.1 GCF_029937855.1 Christiangramia sp.
ATATCCTTAAAACGGATTTTTTTGTTTGATTAAAAAGTATCTTTGCAGACTAAATTTATAGTATGATCCAATTAGGGGAATTTCACGAATTAATAATTATCCGGGAGACCGATCATGGTATTTACCTTGAAAATGATGAGGGAGATGAGGTTTTGCTTCCCAATAAGTATGTGCCTGAAGCATGGATGGTACATGATAAAATTAATGTTTTCGTCTACTTAGATCATCAAGAACGGCCTGTTGCAACAACCTTAAAACCGAAGATAAAACGTGACCAGTTTGGAAATCTTACCTGTGTAGAAGTAAGTAAATTTGGAGCTTTTTTGGATTGGGGACTGGAAAAGCACCTTTTTGTTCCTTTCAAAGAGCAGGTGATTCCAATGCAAAAAGGAGAAAGATATCTTGTTTTTTGTTATCTGGATCTCGAAACAGAAAGACTTGCAGCATCCTCCAAAGTACATTCATTTTTAGATAATTCGGTGTTGACCGTAAAACCTTTTGAAGAGGTTGATCTTCTGGTAAGCAATCATACAGATTTGGGTTTTAATGTGATCATCAATCAACTTCACCTGGGGCTTATTTATCACGATGAAGTTTTTAAGCCTTTACATATTGGCGACGAAATTAAAGGATTTGTCAAAAAGATAAGGGAGGACAATAAGATTGATATTACGCTGCAAAGACCCGGATACAGAAGTATAGAACCTAATGCTCAGAAAATTTTAGACAGATTGAATGCTGCCGGTGGCTTTTTAGATTTAACCGATAAATCTTCACCTGAAGATATTAAGAATAGGTTGCAAATGAGTAAAAAGAGTTTTAAAAAAGCTGTGGGAACACTTTATAAGCAGCGAATTATAGATATTAAAGACGATGGTATTCTTTTAAGGGAAGAATAGATTAATAATTATAATTATACGGTGAGGTGTACCTTCTGGCTCCAAATCCACGTTGATTATAACTATTCAAAAAGGTTGGATAATATGGATTCATAAAAATATCATCCTGATCCCTGGTTCTTACTTCACCCGAAATTTCAAAGATTTTCTTTTCTTTTTTCCGCTGAGGTAATGGAGAACCAAGATCTACTTCCTGTTGAACACGATTTCTATTCATTTTGTCTATCACTGCGAGCATATCAACCTGATCATCTTGAATATGAGCTTTTAGATGTAAAAAAGAGCCGTCTGGCAAATTGAAGTTGGATTGTGATTGCCAGTTGAAACTGAATTCTTTCCAGGTATTATCAATACTTCTGTTCCTTATTTCAAAATCTTCGCGATCCCAATATTCCTGGGCCTGGACGAAGGTTCCAAATAGAAAGAGTAATAAAAATAGCCGAAATTTCATTTAATCCTTTTTTGAATTAATATCAAAAACAATGCAAACCTATAGATTTTCCACATTGAAATTAAAAAATACTTAAAAAATATTAATGTCTTAATTTCCGAAATCCAATAAACGCTTATTTTAGTGAACAAGAATATAAACCAATTTTTATTATGATTATGAAAAAAATTATCCTTTGTCTCGGTATTCTTGCAATTAGCATCCCTTCTGTTGCGCAGGAGGCAACTAGTTTTGAGCAAAAAGCCGTAAAGCTTATAAAATTAACTGCCGGTCAGCAATTTGAAATTATGACTGAACCCATTATCGAAATGGTTCCGCAAGAAAAACGTGAGGCTTTTAAAAAAGAACTTGCTGAAAGCACACAGGGACTTTACACGAAAATGGCTGCCGTCTATACGGAAAGTTTTACTGAAGACGAATTAGATAAAATACTGGCTTTTTATGCTACGCCAGTAGGAGAAAAGATGGTCGCTGTAACTCCTGAGCTTACCAAAAAAGGAATGGAAATTGGCCAGGCCTGGGGGATGGAGCTTCAGCCGTTAATGGCAAAATATATGAATTAATTTTCTGAAGAGGTTGTCTATAAAGTTGGAAAACGTCAGTCTGTTTTGATAAATATCAGAATTATTTCAGGATCATAAAAATTAATTCAATCAAAAGCTTAAACGAATTGAGCTTGATGAAATAACCTCTTACAAAAGCTCTTTTTATTCAGCTTTCTGAAATAAAAGGAAAGCTCTATTTTTACATTAAAATACAAATCATGTCTAAAATTGACTGGGAAACAGTAAAAGAATACGAAGATATCACCTATAAAAAGTCTAACGGCGTTGCAAGAATTGCTTTTAACAGACCAGATGTTAGAAATGCTTTTCGTCCCAAAACTACTTCGGAGCTTTTAGATGCGTTTCATGATGCCCATGAAGATACTTCCATTGGAGTAGTCTTATTATCAGCAGAAGGACCTTCTTCCAAAGACGGGAAATGGGCTTTTTGTAGTGGTGGAGATCAAAAAGCAAGAGGTCACCAGGGCTATGTAGGTGAAGATGGTTACCATAGACTTAATATCCTGGAAGTTCAGCGATTGATCAGATTCATGCCCAAAGCTGTAATTTGTGTAGTTCCAGGTTGGGCTGTAGGAGGTGGGCATAGTCTTCATGTAGTTTGTGATCTTACTCTGGCGAGCAAAGAACATGCAATATTTAAACAAACAGATGCTGATGTCACCAGTTTCGATGCGGGATACGGTTCAGCATACCTGGCTAAAATGGTGGGGCAAAAGAAAGCACGAGAAATTTTCTTTTTAGGAAGAAATTATTCAGCCCAGGAAGCCTATGAAATGGGAATGGTAAATGCTGTTATTCCGCATGAAGAATTGGAAGATACAGCTTATGAATGGGCTCAGGAAATTATGGAGAAATCCCCGACTTCTATTAAAATGCTGAAATTTGCCATGAATATGACCGATGATGGAATGGTTGGTCAGCAGGTTTTTGCAGGCGAAGTTACGAGGCTGGCGTATATGACAGATGAGGCTAAAGAAGGAAGGGATGCTTTCCTGGAGAAAAGAAAGCCGAATTTCGATAAAAAATGGATTCCCTAATAGGCTGATTTTGCCTGTTCAATGATATGTTCTACAATTTCTTCTGGCACTTCTTCCTGTAAGAAGTGTCTGGAAGATAAAGGTATTATTTGTTGAGCATCAGTCATTTTTTTCACGTCCTCACCATACTGGTCTATATTCAGCGCAGGGTCATCTTCCCCCCAAATTGCCTGTACCGGATAATCTACATTTTTAAAACTGGTGGCACATAATTTTTGAAATTCTTCTGTCTGTTCGAAATTCCGCATTATTTTTAGAAAAGCTTTTCCATTGTCTTCGCGTTTTAAAAGATCTACATAGGCTTTGATTTCTTCATCTGGAACCCTGGAGGAGTGGTTCACTCCCATTTTGCTAAACATAATTGGCCAGGTAGCATGAGTGATCGATTTTAATTCTGCTTCACCTAAAATTTTCTTTTCAAAAGCTCTCATGACCAGCGGTTTCTTGAAATTCTTGATATCAACCATGGTATTCAATAGTGTAAGCGATAATATTTTCTCAAGGTTTTTAGCCGCTAAGGAAAATCCAACTGGTCCGCCAATATCGTGCACCACTAAATGGTATTTGTCGATTCCAAGTTCTTCAAGTGCTTCAGCCATGAAATCTCCGAAATTTGAAAATTTATAGTTGAAATTTTCCGGTCTTTCCGACAGCCCAAGGCCGGGTAAATCTATAGCAATACCTCGAAATCCTTTTGCAGCGATAGAGGGAACCATTTTCCTATAGAGATATGAGGAAGTGGGAACTCCATGTATACATACAATAGCTTCCCCGCTCCCGGAGTCCAGTAGAAAGGTTTTAATCCCTCTTACTGTAATGTACTTCCCTGTGGCTTCATGTTTCTTAACCACCATATCTATCTTCCCTTGTGTATCCATAATTCCAAAATTAAAAGACTTAAAGATACGTTTTGTGTTTTTTGAAAAGACAAAAGAAATGGTAAGTATGGGTTAAATATTTCCAAAAAAGAAAGCTGACATTTATGTTTTTCAACTAAAGGCCAGCTTCTTATTCTTAAAATATTAAATGTATTACCTAAGTTTTGGATATTTAGAGGGATTGGACTCATGCATAATCGCATAAATCTTTTCAAAGATATCTTCAGCAGATGGTTTTGAAAAATAATCTCCATCGGTTCCATAAGCGGGTCTATGTTCTTTTGCAGTAAGTGTTTGCGGCTTGCTGTCTAAGAACCTGTAAGCATTTTGTTCGTCGAGTATTTTTTGAAGGATATATGCTGAAGCACCTCCGGGCACATCTTCGTCTATAACTAATAGCCGGTTTGTTTTTTCAACACTCTTCACAATATCATGGTTAATATCAAATGGAAGCAAGGATTGAACATCTATAACTTCTGCATCGATATCAACTTCATTTAATTCTCTGGCCACTTCTTCCACAATTCGCAAAGTGGAACCATAAGAAACCAGCGTGATATCATTACCTTCTTTTACCGTTTCAGTAACTCCAATTGGTGTTTTCAATTCTCCCAGGTTGGTAGGAAGTTTTTCTTTTAAACGATATCCATTTAGGCATTCAATAACCATCGCCGGGGTATCAAGTTCCAATAAATTATTATAGAATCCGGCGGCTTTGGTCATATTCCTCGGAACAAGGACATACATTCCGCGTAGGAGATTCAACATGCCACCCATTTGCGATCCACTATGCCATATACCTTCTAACCGATGTCCTCTCGTTCTAACGATTAGCGGTGCTTTTTGTTTTCCTTTTGTGCGATAATGAACAGTAGCAAGATCATCGCTCATGCCCTGTAAGCAATACATCACGTAATCAAGATATTGAATCTCGGCGATAGGTCTTAGACCCCGCATGGACATTCCAATTCCCTGGCCTAATATAGTTGCTTCCCTAATCCCGGTATCGGAAACTCTAAATTTTCCATATTTTTTCTGAAGACCTTCCAGTCCCTGGTTTACGTCTCCAATTTCTCCAGAATCCTCTCCAAATATGAGGGTCTGTGGGTATTTATTGAAGATAGCATCAAAGTTATCTCTTAGAATAATTCGAGCATCTACCTCTTCAGCATTGTCCTCATAGGTTGGAAGTACTTCGACTTGTGTATCTTCCTTTATATATAAATGGGATGCATAATCATCATAAGCCTGTTCAGAAAAGTCGTTTAACCAGTTAAGAATGTCGTTCTTTTCAGTACTTTCTGAGCCTATTAAAAATCGTAATGTTTTCCTGGCAGCAGACACCAGATCTTTTTTAAAGGGCTCCTTATTGCCAGCAACCTCTTTTTTTATAGCATTGATGAAATTAGCATTTGAACTTGCCTGGGCAGCATTTTCAAGCAGCTTTACAAGTTCCTTTTGCTTTTTGAGTGCTGGCTTTAAATATGCGGTCCAGGCTTTATGTTTCGCGCCTCTAATTTCTTTTTTAATCTCCTTTTCCAATTCATCCAATTGCTCTGAAGTCGCGAAATCATTCTCTATCATCCATTCCCTGAATTTCAGGTTGCAATCATGCTCCTTTTCCCACTTGAGCCTTTCTTCAGATTTATATCTTTCATGAGATCCGGAAGTTGAATGTCCCTGGGGTTGTGTTAACTCAATCACATGAATAAGAACCGGACAGTGTTCTTTTCTGGCGATTTGTGATGCCTTTTCGTAAGCATCTACAAGTGCAGGATAATTCCATCCTTCCACCACAAGGATTTCAAATCCTTCATTATCTCTATCTCTCTGAAATCCTTTAAGGATCTCTGAGATATTTTCTTTTGTAGTCTGATGTTTTGCGTGAACTGAAATTCCATATTCATCATCCCACACGTTCATAACCATTGGTACCTGCAAAACTCCGGCAGCGTTGATCGTTTCCCAAAAATGACCTTCACTGGTACTCGCATTTCCTATGGTTCCCCAGGCAACCTCATTTCCGTTATCAGAAAACTTTTCAGCCTGAATTCCATCTACATTTCGGTAGATTTTTGAAGCTTGTGCTAAACCGAGTAATCTTGGCATTTGCCCGGCAGTTGGAGAAATATCTGCACTGGAATTTTTCTGTTCCATCAGGTTTTTCCATTCTCCTTTTTCATCAAGGCTATGTGTCATAAAATGACCTCCCATCTGGCGGCCACCAGACATTGGTTCATTTTCAATATTAGTATCGGCATATAAACCTGCGAAGAATTGTTCAGGAGTAAGTTCATTGATCGCCATCATAAAGGTTTGATCACGATAATAACCAGATCTAAAATCCCCATTTTTAAAGGCTTTGGCCATTGCTAACTGTGGTACTTCCTTTCCATCTCCAAATATCCCAAATTTCGCCTTTCCGGTAAGTACTTCTCTTCGTCCCAATAAGCTACATTCCCTGCTGGTTACAGCAATTTTATAGTCTTCAAGAACCTGAGACTTGAATTCATCAAATGAAATAGAATTTTCAGTTTGTGTTTCGCTTTGCATGAACATTGTTTTGAATGAAAACAAATGTAGCGAAAACTATGATTAAATACAATTCAAATTTTTCGGCAAAAATTGATAATAATGGAATTTTAACCTTTATTTATTATTTATTTTAGAATTAATCACGCCTCTATTAAGAATTTATTGATAATACTGAAATTAACCTACAGATGTTTTAATCTTTTTTATATCCATATTAATACCAGCGCCGGGTGAACAATCTAATTAATGTACTAATATCCAGGGCTACAATAAAACGAATTCTCTGGTCGTAATCGGGTTCTGTTATTTCCCAGCCCAAATTTGAATAAACAGGGAAAAAAACTTCAAAATAATCCTGTACCAGGCTTAGCCGTATACCAGAATCGTATAAAAATTTACCATTATCGCCTTTGTTTTTTACTATTCCCACATCGCCATAAGCGTAGATCCAATTCCAGATATTCGTGCTGGCATTTACCGTGGTTATCCATTCATTCGCATACTCCGGCTGAAGCTGGGACTTAAAACCTCCTTCAGCTACGATAATCTGCTGACTAAATAATCCGCTTCCCTGGCTACGGCCGTAATAATTATAATCAAATAAGTAATCGGTGGGTCGGTCTAAGGCAAAACTAAAGTAATCGTTGGACCTCACGTCGTTATATAAAAAAGTACCACCAAAAAACCTTAGGTTTATTTGCCTGTTATTGGTGAATAACTTTCTGTATTCCGCAGTTACTGAAACTTTACTGAACTTATCTGAAAGCTGGTAATCTAAAGATGCGGTGAGGTGCTTTAAGAAATTAGGATTGCTATAGCTGTAATTAACGTTAAGGACGTTATAATCTGGGAATAGCAAAGGGTCTTCCGGATTTTGATCACGCTTAACATTTATATTCCTTATGGAAAGCCGTTGTCTTTCGTTACTCCTTAAATAGGAGTTTCGAAAAGAAAATACCAGAAATGGAGTAAACTTCTCATAAAATAGGTTGTAGCCATATGAAAAACGCGATCCTCCAATTCCATAATAAATCAAGTTGAGGTCTTTGTTCTCAAACTGATGCGCGTTATAAAATGAAGCGGAACCTACAAAGGTTTTACTGGTAAAGCCGTATTTGGGAGATATGGAAAAATTAAAAGTCTTACTTAGAACTGTTTTATTATATAATTTAGGCCCAATGGAAACACCGTCATAGAGGTTATATTCAAATTCCGGCATAAAAAATATCTGGTTATACCTGGGATCTTCCACATCCTGAAAAAGCCGAAACTGTAGAGGTTTGTCAAATAATTTTGTTACCCCTTCATAATTATTCCTTTGGTTGAATTCCGGAATTTCCTGTTCATAATTTAACGCCAGGCGTTCAATATCATTATTAGGTATTTTAACGCTTTTAGTATCCCTTACTTTTTCAACCCATTGTTTGTAAACTACCTTTCCGTCATTAAGGCCATATAGGCTTATGGGCATGTCGTTATCCCTTAGATTTTTGATAGTAACTTTAAGGGAGTCGTGGAGTTTATCTACATTGGTGATTTTAAAATCTATTTTTTTATTGGTTCCAACATATTCTTCATAGAACCAGGATATATCTTTTTCAGCATTTTTCTGAAGCAGCCGAACAAAATCCTTCTCATTCACCGGCTTCAATTTGTACTCTGTATAAAATTCAGAAATAGATTTTTTAACAGATTCATCACCCAGGAATTCTTCCAGATATTTTATTCCAACTCCTGCCTTATAAGCATTGGCTATATTTTTATTGAACTTCACCAAAGAATCCTGGCTCGTGGTAAGAGGCTGATCTATGTTCATCCTGGCCACATTCATATAGAGGAACTGGTACTGGTCATTAAATTCCAGATCTGCTGCGTGAAACCATCTTATTCCAATTATGTCACTAAGGTTGCCAATGAGTTTCATTTTCGGGTAATACTCATCTACATAATCCATCATTAGAGAAACCATAATGGCATCTGTCACCCATTTTTCCGATCGTGGATTAATAAATATAGTATTGTCGAGATAATTCCTGGTGATGGTTTTAAAAAGTTTGATATCGTATTGAAATCCGTCTGGGAAAGGCCGAATAAAACCGGGAAGTTGATTCAGCCCATATATGGGGCTGTTTAAATAATCTTCCTGGGTCACAAAGATGTTCCTGTGAGGGTATTTACCAAGTCTTTGGTGCAAAAAATCGAATGTTCTTTCCAGAAGGCTATTTTTGACCTCAAATGCAATATCCTCATCTTCTATATTGGTAATAACCTGGTTGGAATTGGCTTTGATAGATTCAAAAATAAAAGATTTTGTAAGGTACATCTTGGTATCTACCCGTTCATCGCCAGAAAAAGTAATGGTCTTGTAACCCTGACGCGTCTGGGTCTTCAATAGGTTGAGACCTGAAGCAGCATAAAATTCAGTAGGAATATCTATTGAAATATTTATTTTATGCGGTTTTACATATTGAAGGCCAAGATCTTTGTGGCTATACAGTTTCCAGCCATTATCCAGCGGTGCAGGCACCATGTACCAGTATCTTAATTTATAATTACCCTCATCGTCCCTTCCGTAGCGGGTGAATTTATCATCGGGTACTTTAATATTATAACTTAAGTTCAGCGTAATAGAATCTCCCGGAGCTAATGGTTCGTCCAGTTTAATGCGCAAAAGATCCACTACATTCCCGGGTCTGTCCCATTCCAGACTGTTCCCTAATTTTTTTTCTACGGAATTAATGCTGGTGTAGCCTCGCTCCCTGTCTTTGGCAAAATGAAAACGCCTGGCAAAATCTTCAGCAAAACGTTTTGCAAGGGGAGAAGTTTTGGAACTAAAAGCATTATTCCAGTCATTAAGGTAGAGACTTACCAGTTCCCTTTCTTCGGTATTAACGAAGGTAATTTCCTGATCTATTTCTATAGTGTGAAGGCTGTCAATAAGGCGTGCGTTCACATTGATGACATTCTGTGCAGAAAGCCAACCTGAGCAAACGAAAAAGATCAGGAATAACGAAGGGTTTTTCAACTAGCAATAGGTTTAGTACTGATAAGCAATCAGGGCTAAATATAAACAAACTTTAATACCTTCAATAAACCTATTAACTAGAAATTAGGACTAAGGTTATATTCATCATAGAATTGATCCAGGATTTCAATGACTTCATCTTCGGTATCTACCACCTGAACCAGATCTATATCTGCTTCGCTTATATTCTTAAAGCTATCTAACAAAGTAGTTTTAATCCAGTCTACAAGGCCTCCCCAGAATTCTCTACCGACCAGAATTATTGGAAATTTGTCTATTTTATGTGTTTGGATAAGCGTTATCGCTTCAAAAAGTTCGTCCAGGGTTCCAAACCCTCCTGGCATTACCACAAAACCCTGAGAATATTTTACAAACATCACTTTTCTTACAAAGAAATAATCAAAATCAAGGCTTTTGTCATTGTCTATATAAGGATTATCGTGCTGCTCAAAAGGTAAATCGATATTTAGCCCCACAGAAGTACCTCCGGCAAGATGGGCGCCTTTATTTCCTGCTTCCATAATTCCAGGACCACCACCGGTGATCACTCCATAGCCATGATCAACGATTTTCTTGGCAACCCTTTCTGCCAGTTTATAGTATTTCATATCTGGCTTGGTCCTGGCCGATCCAAAAATGGATACACAGGGGCCTATTTGGCTTAATTTTTCGTATCCGTTCACGAATTCGCCCATGATCTTAAAGATCGCCCACGAATCGTTGGTTTTTATTTCGTTCCAGGCCTTATTACTACTATGTGTCTTCATAATTTTGGTTAGTTTAATTCCTTTTTCAGGAATTGTGCTGTATAGCTTTTTTTATTTTTAATAATTTCTTCCGGAGTTCCCGTGGCAACTACTTCACCGCCCCCTTTTCCGCCTTCATAGCCTATATCAATAATGTAGTCTGCCATTTTAATAACATCCATATTATGTTCAATAATCAACACAGTATTCCCTTTGTTGGTAAGCGTATTCAGCACATCCATTAGCACTCTGATATCTTCAAAATGTAAACCTGTTGTAGGCTCGTCTAAGATATAGAAAGTATTTCCGGTATCCCTTTTTGAAAGTTCAGTGGCCAGTTTAATTCGCTGTGCCTCCCCACCAGATAGGGTAGTGGACTGCTGTCCTAAACTAATATATCCAAGGCCAACATCCTGAATGGTTTTTAATTTTCTATAAATCTTCGGAATATTTTCAAAGAAGGGTGTGGCTTCATCAATAGTCATTTCAAGAATATCGGCAATAGATTTGCCTTTGTACCTTATTTCAAGCGTTTCGCGATTGAAGCGTTTTCCCTGGCAGGTTTCACATTCCACATACACATCGGGTAGAAAATTCATTTCTATCACTCTAAGTCCGCCACCTCGGCAGGTTTCACATCTTCCACCTTTTACATTGAAGCTAAAGCGACCGGGCTTGTAACCACGTATTAATGCTTCCGGGGTTTTGGCAAAAAGACTTCGAATTTCTGAAAACACACCTGTATAAGTCGCCGGATTGGATCTTGGTGTGCGACCAATAGGACTTTGGTTGATATCGATCACTTTATCAATATGATCTAAACCTTTAATACTTTTATAGGGTTTGGGCTTTTTAACCCCATTAAAATAATGCGCATTCATAATGGGGTAGAGCGTCTCATTGATCAATGTGGATTTACCACTGCCGGAAACTCCGGTTACTGCGATCATTTTCCCCAGGGGAATACTGATATTTACTTTTTTCAGGTTGTTTCCCGTAGCTCCTTTAAGTTCTATTTTCTTGCCATTTCCTTTTCGTCTTTTTTTAGGAACCGGGATTTCTCTTTTCCCACTTAAATAATCAGCTGTAAGTGTATCATGTTTCATCAGTTCTTCAGGAGGGCCTTCGCTAATGATCTCCCCACCATGTTTACCGGCCCTGGGGCCAATATCTATCACATGGTCTGCACGCTCAATCATATCCTTATCATGTTCTACCACGATTACGGTATTTCCAATATCCCGAAGCGATTCCAGAGAGTTTATGAGTTTCTCATTATCCCGTTGATGCAGCCCAATACTTGGTTCATCCAGGATGTATAAAACTCCGACTAATTGTGAACCTATTTGTGTGGCCAGACGTATTCTCTGAGCTTCGCCCCCTGAAAGGGATTTGGAACCGCGGTTAAGGTTAAGATAGGTTAAACCCACATCTAGTAAGAATTGGAGCCTTGTCCTTATTTCTTTTATGACTTCTTCGGCAATTTGAAGTTGCTTTTCGCTTAACTGTTTTTCAATTCCATCGAACCAATTATAAAGATCGGAAATGTCCAGGTGGGATAATTCGGCTATATTCTTATTATGCACTCTAAAATAAAGAGCTTCTTTCTTCAATCTGGAACCTTCACATTCAGGACAAATAACTTTGTCCATATATTCTTTGGCCCATCTTCTTAAAGAAGTGGAATCATTATTACGATAAGTGGTTTCTATAAAGGTTGCGACACCTTCAAAATCTATTTTATAGTCCCTGGTGATTCCCAATGCTTTGGATTCACGGGAAAATTTTTCTTTTCCACCATACAAGATCATTTCCAGAGCTTCTTCAGGAACCTTATTTATTGGATCATTTAAACTGAATTCAAACCTTTCAGAAATCAATTCCAGCTGAGAAAAGACCCAGTTTTTCTTTTGGGGGCCGTGAGGTGCCAAACCGCCGCCTTTTATAGATTTCGAAGGATCGGGGATAATTTTATTAGTGTTAACCGTATAAAGAGAGCCAATTCCGTTGCAATTAGGACAGGCTCCTTTGGGAGAGTTGAATGAAAAACTGTTTGGTTCTGGATTAGGATAGCTTATTCCGGTAGTGGGGCACATAAGATTCCTGCTGAAATATCTAATATTGCCACTTTCCTGTTCCAGGATCATTAAAGTGTCATCGCCGTGATACATGGCTGTTTTGATGCTTTCTACAAGTCTTTTATCTGAATCTGGTTTATCTTCTATCTTTAATCTATCTATAACGATCTCGATATCGTGGGTTTTATAGCGATCTAGCTTCATTCCCTTTTCGATATCCACCACTTCCTCGTCTGTTCGAACTTTCAAAAAACCCTGTTTTGCGATCTGTTCGAATAATTCGCGATAGTGTCCTTTTCGGCTTCTAATGACCGGCGCCAGGATACTCACCTTTTTTCCTTTAAAATTTTCCAGGATGAGTTCCTGGATCTGAGAATCGGTATAACTCACCATCTTCTCACCTGTATTATAACTGTAGGCTTCTGCGCCCCTGGCAAAAAGAAGACGAAGAAAATCATATATTTCGGTAATGGTGCCTACGGTACTACGCGGATTCTTTGAAGTAGTTTTCTGCTCTATAGCGATCACCGGTGAGAGGCCTTCAATTTTATCTACATCTGGCCTTTCCAGACTACCTAAAAATTGACGAGCGTATGCTGAAAAGGTTTCAATATATCGTCGCTGGCCTTCAGCATAGATAGTATCAAAAGCAAGAGATGACTTCCCTGAGCCTGAGAGTCCTGTAATGACCACCAGTTTTTCTCTTGGTATATTAACATCAATGTTTTTTAGATTGTGAACCCGTGCTCCGAGTACTTCGATTTTATCTTCAGTTTTTGCCATAAATTTTTTCAAGGTGGCAAAGTTACTTATTGTATTAATATTTAGAAAGCCATTGGCAATCTACTGATGTTAAGATAGCTGTAAATTTTAGCGCAATACGGCTATTAAAGTATGAAGACAGAAAAATCCTGTTACAAAACAAAAAGTTAAGGAATGATTTTAAAGCCTTAAAATGCATCTTTTAACTGGTAAGTAGGTAACTCTTTGTGAGGATAATATTACTGGTATTTTTACAAAAAATAGGTGGAATCCCCTATATTTGATTATCCAAAAAATATTCTTTCCCCAATCTTTTTTTGAAATTAAGCACCATATGTGATGGCTGGAATACAATTCTTTGTATTCGTAAAATATTAAAAAAAATTAATGCAGATTGAATATGGAAAAAAGACAACTCTTAATTGTAAGTAACAATCAAACCTTCGTAAATGAAATTACAAATAGGGTAAACGCAAATTTTGAAATTACCTCAGAAAAATCTATTCATGTAGCTTTTAATATCGCGCTAAACCTCCTGCCCGATATTATATTTTTTGACAAAACGTCCTATAACAAAGCTTCCGATTTTAGAAATCTAAAGAATTTTAAATCCACACACTTTCTAACTAAAAGTTTTCTCATTGTGTATGGCAGCAACGAGGATTTATTGGTTATGAAAAAGAGGTATAAATCTGTCATAGATGAATATCTCTTGGAACAAATGAATCTGGAACAAATTACGTCCGTAATATTAAAGAGCTATAATCCAAAGAAGTTTAATTATTGGCATGAATGCTTTTTGGGATTATTTAATTTGATGGCGCAACCGGTAGTACTGCTTCAGCAGGATACTATTATTGCCATGAACGACGCATTTAAAAAAACGTTCAAATTGGATAAGACAGAAGGTTTAAAACTAACTGACCTGGTAAATATTGAAAATAAAGCAAAAGTAAAAACCAGTCTTAGAAATTTTACGCGGGGAAAACATATGAAAGCGGTGACAACTACATCATTATTAGTTCATAATGATAAGTTAAGAAATGCAAAGATTAGCTTTTCCAAGCTAAGTCGGAATATAATGGATCAATTTATTATGTGTATAGATTTCTCAGGAGAAGAATATCTTATTGATAAAAAGATTGGAAGCCATGCTACCCAGGTGGAAAAATGTTTTAAAGATAATAGTGAATTAACCGAATTTAGTTTTACTAAAAGGGAGAAGGAGATCATAAGTTTGCTATGTAAAGGGTATAAAACCAAAGAGATTTCTGAAGCTTTATTCATTTCACCTAAAACGATAGAAAAACATAGGTCTAATATCATTAAAAGAACAAACTCAGAGACAATTCTGGAAAGCGTTATCTATGCAATTAATCATAATCTGGTCGATATTCCAATATCTTAAAGAATACATAAAACATTGTTAAATAGGAGCTTATTCTTCATTATGGGGGATTTCCCCCATACAATTTCATAAAACTCTTTTATATATTTACACCATTCAATACAGAAACTCCCCCCTCTGTATTGAACCTACACTTAGCCCCCAATTCTTTTATTTTTTGTTTTAGATACATTTTTTCTCCCTAAGGGAGTTAGTATATATTATTAACCATTCTAAATATTAATTTTTAACCAAAACTTTTACACTATGAAAACTTAGCTACCTCCAACACTTTTACCTTCAAACAGGTATCCAAAAAATTTTAAAGCAAAAGAAATTTTCCTCGTGGATTTAGTCATACCATGATCGGAACAGGAATTTTATTGACCATTCTAAATTTATATTAACTAAAACTTTTTAATTATGAAAAAAATTAATCATTATCTGGCATTTTGTGCAGTTTTTGCACTTCTTTTAACCGGATGTAGTAAAGAGGAGAACAGTGAGTTGCAGGATCCCGCAGCTTCACCAGAATCTGCGGTTCTCACATTTGGAGCTGTATTAAATGACCTAAACAATAGTAGAGCTACATCAAAAGCTCACTTTGGGCAAGTTCCCGACTGTTCAGATGCGGAACCCGCTTTGGCAGTAATCGAATTTTCTTACGGGGATGTTTCCAAAACGGTAGAGGTGGATATCTTATCTGACGAAAATGGCTATTTCACAGATTATTCTGAAGAATTACGTATACCTGTTCCCAGTAATAGTACTACTACCGTTACTTTAACAGGTTTTAGAGTCTATGATGGTGACACCTCAGGTGGTTCAGACGATGATCCATATTTCAGTGATGAATATGGTAATCTTATTTGGATTGCTCCAGTAGAATCAGAAGAAGGCCAGTTTGATGGATATGTAGATAATCCACTGGATTATGAATTTGAAGTTAGCCCTGGAACCAAACCTTACATCGATATAGAGGTGTTATGTTTTGATCGTCGTATGGTTAATGAATATGGATATGTTTTCTTTGATATTGAAGAAAAAGAGCTTATCCAATTCTGTGTTTTCGGAAATTTCTGTCCACCTTCAGGTAGACACTATGTCGCTTCATATAGCTTAAACGTATGGACGGTAGATAATGACGGCAATAACGAAGTGCAAATTTATACAGATCTTACTAGAGAAGCTACTTTAGTGAATGGAGAGTATCAGGCAGATCCACTTTGTATAGTTCTTCCAGATGATCCAAACGAAACTGATGAATATCGTATAGAGATTACCATACTTGATGGCGATAACTATGATGCTACTGAAGAAGTGATCAGAACTGCGATCCTTACCGATGAAGAGGTGAGAACTTTCTTTGATGGCGATGATAATCTTGAATATTTCCACTTCTTTGAAGGATGTGATCAGAACGATAACCCACCTATTTTTGATGATCCTCGGGATAATAAAATGACATATAAAACTTGTCTTAAGGGGATAAATAATTCGGGAGCTGTGGCATTAGCAGCAGCAAGTCTTGAAGGTTCTACATTAGAGGTAAGTATTCTAGCGATGAATATGGCTACCGGAATGCAACACGCACAACATATTCATGGATTTACTGCAGAAGAACCTAGGATGCTTGCAGGTGGCGGTACAACCACCGATGCAATCTGTCCTCCAGAATCAGCCTCCGGAGATGATAATATTATCTCTGTTGCTGAAGGTGCTCCTTTCTATGGGGGAATTCAGCTGCCTTTAAGGATGATGGATGGAGATTTTCCTACACCTAATGGTTCTGGTACTTATTTATATAATAGAGTATTTACATTGGATGAGAGCCAAAAATCTGCACTAACAGCACTAGACGAAAAAGTAATAGTATTACATGGTGTGCCTGGTGATGCAATGAGACCTGTAGCTTGTGGTGAATTAATGAAAGTAGAATAAATTTGAATAAACTGCTTAATATCTTTTTTAAGCAGTTTATTTTTTATACAACCATTCTAAATAAATATTTAACTAAAACTTTTAATTATGAAAAAATTTAAAATTTGCATGGGAATGCTAGCAATATTTGCATTGCTGTTTACCTCATGTAGTAAGGAAGAAACAAATATTCCTAAGGAACCGGGCGAAGAAACTGCAGTCCTCTCTTTTGGGGCTGTTTTAAATGATCTGGCAAACAGGTCAATGACAAAAGGTCACTTTGACCAAATACCAACTTGTTCTAGTGAAGACCCAGCGGTGGCTAGAATACAATTTAGCTATGGAGGAAATACTTATAATGTGGATGTAGATATCCTTGAAGATGAACAGGGCTATTTTACAGATTATGCAGAAGAACTGAAAATACCAGTTACAGGAGCATCTACTACTGTTACCCTTGAAGAGTTTATGGTTTATAACGGAGATCCTGATGATGAGAATACAAGTCTTATCTGGATCGCACCTATTGCCTCTGAGGAAAACCCAAACCAGTTTGATGGTTACGTGGATAATCCTCTTCCTTTTGATATAATAGTTCAGGCAGGTACAAAACCATATATAGATGTGGAAGTGCTATGCTTTGACAGAAGAAATGTAAATGAATATGGATATCCTTTCTTTGATATTATTCCAGGTCAGTTAGTGCCACTATGTTTCTTTGCTAACTATTGTCCAACCCCAGATGGAAGACACTTCGTGGGTAATTATTCTGTAGCACTTTATTACTTAGATGGTGAAGATAGAGTGACTTTATACAGTGATTCAACTCCAGATTTAGATAATGATAATAATTCCGCAGACCCAGTTTGTCTGGTAGTTCCAGAATCTCCTTTCGATAATCCAGATGAAGATTATTTATTCTATGTTATAACCCCAGAAGACTGGATGGGAACATATGGAGATATTGATAATACTCCTTTACCAGAAGTTGGTTTAAGCTGGAGCGACGTAGAGGATCTTCTGAACGATGACGGAGAAACTAACGAATATATCCACTTATTTATAGGGTGCGATGGAAACCCAGGCGGAGGTGATGATTGTACTACCAATGGTGGTGATGTAGATGAAGATGGAATCTGTGATAATGAGGATGGTTGTATTAACGGTGTAGGTCCAGATTGTCCTGGTGGTGGAGATGATTGTACTACCAGCGGTGGTGATGCTGATGGAGATGGTATCTGTGACAATACTGATGACTGTATCAATGGAGTTGGTGACGGATGTGATAATGGTAATGGAGATGATTGTGATGAAACTGCCTATGTTGGTAGTGCCAGTGATGCAAATGCCATCCAATTTAATGAGTTAACTGATGGTCCTAATCGATGGGGATTCATTTATGACTTTAGGGCAACTGCTGATGTAACTACAAAAACTCTGGATATTTATGCAGGGGCAAGTACTCAGTACAATCTAAATGACAATACGGATATTGGGGATGTAACTATTACTTTTAACCGACTAACAGATGAGGTAGTGGTTACCTTTGATTTCGAAAATCCAAATAATGATTTCGATACTCTTCACGTCAATATTTCAGAAGATGTTCCATCCAGGCAAACATTACAAGCACCTGGACAGTACAACATGAATCGTGATGTAGAGGTTAATGATGGAGATTCTTTCACATTTACCTGGACTGGAGACGATAGTTTCTTTATTGTAATTCACGGTGAAGGTGTATGTATGGATATGTAGCAAGTGAAAACCGGTCAATTGAAATATTGACCGGTTTTATCAACCATTTTAAATATTAACCAAAAATAAACATTATGAAAATTATTAATAGATGTTTAGCCTATGTCGCTGTAATGACATTGATGTTAACTTCATGTAGTAAAGAAGAAAGTTCTGCTGTGATTGATGATCCATCAGGAGCTCAATCTGTAAATCTTCAATTTGGAGCAGTATTAAATGACCTGGCCAACAGAGGCATGAGTAAAGGTCATTTCAATCAGGTTCCTGATTGTTCAGATGAAGAGCCCGCGGTGGCAGTAATTGAATTTTCTTATGGAGGAAATAACTATTCTACAGAGGTAGATATCCTTGAAGATGAGAATGGATTTTTCACAGATTATTCTGATGATTTAAAAATTCCAGTTGCAGATAATAGTTCTGTAACTGTTAGCCTTAATGGCTTTATGGTATATGATGGTGATCCTGATGATGCTGATACGGAACTTATCTGGATTGCACCAAAAAGAACAGCTAATGCTCCAAATAATCAGTTTGCCGGTTATGTTGATCGCTCATTACCCTTCACTTTCGAGGTTGAAGATGGTACAAAACCATATATAAACGTAGAAGTACTTTGTTTCGATAGAAGAATGGTAAACGAATATGGCTACGTATTCTTTAATATCCTTCCTGAAGAAATTGTTCCATTATGTCTTTTTGTGAATTATTGTGATGAGAATGGAAGACACTTTGTAGCTGATTATTCTGTAGATCTCTATTTTGGTACTGATGATTCTGGTATCCAATTATATGATCATAATCAGGATATGGGTGCAATGGCGACTACTGGAACCCGAGATAATGGAGAGTATTATGCAGATCCGTTATGTCTTGTAGTTCCAGGTCCTCCTGCTAACCTTGATGATGATGAACCATATCTATACCTTATCATTTATCCTGAAGATTGGGATGGAACTGGCGATATAGATAATACTCCCGTTCCAGTTCAGTTAACCTGGGAAGCGGTTAACGATCTTCTTAATGGCGATGGCACTACCAACGAATATCTACATTTACTTATAGGTGAATGCGAAGATGCTCTTGAAGGGGATGAAACCATCGGTGGTGGAAACGGCAATGGAGATAACTGTCCTGGAGATACAGAAGGTGATGGATGTGATGATGACGATGATGGAGATGGGGTGATTGACAGAAACGATAATTGTCCTAATACTCCAGACGAGGTAGAACCTGGTGAAGTAGATGGAAATGGATGTCCTTTAGATAGCGACAATGATGGTGTTGATGATTACTTGGACGAATGTTCAAATACTCCAGCAGGTGCTACAGTTAATAATGTAGGTTGTCAAGTAAATGGCGGAGGAGATCCAGACTTTACCTGTAACTTTACTACTGATACAGATTGCACAACGTGGGATTTTGACCAGTCAGAAGAAACTCCTGATGCAATTACAGGTTCTTATAACATATTAGAAGGAACTGATTTGATTGGTGTTGTTACTATAACTACAGATGACGGAGATGTAATAGTTGATGTAGGTATGCAATTCGGCCACCTTATTGATGACCTTGGAGTTATCATTGATGATGGCACTGAGCAGTGTTTGAGTGACTTAGGAGGTCTAACGAATCGAACGGTAACATTTGCTGGTAACCATGGCGTTCAAAATAATGTTCAGATATTGCTGAACTATTGTCCAGCGAATTAATTATGGAATGTATATTAACCCGACTGAATTATTTGACCGGGGGGTGACTAATTTTGCGGGTTAATTTACTCATTCTCTCTAGGGAATGTAGTATGAGCTGTCCGGATCTTTTCCGGACAGCTTTTTTTATGTTAAATTTTTCTAAAAGAGTTTTATTGTAAAAAAAATGATATGTTAGATAATATATAACAGTGGTATGCAAACGATTTTATTTACATTAAAAATCCATAAAACCTTTAAAATTGGGCTTTTTGATATTTCATGATTTTTATAATCTGGAAGACTTTTCTTTTCCCAAATGAGATATTTCTTCTTAAGTATAAAAATTTGTAAGAATTTGACTGTTAAAAATTTAACTATAAATTAAGTTAATTTTTTTGGAACGGACTTTGCAAATCACTGACAGCAAACAAAATTTTAGAATTATTTTAAAACAAAAATTAAAAGACCTACTTATGAGAAAATTGAAATTAGTTTTCGTATTACCCCTCCTTGCAATTTTTGCATGTAGCGAAGACCCGGTTACAGATCAAATCAATTCAGAAAACACGCCTCAGACCCAATCTAAGAATCTTCTAGATAATGTTACGGAAGTAGCCTTTCCGGAACAGTTCGGAACAGTTTCAGACGTTTACTATACAGGATTAAAGTTACCTGTAGAAGATATAGAGGGACAATATGTCTATCAGGGAGATATCATCATACCTAGAAATAAGACTTCTAAAAGCCCTGTAGAGGTTATCTATGAGAAAGGACAAGCACCTCAAAAAAGCGTTGGCCGTACTTCCCATTATTGGCCAGATAATACCGTTTTTTACGACATAGACGGTAGTTTACCTGATAAGAATAGAGTTTACGATGCTATAAGTCACTGGGAAGCTAATACCAATCTTGAGTTTGTAAAACGGTCGGGACAGTCTAACTATATTTATTTCACACCAGGATCCGGTTGTTCTTCTTATATTGGTATGACAGGCGGGAAACAAAATATTACCCTCGCAGATGCCTGTTCTACGGGTAATACGATACATGAAATTGGTCACGCAATTGGGTTATGGCACGAGCAAAGTCGGGTAGATAGAGATAATCACATCACAATCCATTGGGATAACATAAAAAGTGGAAGAGATTATAACTTTGAAACATATGCTGCCCAGGGCTTTGATGGAGATGAATTTACCACTAACCTTGATTTTGGTTCTATCATGATGTACAGCGCTTATTCTTTCTCTAGCAATGGTCAACCTACGATCACTAAAAAAGATGGTAGTACTTATAATGCTCAAAGATCTAGTTTATCTAGCGGCGATAAGCAAGGTGTTAACGCAATGTATCCATCGACCGGTGGCGAAGTAACTACACCAAATTATATAAACGGTGAGTATTATACTATTGCTGGGGTAACAGTTTTAAGGTATTATGACAGCTGGTGGTATCAAACCAGATTTGGATGGAGAGCCGTACGCTTAGTGAATGGGAGCTGGGAGTGGGCATAGTCCATTAATTTATAATCAACAAAAACCTCGGTTTTATGGGAATATTATCGAGGTTTTTTTTGTGTAAAATATATGTTAAAATCACACCTAATGTAGATATTTTCCACAGTTAATATTTTAACTACCTAATTCTACCTGCAATCGTATTAATCTATAAAGTGTATTTATTTACCGACTAAAAGCAATAAAATTTTCAAGTCTGATTTAAACCCAAACAAATCAGATATTATCAATTAAATACCTACTTATGAAAAACTTAAAATTTCTTTTAGCAATTCCGTTATTGTCTATAATTGGCTGTAGCGAAGACAATTTTTCTGAATCTTCCATAGAACAGAATAAAGCAAGTTCCATTTTTAAGGATGATCTAACGGAAGTTGCATATCCTAATACAACAGGTAGTATTGCAGATATCTATTTTGCGGGTAGAAAACTTCCGGTTGAGGAAATAAACGGCAAATTTGTTTATCAGGGAGATATATTTCTTCCGGAAGCTAATATTTCTAAAAGTCCTGTGGATTCAATTCTTGACGCTGGCGAAAATCCTGGTGCGACAAATAAAAGTGTTGGAAGAACAAAATATTTCTGGCCAGATAATATAGTGTATTATGAAATTGATGCTTCATTGCCAAATCAGCAACGGGTAACTGATGCTATTAATCATTGGGAAAGTAATACAGCCGTTAAATTTGTAAGGCGATCTTCTGAATCTAACTATGTATATTTTACTCCGGGAGGAGGATGCTCTTCTTACATTGGAATGATAGGGGGAAGACAACCAATTACTTTAGCTGATGCCTGTTCAACTGGGAATACCATTCATGAAATAGGACATGCCGTGGGATTATGGCATGAACAAAGTAGAGCCGATAGAGATCAGACAATAACAGTTCATTTTGACAATATTCTTTCCGGAAGGGAACATAATTTTAAAACATATGAAGCTGCAGGTTGGGATGGTGCAGAATATACTGCAGGTTTAGATCTTGGTTCAATCATGATGTACAGTCCCTACTCATTTTCAGCAACCGGTAAGCCCACAATTACTAGAAAAGACGGCTCACTCTATTCCGTTCAACGTACAGCGCTTTCAAACGGTGATATTGAGGGAATTAATGTAATGTATCCCGGTGAAGTAACTGAGCCGGCACCAACGGAACCGGAGCCTACAGAACCGGAGCCTACAGAACCGGAACCTACTGAGCCGGAACCAACCAATCCGGAACCAGAGTATATTAATGGGGAGTATTATGTTATTGAAGGAGTGATGGTTTTAAGAAAAGATGATAAATGGTGGGTTGAGAAAGGAAAAAACCTGAAACAAGTAGAACTAATAAACGGAAGATGGAAATTTGTTAAGTAAAAATTTAATTTTTTCTAAAAAGAAAGACCGGTTCAAGCCGGTCTTTTTTTCTTCATAGGTTAGAAGCTTCCTGGTTAACTTGTAATTCTATAAATTATGAAATCTAATTTTTTAATTTTTCCTAGACTTTCCTCAGGGAACTTATAATATTTCTATTTTCTCAAGTTTGACCTTGCTGAACCTGGTTACATCATCAAAAAATATTTTAAATTCCTTTTCGAATTCCGGATAATACTGTTTTAGTTCTTTAACAGCGAGATTCATATTAGATTTTCTTCCGGTTCGTCTATTCATCCCGGAAAGAACTTTTTCAATTCCATCAATCTCAGCATAGCTTAACAACCAATTATCCTCTATCATGTAAGGAAGAAAACTCTTTACTTTCGTAGGTAGAATAGCAAAGTTCTCTTTCAGTAAGTCGTAAAAATTTAGGGTAAAATCTTTTAAAGGGACTGGAGAATATTTGGTCCAATTTGAAGCCAGAAAATGATCGTAGAATATATCTACAATAACTCCACTATAATGGCTGTATTCTGAAAATAATCTATGGGTACTTTCTCTAAAAACCGGATGTGTGTCGGTATAAAAATCTATAGCTCGGTGCAGTATAATACCTTTTTGAATATTCCTGGGATACTTTTGATATTTTTTTCCTTTAATCGAGTCGGCCATGAAATTGCCGATTTTAATCTCATCATTATTTCCAGAGAGGTAGATATGCGCCAAAAAATTCATTAGGGAAAGATACAAATAATAGCATACCAGGGTTAATTTTTGTTAAGTTTTGGAGAGAAGAAATACAGCCATGTATATTTGCTAAATATGGAAATCCCTGGATTTCTAAAGTGAACAAGTTATAAATATTAAATAGTACAATGACATTAATAAAATCAATCTCCGGAATTAGAGGAACCATTGGAGGCGCTACTGGTAAAAATCTTACTCCTTTGGATACTGTAAAATTTGCTGCTGCCTACGGAACCTGGTTAAAAAAAGAATCAGGAAAAAACAATATTAAAGTTGTGGTAGGCAGAGATGCCAGAATTTCCGGTAAAATGATACAGGAATTAACCATGAATACCTTAACCGGATTAGGGATTGATGTTATAGACCTGGGACTTTCAACAACTCCAACCGTGGAAATAGCAGTTCCCATGGAAAACGCAGATGGTGGAATTATTTTAACCGCAAGTCATAACCCAAAACAATGGAATGCTTTAAAACTACTTAATAAAAAAGGTGAGTTTCTTGATGGAGAAGCCGGAGCTGAAATTTTAAAAATTGCAGAGAACGAAGGTTTTGAATTTGCAGAAGTTGATGAGCTGGGACAAATAACTGCTATAGAGAATTATATCGAAAAGCACATTGAGGAAGTTTTAAAACTGAAGCTAGTTGATGCAGGTAAAGTGGCCACTTCAAAATTTAAAGTAGCCGTGGATGCAGTAAATTCAACCGGAGGAATAGCAATTCCTGCTTTACTGAAGAAAATGGGGGTTGAGGTGATAGAACTTTATTGTGAGCCTAACGGTCATTTCCCTCATAATCCTGAGCCTCTAAAGGAACATTTAACAGATATCTGTGAACTTGTAAAAAAGGAAAAAGCAGACCTTGGGATCGTGGTGGATCCTGATGTTGACAGATTAGCCTTTATTGATGAAAATGGAGAAATGTTTGGGGAAGAATATACGTTGGTTGCCTGCGCAGATTATGTACTTTCAAAAACACCGGGCAATACTGTGAGCAATTTATCGTCTTCTCGGGCGCTACGCGATATTACTGAAAAACATGATGGGAAATATGAGGCCAGTGCCGTTGGAGAAGTAAATGTTGTAAAGTTGATGAAAGATAACCAGGCCGTTATTGGAGGAGAAGGTAACGGAGGCATTATCTATCCTGAGGCTCATTACGGGAGGGATAGCCTTGTGGGAACA
This sequence comes from Christiangramia sp., assembly GCF_029937855.1. Lineage (GTDB taxonomy): Bacteria > Bacteroidota > Bacteroidia > Flavobacteriales > Flavobacteriaceae > Christiangramia. The sequence goes on from NZ_JAPYPC010000028.1 coordinate 24,542, forward strand.
GCTTTATTTTTAACATACCTGGCTGAAAATGGGAAAAAAATTTCAGAAATCAGGAATGGATATCCTTCTTATTTTATGAGTAAAAATAAAATTGAATTAACACCAGATCTCGATGTAGATGGCATCTTAAAAGCTGTTGAAAAAAGACATGCTACAGAGGAAATTTCTACGGTAGATGGTGTGAAGATCGACTTTCCTGAAAATTGGGTGCATCTAAGAAAATCTAATACCGAGCCGATCATTAGAATTTATACCGAAGCTAAATCTCAAAGAGAAGCTGATGATCTGGCTCAAAAAATGATAAAGGAAATTAAAACGATTATAGCCTAATTTATTATGGTGGCATTTTCAGGAATGGGCTCATTGCGATGTTTCCATCGTTTATGAGTCCATAAATAATATGCCGGTTCCTTTCGAATTTGTTTTTCCAGTAACTCGATAAACTTTTCCGTGATATAATGCTCAGGTTCATTTGGCGCATCTTCGGTAATAGGCACCAGTGTGGCACTATATTTACCTCTTCCCACTTTCTCCACATGAAGGTATAAGACACTTAAATCTAACTTTCGGGCTAATTTTTCAGATCCTTCAAATACCGGTACTCGTATTCCCATAAAATGAAGCCAGTAAAATGCCCTACGCATTTTTGGGGATTGATCTGCAATCATGGCATAATTTGCCAGTTTTCCCTCTCTTTCATTCTGAATGATGGTCGCGGTAGCTTTATAAGAACTAATTAAAGTTCCACCAAACCGTCCCCTTATCTTTCTTACCAGATCATCAAAATGCTTATTTCTAATTCTTTTATAAATTCCAAAAGAATGAAATTTCAGTCCATGTAACTGCAATGCGTTCATCCATTCATAACTTGCATAATGTCCGCACATGACCACCAGGCTTTTGTTCTTTGCCTCCAGGGTTCTTAAATAATCAAGATTGGTAAATTCATATCTCTTTTTTATTTGCTTTTCAGAAATAGAGATGCTTTTTATCATTTCCAGGAACATATCGCACATATGGCTATAAAACCTCTTTCGGATCTTTTTCAATTCGGAATCTGACTTCTTCGGAAATACCAGCTTAAGGTTATTCCAAACTGTTTTTTTTCTATAACCTACTATATGATAAACCAGTACGAATACCATATCTGATACTAAATAAAAAAGCCGAAATGGTAAAATAGAAATAAGCCAAAGGAGTGGGTAGACTAACCAGAAAACTAAGCCTTGCATAAAAATTCTTTCCGCAAATATATGGTATATTTGAAATTAAACTTAAGCAAATATGGGAGATTTAAACCTGGTGACACTTGCCGTTATTGTGGTAAATGTTTTGGTTTCATTCAAGGGTTTTAGCGATAAAGCCTTCTTTAATAAATTCAAATTCAATGTAGCCGATATAAAAAGCGGTTCAAAATTTCAAATAGCCACCTCAGGTTTTCTTCACGTAGATACCGGTCATTTATTTGTAAATATGCTGACCTTGTATTTTTTCGCCAATGTGGTTATTTACGCCATGGGTGCTCCGGCATTCTTAATTATATATGTTGGGAGTTTATTATTAGGGAACTTGCTTTCGTATTATTTTCACAAAGACGATTTGAACTATACCGCAGTGGGGGCAAGTGGTGCAGTGATGGGGATTTTATATTCCGCTATATTATTACAACCGGATATGACCTTAGGCCTGTTCTTTGTTATTCCCATTCCTGCCTATGTATTTGGAATAGGATATCTCTTTTATACTATCTACGGAATGAAGCGTAGATCCGATAATATTGGGCATGATGCTCATTTTGGCGGCGCTACAGGGGGATATTTTTTAACCATGATGTTGGCGCCCTGGGTTTTTGAAAGCCATCTTCTTATGGTAATTCTTCTGGCTATACCAATTGTGATACTTTTTTTACTGCAAAGGACCGGTTATATATAGTTTGGTACCCTTCTTGCCATTCGGATTCTGAAACTAAAAACTATTTAATATGAAAAAGTTATTTTTTGTGCTGGCTCTAATTACTACCATCCCTATGTTTGCGCAGCAAAACCTGGAAAGATCTATGGTAAACGTCACAGGGGAAGGTGTCGTGAAAGTAGAACCAGATGAAGTCCTCATTAAATCCAGAATTGAACATGAGGGTTCCTCTGCTGCTGAAGTTAAAAAGCAAAATGACGAGGTGGTTAATAAGATCATTAAATATCTAAAATCTCAAAACATCGATGAAAAGGATATTAAAACCGAATATATTAACCTGAATAAGCGATATGATTATAATGACAAATCCTATACATATGTGGCTAACCAGGCTATTTCTATTAAATTGCAAGATCTTACAGATTATGAGAAAATCATGAAAGGTCTCCTGGAGAATGGTTTAAATAGAATAGACGGGATTGAGTTCAAATCTTCAGAAATAGAGAAATATGAAAAAGAAGCCCGAAAATTAGCTGTTCTTGATGCTCAAAACACAGCCAGGGAACTAGCAGAGCCATTAGGGCAGGGAATTGGCAAAGCAGTTTCTATAAGTGAAATGGATTCTAATAATTTTCAGCCGATGTATAGAATGGATGCTGTTGTAGAAATGAGTTCAGCTAAAGGCAGTCAGCAAACTATCGCACCGGGAGAACTTGAGATAAAGATTAAAGTAAACGTAGGTTTCGAGTTGCAATAAAAAAAAATGAAAGGCTGTATAAAAACTTAATGCCTGCTTCGTTATTCTAAATGAATGCCCACAACTTTTAGACAGCCTTTTTATTTAGAACCAGTGGTGTCCTATAAAAATTTTAAAGAACGAACCTGAATCCGATATTTTTGATAGTTGAAAGTATCTTCTATATACCCTGGTTTTATTAATTTATTTAAATGTGGCATTCTTTGAAAAACACAATTTCAGGCTTACTTTGTCTCTCGGTGAGTAAAATCTAACTTCTTAATATTAAAAGCTAACCGATCTGGTTTCTTTAACCGGATCTAAATAATTGGGAATATAAATTACTGAAGTAGTTCTCCAATCTTATTTTCCAGGGCATCACCTCTTAAATTTTTCGCCACAATTATCCCCTTTTCATCCAAAATAAAAGTCGCAGGTATTGCTGAAATTTTATATTTCCTGGCAATAGGATCATTCCAGAATTGCAGGTTTGAGACGTGGTTCCACTGTTCTAAATTATCTTCTTCAATTGCCTGAATCCATCGGTCTTTTTGCCCCGGTCTGTCTAAAGAAACACTAATAACGCTTAGTCCCTGGTCTTTATATTTGTTATACGTCCTAACAAGATTAGGATTTTCAATGCGACATGGCTTACACCAGGCAGCCCAGAAATCTACAATAGTTACTTTCCCCAAATTATCACTGAGGGATAATTCTTTTCCGTCTGGAGTAGGGCCTGAAAATTCAGGAGCTTTGCTTCCAACTTCCGCAGCTTTATTCTGCTCCAAAACTTTCTCTAAGTTTTTGGCCATGGGAGTTTTTTTAATTCTATCTGATACTTCATCGTACATTTCTCTTACTTCAGCTGAAGAAAGTGTCTTCATTTTTAACATATCAGTAAGTAGCATCACTGCTAAATAAGAATCTTTATTTCTATTGAATAAATCCTTTTTAAAATTTTCGTCATTATCCCTTAATTCCAGCTGAGTTTCTCGCATAGTTGCAAGTTTAGCTGTATCTCGGGAAGTCATGGCCTGTCTCATTTCCTGCTGCATTTTCCCCATTTTACGATTTAATTCATTTAAATGGTTTAAATATTCTGAAAGTCCTTTATTTTCTTTGCCTCCACTAATTTTAGCATTTCTAAGGCTGTCTTTATTTATATCAAAACTGATTTTCTCATTTTCGGCAATAAAAATCACATTTCCGTTAACTCCTTCAAAGCTTAAAAAACTAAGTTTAGGGAGATCGATATTTTGCATATCAAGCTCAAATTCGCCTTGCTGAATAGTGGTAGTGTCTAAAGGGCTGGTTGAATTTGTTTCAGCATCATATTCAGAAACATAGACTTTTTTCCCGTCTTCCATTCCGGAAACACTTCCGCTTAAAAAATATCCTTTATCCTCCTGGCAGCCCGTGAATAATAGAATCATCACGGAAAATAATATTGAGATTTTCTTCATTTTACTTATAGTTTAGTACAAAAATAAAGAACTCCCGTCTCATAGTGGTCCCTTAATTATAAATTATTGTTAATTTCATCAAGCTTCCACTTCAAGGGATTCTATAACTTTTAATTTTACTTTAAATTATCGGGCTATGACGCAGCAAATAAAAGATTTCCCTTTCGATATTCAGATAAGCTTTCATAAGGTGATAGAGGAGTATGAAAAGGAGGTCAAAGAAATTGAGAGTAGTATCTCCAAGGAATATATGGAGAATATGCTGGCTTATATTTCCAAATATCCTGAACTAACCGATGGTTTTGAAAATCCGGAACTTCTCAAAAAATATAAGGAACCTATTAAAATTCTGTTAGATGATCTATTTCCTGGGATTCTCACCAATAATGAGATTAAGGCTGCTGCCGTCCCCTTCCATAATATCCTTTTTAATTCTTCCAAACGTTTAAGACAAATTTTGAAAAATGCCGGGAAGGATTTTGAAATTAGGTTCAGAAATATGGATGAGGAAAATATTTACATTTTCGCCTGTATTCAAATCCTCAAACAGTACTACAAATATGAAGTAGATGTGTCCAGGCCGATGTATTATGATATTCCAGATAAAGAAGGAATAAAAAGACATTACAGGATAGCCATGAATGCCGATTTTGTAGAGATCGTAAAAAAGGAAAAAGCTCCTGAAGTTACTCAGGAAGATGTGGATATGTTACTGCAGAACGTGGATGATCTTGAATTGTGGAAGGAAAAGATACCTCCCAATTCTTATATTTTTAAAGGTTTTACAATTGTAAATTTAACCGATGTTACCATAGATGATGCAATTTCCGAATTAAAAACAACCCTTTTATTTGAAGAGGTGAATGAAGCGGAGGAACTAAAGAAACTACAGGAAATTTTTAGATCTATTTATAAAATTCCAGATCTTCGGGTAGGTTTTACGGTTTTCAATCGGCAGGAGATGATTTTCGAGCGAATGGAGAATAAAGAGGCAAAAAGTTTTATTCTTGATAAAGAGCTAACTAACGATTGTGATACGGGAATTTGTGAAACAGGTTTTCAGAAGCTGATCGATAACAACACTTACTTTACTATTTCCAATGTAGATAATTATATAAAAAAGAATGATAACCTACTGGCGAAGAATCTAAAAAAGAATAAGGTTAGAAGTTGTTTGCTGGCTCCTATTGCCAAAAATGGTAAACTTTTGGGGATACTGGAACTCGCTTCTGAAAGGAAGAATGAACTCAATAGCATAAATGCAATTAAGCTTGATGATATCCTTCCCTATATTATCACCACAGTTGAAAGAAACAGGAATGATTTTGAAAACAGGGTAAAGGCGGTGATCCAAAGTGAGTGTACTTCTATTCATCCCAGCGTTCTCTGGGTGTTTGAAAAAGAAGCTAAAAAATTCATTAAAGACTATGATAAAGACGGCCTTGCTTCTTTTAAGGATATTTCCTTCAAAGATGTTTACCCTCTATACGGACAGATAGATATTGTAGCTTCTTCGGAATCGCGAAATAATGCTATTAAAAAGGATTTATTGGATCAGCTGGATATTATCCTGGATATTATTCAAAAAGCCTACGCTATTGAAGAATTGCCCATTTATGACCAGGTTAAGTACAGGATATCAGATTTTAAAGAAGAACTTCAGGAAAAGCTGAATGCCAGTAGTGAGCAGAAAGTTTTTAACCTTCTTAAAAAAGAAGTCAATCCTTTGATGAGCCATTTAAAGAAGCAATCTAAGGATATTAAGGAACTGGTTGAAAAATATACGGCAATGCTCAATCCTGAAACAGGATTGGTTTATAACCATCGTAAAAAATATGATGAAACCGTTCAGCAAATAAACCGAACCATGTCCAGGTATATTGACAAAAAGCAAATCCAGGCTCAGGAAATATATCCTCATTATTTTGAAAGGTATAAAACTGATGGGGTAGACCATAATATGTATATAGGCGCTTCCATGGCTAATAAAAAGCCTTTCAATAAGGTCTATTTATTCAATTTAAGGCTGTGGCAGCTTAGCACCATGTGTGAAATGGAAAATCGTTTTTATCAGTTACAGGAAAACACCCCGATTAAATTAGAAGCTGCATCGTTAATCCTGGTGTATAATAGTACAATGTCTATTCGGTATAGAATGGATGAAAAGAAATTTGATGTGGATGGTACCTATAATGCCAGATATGAGATTATTAAAAAGCGAATAGACAAAGCTTTTGTCAAGGATACAGAAGAGCGCGTAACCCAAAAGGGAAAGATGACCATTGTTTATTCTCAAAGCAGTGATGAGCGGGAGTATCTCCAATACATCAAGTATCTTCAGGCTAAAAATTATTTTGGGGAAGATATTGAATTGCTGGAATTAGAAGATGTCCAGGGTGTAGTAGGATTAAAAGCAATTAGAGTGAATATACTTTACTCGCCAGATCAAAACCATCCTGAAAAAATTATCAATTATGAAGATTTAATGGAAGAATTACATTGAGTAGAACGCCAGAATAAATGCAATTACCGAAACGATAATCCCCGTCATAAATACCGTATAGGTGAGCCTTAAAAGAAAATATTTTCTATGCAGCACTTTACCCAGTAAGTGAAGGTCCAGCATAAGCATCTCATACACGTAATCCTTGTCTTTAATTAATTTATTCATTCCCCATTTAAATTGATCAAAAGGCATTTTATGATAGTTTCCGAAGAACAATAAATTTACATTTCTGTTTTTCACCTGCTCTTTGGTAAACTCACCACTGGTAACATTAGGGCGGGTGGACATTATAGATAGTATTATAGAGGCAACGCTAAATAATACCAAAACCAAACTGGGAATAAGTAAGTGCTTATTGGATTCTGCCTCTAATTTGGGGATTAGATTAGCCAGTGCCAGTGAAATGATGATCGCGTTTACTGAAAGTAAAATGTTGGCTTTAGTATCTGCAATATCACTTAATTTTATATGGTTTCTTAGGGTTACCCGAAAAAGCGTCTGGATACTTCTTTCAGGATTCTCATTTTTATATTTGGCCTTCATTCTGGCCTTATGCTCCTCCTTCTTTAATTTCTTTTCCTGCTTATTTTTACTCTCAATGAGTTCTAAAAGATTTTCCTCTTTTTTAGGTTTCCATTCTTTGAGGGCATAATCGGTATAGTACTGATGTTTTTCTGTAAAAACATAAATGTTCTCCTCTAGCCATTCAGCATTGGTGAAATTTTTAACATTATGAAGTTCCAGTTCCTGTCTTAAAAATTCACTGGTCTCTTCAAAATAATCTTTTCCGAAGTGGGATGAATCGGCATCTCTAATAATCTTTTCCCCGAGACAGGTGGGGGTATTGGAAAACCTGGTAGCTAAAATATATTGTTTTACTTTTTCAATAAGGTCTTCGGTAGCGTTATTCTCTTTGAGAAAGGAGTCGGCAATTTCAGCACTTTTTTCTTCATGCCCTTTATATTTGTGAATATAGCCGGTATCATGAAGCCATGCCGCCAGAATAAGTGCTTCTTCCTCTTTAACATTAATTTCAGAATTATCGATTAATTCTTTAGTACTTTTAACCACACGTTCTGTGTGCTGGTAGTTATGATAAATAAAGGTGTTTGGCAGTTTTTCTTTAAATAATTCTTCAACAAATTTATCAGCTTTCTCAATGAGATTATTCATACATGAAGTTCTTAATTACCTGGACCAAATTACAAAAAATATTGACCAATATTTTCTATGAAAAAAGTTAAACTTTTAGTCTCGCTTTTAGGAATATTCCTTGTTTTTTCTTGTGCTATTACGGAACCTAAATACAGGCAGGGAGAACCAACCTCAGATTTTGGATATCCTGAAAATAAAGAAATTGAAAAATCTTTTTATCTGCTTGGTGATGGAGGTTATTCTCCACCCGGTGGTACTTCTTTGGGTTTAATCGCCTTTAAGAGATTCTTAGATTCCGTAAATAAACCTGAGAACTACACGATCTTCCTGGGAGATAATATTTATCCGGATGGTATGCCCCCTGAAGGTTCTTCACAACGTGAAGCTGCAGAATACCGGCTGGATGCTCAACTGGATGCAATTGAAAATTACCAGGGCAGGGTAGTGGTTATCCCCGGAAATCATGATTGGTATAATGAAAAGCTCAATGGCCTGGAACGTCAAAAGAATTATCTTAAAAGTAAATTTGATGATATACTGGTTTGGAGCCCGGAGATTGGTTGCGGTCTGGAGTCACTCGAAATTTCAGAAAACATTCAGCTTATAGTGATAGATTCACAGTGGTATCTTGAAGATTGGGATAAAAATCCCAGGATTAATGATGATTGTGAGCAAATCAAGACCAGGGAGGCGATGTTTCTGGAGTTAGAATCTGAGATTAAGAAAAATCAGAATAAAACAGTTTTAATTGCCTTGCACCACCCTATTTATACTAATGGGGTTCATGGGGGGCAGTATACTTTTGACCGACATATTTATCCTTCTCAGAAGAAAATACCTTTGCCCATTCTGGGATCTTTGGCTACTTTAATTAGAACAACTGGAGGTGTTTCCATTCAGGATGCTCAAAATAACAGATATAAGTCACTGGCTAATAGATTATCTGTAATCGCTCAGGGATTTGAAAGGGTCATCTTTGCCTCGGGTCACGAGCATTCCCTACAATATATAGAACACGATAGTGTAAAGCAGATTGTTTCAGGATCGGGTTCAAAAGCTTCTTATGCCACATTGAGCAACGACGGTATTTTCGCATATAACGGGCAGGGTTTTGCAGTACTGGATATTTTTAAAGATGGTTCTTCCTGGGTTAGTTTTTACGGGAATCAGGAAAATAAACCCAAATTGCTTTTTCAGAAAGAGGTGCTGGAGACCCCAGTTCCCTTCGAATTCAAAGAATACCCAGATAGTTTTCCGCAGACAATAACCACTTCTATATATAAAGAAGAAGATACAGATAAAAGTCCTGCACATGAAACAGTTTGGGGTGAGCGATACCGCGAACTTTATGGCACTGATGTAACTCTGAAAGTAGCAGATTTAGATACTCTCTATGGAGGATTAGAGGTAGTACGCGAGGGTGGTGGCCACCAGACAGTTTCTTTGAGGGTGAAAGATAGTTTAGGCCGGGAGTATAATATTAGAAGATTACGGAAAGATGCCTTATTATTTTTACAAAATGTAGCATTTAAGAATCAGCCTGTAGAGAATAAACTGGAAAATACGGTTGCTGAAAATATTCTTCAGGATTTCTATACTGCTGCCCATCCGTATGGCTTTTTGGCAATACCTACGCTAAGCGAGGCTGCAGGAGTTTATCATACAAATCCTCAAGTATTTTATCTTCCAAAACAGAAAGCGCTGGGAAAATATAATTCGGTACACGGGGATGATATTTATATGATCGTGGAAAGACCGGAGGAAGGCTGGACGGGTTATAAGTATTTTGGAAGTCCGGATCACGATATTGTAAGCACGGCAGATATGTTGGAAAGGTTAAGGCGGGATGAAAAGTACGTTCTGGATGAGGCGGCCTATGTTAGAGCCAGGATATTTGATATGTTAATTGGTGATTGGGACAGGCACCAGGACCAATGGCGCTGGGCAGAGATTGAAGATGCGGAAGGAATACACCATTTTGAACCTATTCCCAGGGATCGTGACCAGGTATTTTCAAATTTTGATGGTGCTTTCTTTGGGACTTTGAGGGCACTTACCGGTTTCGCCAATCAGTTTGCAGTGTATGGTGATGATATTAAAGATGTGGAGTGGTTTAATATCGCTGCCATGGGACTCGATAGATCCCTTCTTCAAAATAAAGGGAAGGAAACATGGTTAGAACAGGCTCAGTTTGTTCAGGATCAAATTACAGATAAAGTTATTGCTGAAGCTTTTTCTAATTTGCCTGAAGAGACCAGGGGAGAGACCACCGAAGAGCTTATAGAAAATGTAAAAGGCCGCCGTAATAATATTGTGGATATCGCAGAAAGATACTACGATCAGCTGGCAAAGCTTGCAATTGTTACAGGGACAGATAAAGATGACTTTATAGATGTTGTTCGTCTTGAAGATGGAAGCACCAGGGTGACAATAACCAGAAATAAGGATGGCGAAAGAGCAGAAAATTTAAGCGATAAGGTTTATAAATTTTCTGAAACTAAGGAAATTTGGGTTTATGGTTTGGATGATGATGATAAGATTCAGGTGAAAGGAGATGGGCCTGCTAAAATATTTGTTCGGGTAATTGGCGGACAAAATAATGATGTCTATACAGTAGACAATGGTGGTAACCTAAAGCTTTACGATCACAAATCTCTGCCAAATACTATAAAGAAACTTGGAGATGCCAAACTTAGACTTACCGATAATTACGAAATTAATACCTACGATAAAGACAAAAAAACTTTCTCTTCAGGATCTATAATACCTCAATTGGATTACAATCCAGATGAAGCTTTTTCATTTGGTCTTGAATATGTGAAATCTGTAAATAAATTTAAAAGAAACCCCTTTACTTCTCAATATACTTTTTTCGGGGAATATCATTCTGCTACCAATGGTTTTGAATTGGGTTATGAGGCTGAATTTGCCAGTATTATGGGAAATTATAATTTACTTCTGGGACTGAATTATAAAAGTCCTCAATATTCCAAAAACTTCTTTGGATTTGGTAATGAAACTGAAAATTTTGATGATGACCTGGATTTTGATTACAACCGGGTAGGCTTGAATGAGTATTCAGGTAAAGTTGCTTTAGTAAACAAAACACCTTTTGGTAGTTTCTTTGGGTTTACGGCCAGTTTTGAAGCTATTGAAGTACAGAAGGACGAAGGAAGGTTTATCACAGAAGAGTTTGTGAATTTAGATGAGGATATATTTGAAAGAAAATATTTTGCAGGCTTAGATGCGATGTACAGGTATGAAAGTTATGATGATCGTTTAAATCCAACCCGAGGAATGCTTTTTGAATTAAACCTGGGAGCTAAAATGAATACGGCCGATCCAGACAGACAATATGGTTATTTTAAACCTTATATGGGGTTCTATAATGCATTGACTCGTAATAGAAAACTGGTGATTAAAACCAGAGCCGAGGCTCATATAAATATAGGCCAGGAATACGAGTTTTACCAGTCGGCACAATTAGGTGCTGCAAGTGGCTTGAGAGGATATCGGCTTGAGAGATACTCGGGTAAAAGTTCATTTGGTACTGGTGCAGATCTACGCTATTCTTTTAATACTGTCAAAACCAGCTTTTTGCCTTTCCAATTGGGTGTTTTCGGAGGTTATGATTTAGGTAGAGTGTGGACGGAAGAAGAAAATAGTTCAGTTTGGCACGATAGCTATGGAGGGGGTTTCTGGATAAATAGTGCAGAGGCTATTCAGGGTAAAATGAGTGTTTTCGCCGGAAGTGAAGGAGCCAGGCTTCAGTTTAGCCTGGGATTTAAATTTTAAAGAATCTCCGGTTTCATGACTCAAAAAAAAGCCGGTTCACGTTAAACTGAACTGGCTTTTTTTTTTGAGATTAATATTATCAATCTGCATTTTTATTGATAGATAATTTATTGGTAAAATCAATTGTTCTAATAGGGAATGGAATATTAATTCCTTTAGCATCGTAAGCTTTCTTAATAGCGATTATTGCAGTATTCTGTGCAACTAAAATATCGCGGTTTTTACTAACATCGGTCCAGAACCTAAGAACATAATTAATAGAACTATCACCAAATTCCTGAAACATAAGCTCGACTTCTTCATTTCCTCTCTGCGGAAAAATATCTTCAATTGTTTTGATGGTTAAATCTCTTACCATTTCAAGGTCTGAAGAATAGCCAACGCCACAATTTACAAATACTCTTGAACGAGGAGTTCTTGTGAAATTCTTAAAAGGCTCTTCAATGATCTTTCCATTTGGAATCACCACATAATTATTGTCTGATTGTTTAATTACAATATTTCTAAGGTTGATTTCCATCACAGAACCAGCAAAGCCATTAGTTTCTACCCAATCACCTATTTGAAGCTCAGGTAAAAAGCTTAAAATTAAACCTGAAAAGGTATTGTTTAAGGTTCCCTGTAGTGCAAGTCCGATTGCTAGACCTACCACACCGGCAGCTCCCAGTACAGAAGTAAGTACGGTGTCTAAATTTAAGAGACCCAGGGCGATAAAGAAACCAATAAGGATAACAATTGCTTTAATGACTTTTACAGCCATCTGCCGTATAGAATCCTGTTTAATACTCCGATGAAAAATTTTGTCGAAAATTTTTCCGACGTATTTGGCAATAAAAATAAAGATGACGAAGACCAGGATAGCTAATAGAAAGTTGGGCAGACCTAAAATTATAGTGTCCATCCAACCTTCTAATTTATCCCAGATACCTTTTATTGATTCTTGAAAGTTGAAGTCTTGCATGTATTAATGATTATTTCTTTACAGGTTTATGTTGCTCACTAGTTTTCATTTTCCATGCATCCAACATCCAACTAGTTTTTTCTAACTCACGTATGTAGGCACCTATAAGATCTATGGTTCCTTCATCGCCACCTGCATCAGCTACTTCAACCACTTTTCTCATTTGTTTTAGAAGTAAACCGTGGTCTTTCAAAAGTAACTCAATCATTTTACTATCAGAAATATCAGACGGAGATTCTTCTAGATTAGAATCTTCAAGATAATCACTGAGATTACTTGTTGGCTGATACCTCAAGGTAAGAATTCTTTCAGCAATTTCATCAACTTTAAGTTTCGCATCATCATAGAGTTCTTCAAATTTTTCATGAAGATCGAAAAAATTCTTACCTATTACATTCCAGTGAAAATTTCTTAATTTTTGATAATATAGATGATAATCTGCTAAAAGTATGTTGAGCTCCTCAACAGTTTTCTTTGTTTTGTTTGAGTCCAAACCTAAATAGTTCATAGTTTTTATTTATTGTTTTTTAAATTTCTATGCGAAAATACAATGATTGGGCGATTCGCCCAATTCGTTTTAACAGTTTAATAGAAGTTTAACTTCAGTTAATCTAATTCCCTATGATCTTTTAGATCCAGTTTATTCATCATCTTTTTGGAAATCTGTCCACTGGAAATTCCATAACCATCTACGAGGGTACCTTTGAGGTTATTTGAGGTTGTAATCGCGTAAAGTATGGCATTATCATCAGGATTGCTCATACCCTCAAAACGCAATACTTTATCCACTTCAAATTCTTCTGTGCCAAAAGTTTGTTTTTGAGATTTAAGCTCAATTTCTTCATCTAATAAATTAAAGTCTTCTTTATAACCTTCTTCCAGCTTTAATTTATTTATAGCTTGTGATAATGTACCGTAGTCTTTCATTTTTCGTTGATTTTGTTTAAAATTAAATTACACCGAAAGCTCCATTTTGGCAAAAACTACGGGATGTTTAGGATAAGTTTAACTTCATAATTAGAAAAATAAAAGTTTACTTATTTTTTCTATTAGAACTGAAAAATCCAAGAGGAATAACCAATAATAAAAAGAAATACCATCCTGTTACTATACCTATAATAGTAACTATAGCCGCGATAATATAAAACCAATAAGAGCCGGGAAGTTTCATAGAACAATTACTAATAAGCCAATTAGAAGGATGTAAAGAAACCAGTACGGTTTTAAATGCAGTGGATTTTTTCCAAATAAGGCTTTGGTAAGCTTAAAATAAAAAGACCTGTTCTTTGCAATATGATTGTATCCATGATTGCTTAAAGATCTAAATACAGAACTCGATTTATACAATTTATGCCATTTTTTATTACCGGCATGCCATAGACTGCGATAGGCAGAATCTGGGCCACTGTAAACGCTACCATCTATTTCTATGAGTCGGCTTGCTTTTTTAAATTCCTTCAAAGGAATATCTGGAAAGTGTTTAGCGAAAGCCTGGTAGGTTTCAAATAAGATCTTATCCCCGGTTTTGCTTTGCCATCTGGTTTTCCAGAATTTACAGAAACCACAATCACCATCCCAGATTAATACATTCTGAAATGGAGGATATTTAGTATGTTCTATTTTACCGAACAAATTATTTTTATTTTGAACAGTAAAGGACTGAAAAAAATAAGTTTACATCAAATCTAAAATCTTTATTTGTGCCATTTCAGTATTTTTTTTAACCTTTATAATTCATTTCTCTATTACCTATGAAAAGTAAAATCACCTTAAAAGAGCTGGCAAAGTTGCTGAATGTTAGCGTTTCAACAGTCTCGAAAGCCTTGCATGATAGCCCGGAAATAAGTCCGAAAACCTCTGAAAGGGTAAAAGAACTTGCCAGTTTACATAATTACAGGCCCAATCCGGTAGCGGTAAACCTGAAGAAAAGTAAAACGGGCACCATAGGCGTTGTAATCCCTAACATTTCCAATAGTTTTTTTGCCAGGGTACTTTCAGGAATGGAAGCGGAAGCACAAAAACACGACCAACAAATAATCACCTATATATCTAACGAATCTATAGAAAGGGAGAAGCAAATCTGTGATATGCTTACCTCTGGGCTTGTGGACGGTGTTCTCGTAGCCGTTTCAGAAGAAACTCAGAAAAAGCAGGATTATGACCATCTATTTGCTCTTCTGGATTATGAAATCCCGGTAGTGATTTACGATAGGATTAACCTTGGACTTCCAGCCGATAAGATTGGCGTGGACGATGAAAAAAGTTTTTATGATGCCACAAAATATTTCAGGGCAAAAGGAATTGAGAAAATAGGACTGGCTTCAGCGATTCACCATGTAGGTATAGGCCAGCTAAGAATAAAGGGTTATGAAAGGGCATTACAAAATGAAAGTTTGGCATTAATGGCTACCAGTACTAAAGCTACAGATCTTAAAAGAAAAATTAAAGAACTTATCACCCAAAAGAAAGTCGAAGCTTTGCTCTGTACAGATTTTGAAAGCGCTATTATGGCCAACCGCGTTGCTTATGAAGAAAAAATAAATATTCCCGAAGATCTAAAACTTATAGGATATATAAGTAAAGATATTGCGGAATTTTTAACCCCGTCTTTAAGCTATATTGAGCAACACCCGAAGGAATTAGGAATTAATGCGGTGGAAATTTTGAATAACCGCCTGGATGGAAGATATGAATCAGGTAAATTTGAAGAAAAAATAATTTCAACTACGCTAGTGCATTTAGAGTCAACGAGGTTTTAAAATTAGAAATGGTAAAAAATATAAAATCTATATTAATAACAGGAGGCGCGGGTTTTATAGGCTCACATCTAATAAGACATTTTGTTAGAAAATATCCAAATTACAACATATATAATTTAGACAGTTTGACTTATGCCGGAAATCTTGAAAATTTAAAGGATATTGAAGAGGTTTCAAATTATGAATTTATTAAGGCAGATATCACTGATGAAACGAAGATAATTGAACTTTTTCGAAAATATCAGTTTGATAAGGTGATCCATTTAGCGGCTGAATCTCATGTAGATAGATCAATTTCAGATCCATTAGCATTTGTAAAAACCAATATCATTGGGACGATTAATTTGCTGAATGCCTTTACGTCTTTGTGGAAAGGCAATTTTCAGGATAAATTATTCTATCATGTAAGCACAGATGAAGTCTATGGCAGCCTTGGTGAAACAGGCCTTTTTAAGGAAACCACCGCTTATTCCCCAAATTCCCCTTATTCAGCATCAAAAGCCGGATCAGATCACTTTGTAAGAGCCTATGGTGAAACTTATGGGATTCCATATATAATTTCTAATTGCTCTAATAACTATGGGCCTTTTCAGTTTCCTGAAAAATTAATTCCGCTAATGATCCATAACATTATACAGGGAAAAGAGTTACCTATTTATGGGGATGGTAAATATACCAGGGATTGGTTATATGTAGAAGATCATGTGGAGGCTATAGATTTGATTTTTCATAAAGCTGCCAAAGGAGAAACTTATAATATTGGCGGACTTAATGAATGGAAGAATATTGAGGTGATTAATTTTCTATGTGAGATTCTCGATGATAAATTGAACCGGGAAAAAGGATCTTCAGAAAAGTTAATTCGTTTTATTAAAGACAGGCCTGGACACGACAGGCGCTATGCAATAGATTCTACGAAGATCGAAAAAGAATTAGGCTGGAAACCAAAACATTCTTTTCAACAGGGTCTGGAAGATACCGTTTCCTGGTATATGCAGAATAAAGAATGGCTGGAAAATGTTACTTCCGGTAGGTATCTGGATTATTATAAAAAACAATATTTGTAAAATCATCTAAAGAATGAGAAAAGATTTTTCACTTTGGAATTTAATTTAACTATCGACTTTAAATTTTTCTGATATTTAGCGGTGGTACCGTATAAAGGTCTTTTTCTGGCAAGACTAATATCCTGATCAAATATTATTTTGAAAAAGTGTATTAGTTCCTTTGTGTTCAATTGCTCTGGAATTTTATTTCGCTTAAATGCCGGTTGTGCTAGCATAGCAAGATAAAGTTCTGTATTAGTGTCTATTTCCTTCACTTTTTCAATAACCTCCTCAAAATTGTTATATTCATGGCAGTTTATAAAGGCATGGTTATTAAAATCTTTTCCAACTTGGGGATTGCCCCAATAAATCGGGATCGAGTTGGCGATAAAAGCATGCATTATTTTCTCTGTAGTATAACCGGGAGATGAACTGTTCTCAAAAGCGATACTAAATTTACATTTTGATTGAAAATTCAATTTAGAATACATCCAGTCCTGCTGGAATCTTCCCCCGATATCGATTTGCATATTATTCAAATGCGATCCCGGCGAACTGACTTTTTTATATCGGTTCAACCTATAAAAAAAATCATCTCGTTGGGGAGCTGCTTCAGAGTTTGAATAAATAAAATTGCAGAAAAACTCCTTTTGGTTACTAAATTCTTCTGCAGGGCTTTCTAGTAAACTTTCAAACTGATCTTTGAATAGGGCAAAATTAGGATAACGGAGATATCTGTCGCCAAAATCAATAAAATGAAAACCAATGGCATAATCACATAAATTGAAGTTGGGAACAAGATTTTCACCTGTATAATAAATTCTAATACAATCATAGTTGAGATAATCATTGCCGTAGCATGAATAAATCAAGTAGTCGGGATTTTTTTGATTCAACTCTATGACATACATATCAGAAAGTAATGAATAGAAGTAATTCCTCTCAGCATCAAAACCTTTATAAAAATCTGTAAACCAAATTTTGATTGTTTTCATTAAATAGGTTCTATCGGGTTTCCAAACTTTATTTGAATTCTTATGTTAGAAATAAATTAATTTGAGCGCAGCTTAGCAGCTAAGTTAATAATGTTTTTAAAATATCTTCCCTGTCTATCCTCCTGATATAGTATTTATAAAATTCTATATCGAAAACCAAATTAATTTATAATATTTGGATGAGCTGATTTATTGATCATAAATTGGACTTTATAAAATAATTTAAAATATCATATGAAAAGAAAATTTTTTTAATGTCTTTAAAAAAACGAGTTACAGCCGGATTGGTATGGACTTTTACTGAGCAATTCGGCAATCAACTTATAGGTTTTGTGATTTCAGTAATTCTTGCTAGAATCTTATTACCTGAGCAATTTGGATTAATTGGTATGATTGCCGTATTTATTGCTATTGGTAATGCTTTGTTACATGCGGGATTGACAAAATCACTAATAAGAGGAAAAGATTTAGAATCTGCCGATTATTCAACAGTTTTTTATTTTAATCTTAGTGCAAGTTTCCTTATTTATTTTTTTATTTATTTTTCTGCTCCTTTAATTGCTCAATTTTATGAGGAATCAATATTGATTGGTCTTGTGAGACTTTACTGTACGACTTTTATTATCTCAGCCTTTTCTGCTGTACAATTAGCACGGTTGACAAAAAAAATGGAATTCCGAACTCAGACAATTATTGCAATTCCTTCCGCAATTGTAGGTGGATTTGTGGGTATAGTGATGGCTCTTTCGGGTTATGGCGTATGGAGTTTGGTTTGGAGCAGTATCTCAGGGGCTTTGATTAATTCTATTCTACTTTGGCTATATTCAGACTGGCGGCCAGAATTAGTTTTTGATTTTAAAAAGCTTAAGAACCATTTTAATTTTGGTTACAAATTAACCTTATCTGAACTTCTTGATAGAACATTTAGTAATTTGTTTTTAATAGCTATAGGGAAATATTTTTCCGCAGCTCAGGTAGGGTTCTACACCAGAGCAGAAACTATGAATCAGCTTCCGGTGAAGAATATTTCCAGGGCACTTGATAAAGTAACATTCCCATTATTCTCGAAAATTCAAAATGATGATAAGAGGCTCAAAAGGGTGTATGGAAAAATTTTGAAAATAATAATTTTTGTAATTACTCCATTATTAATTTATCTGGCAGTATTAGCAGAACCAATTTTTAGATTTTTATTTACTGAAAAATGGCTGCCTGCGGTACCGTATTTTCAAATACTCTGTGTTACCGGAATCCTATATCCACTACACTCCTATAATTTGGATATTTTGAATGTGAAGGGGAGGAGCGATTTGTTCCTGAAACTAGAGATATTCAAAAAAGTTTTAATCCTGCTTGTTCTTTTTATAACAATCCCCATGGGAATCATTGAATTATTGTTTGGACAAGTAATTATTTCCTTTCTCGCTTTTTTTATAAATGCTCATTATACCGGGAAATTTATTAATTATTCAGCTTTCCAACAAATATTGGATATAAGTCCAATATTAATTATAGCTGGTTTAGGCGGGGGGATAACTTTTTTAGTAGATCATTATTGGATGACAAATTACGAGGATATTTTGAGAATTTTAATCGGATTTATTTCTGGAGGAATTTTTTATATCACTATTTCGTATATATTGAAAATGGAAAGTTTGTTTGAACTTTATAAAATTATTTTGAAGAAATGATTCCGGTTACAAAAACATTTTTACCACCAAAAGAGGAATATGATGCTTTAATTCAGAAAATTTGGGATACAAACCAGATAGCGAATGGCGGTCCTTTGCATCAGGAACTTTGTCAGGCTTTAAATAATTCCCTCGCAACTGAATATATAATCTTAACTGCTAATGGCACTCTACCTATACAAATTGCTTTAATGTCTTTAGCTGCAGAGGGAGAAGTCATAACCACTCCTTTTAGTTATATAGCCACTACTTCTGCGATAATATGGCAGAACTGTACACCCGTATTTGTAGATATAGATCCAGTTTATTTAACAATAAATGAAAATAAAATTGAGGAGGCTATAACTCCAAAAACTACTGCGATTTTAGCAACTCATGTTTTTGGGAATCCTTGCGATACTGAGAAAATTCAGGAGCTAGCAAATAAGTACCGGTTAAAGGTTATTTATGATGCAGCTCATGCTTTCGGAGTTAAATATAAGGGAAAATCACTATTTAATTATGGTGATGTTAGTACCTGTAGTTTTCACGCTACCAAGATTTTTCATACGGGAGAAGGAGGAGCGATTTTTTCGCAAGATCAGCAGGTTTTTGAAGAATTATTTTATAGGCACAACTTTGGTCATAAAGGTTCTTTGGAGTATCACGGGCTAGGTATTAATGCCAAAATGAGTGATCTACAGGCAGCAATGGGACTAGCTGTCTTACCTTACGTAAAAGACTTAATTAAAAACCGGAAAGAACTAATAGGTTTATATGAACAAAATTTGGATTTTAATTCAATTGGAAAAATAAAAATCAGGAAAGATACGGAATGGAATTATAGTTATTTTCCAATTTTAGTTGAGAATGAAAAGGTCCTCTTAAAGATTCTCAAAGTTCTGAAAACATATAATATTTTTCCACGGAGATATTTTTATCCTTCTTTAAATACGTTACATTTTTTAAATTCGACTAAAATGCCTGTTTCCGAAGACGTAAGCAGGAGAGTATTATGTTTGCCATTATATCAGGGATTAAAATCTCAGGAGGTGGAAATGATTTGTCGATTAATAAATAAAGAGATGTTTAAACATTAATAATATGAAAAAAATAAGCGTTAGGCTACAAAAATTAAAAGCATTTATTCTAATTTTATGAAAGGAATCGTATTGGCAGGCGGCACAGGTTCACGTTTATTTCCAATTACCAAAGGAATATCTAAGCAACTTTTAGCTGTGTATGATAAACCAATGATCTATTATCCAATTTCTGTTTTGATGCTCGCGGGAATCAGGGAAGTTTTAATAATATCTACTCCAGAAGATCTTCCCACCTTTCAAAACTTATTAGGAGATGGGCGGGATATTGGAATGGAATTTCATTACAAAGAGCAGCCTTCTCCAAACGGACTGGCAGAAGCTTTCATTATTGGAGAAGAATTTATTGGTGATGATAGTGTTTGCCTTGTACTTGGAGATAATATTTTTTACGGTCAGGGATTTAGTTCTCTTTTAGAAAAAGCAAGAATTAATTGTGAAAGGAAAAATAGGGCCACTATTTTTGGATATTACGTGCAAAATCCAACACGTTATGGAGTTGTAGATTTTGATAAAGAGGGACACGCCTTAAATATTGAAGAGAAGCCTGAAAATCCTAAAAGTAATTTCGCGGTTACAGGATTATATTTTTATCCTAATAAAGTTATTGAAATAGCTAAAAAATGCGAGCCTAGCAAAAGAGGGGAATTGGAGATAACCAGTATAAATGAGAAATTTTTAAAAGAAAATGAATTAAATGTTGAGCTAATGGGAAGAGGGTTTGCATGGTTAGATACAGGTACTCATGATTCTTTACTGGAAGCTTCCAATTTTATTCAAACAATTGAAAAACGGCAGGGATTAAAAATCGCCTGTCTGGAGGAGATAGCTTATAGAAAAGGTTTTATTAAAAAGAAACAACTTGAAAAATTGGTCTTACAGTTTAAGAATAATGAATATGGTAAATATTTAAATGGAATATCAAAAAATATATTCAATTGATACAAAGATGAATTTACCAATTATTGTAAGTTTGTGCCCGAATAAAATTATTTTCTTTAATATTTTAAATAAATGCTGTTTAATTCCCTTGATTTTGCAATTTTTTTTCCAATTGTATTCATATTATATTGGTTTGTTTTTAATCGCAATTTAAAATGGCAGAATTTTCTCGTTGCAGGGGCAAGTTATGTCTTTTATGGATGGTGGGACTGGAGGTTTCTTTCCCTCATCTTATTCAGTACATTGGTAGATTACGCTGTAGGTAAACAATTAGATAAAACAAATAAGAACTCAGAAAGAAAAATTCTTTTATGGATCAGTATTCTGGTTAATCTTGGTTTTTTGGGGTTTTTTAAATATTATAATTTTTTTCTCGATAACTTTAAAAGTGCTTTTTCTTTTTTTGGGTCTGAAATTAATGCAAGTTCGCTGGATATTATTTTACCGGTAGGAATTAGCTTTTATACTTTTCAGACATTAAGCTATACAATTGATGTGTATAAAAAAAGGCTAGAACCATCCCGTGATTTTATTTCCTTTATGGCATATGTAAGTTTTTTTCCGCAATTGGTTGCCGGCCCCATTGAAAGAGCTACAAATTTATTACCTCAGTTTTATAAACATCGCAAATTTAAATACCCTGAGGCTGTAAATGGGATGCGTCAGATCTTATGGGGATTATTTAAAAAAATTGTAATAGCCGATAATTGTGCCTTATATGCAAATCAAATTTTCGAAAATTCGGCAGATTTACCAGGAAGCACTCTGTTCTTAGGGGCTTTATTTTTTACTTTTCAGATCTATGGTGATTTTTCAGGCTATTCTGATATAGCCATAGGGACAGCAAGACTTTTTGGTTTTAATCTAATGCAAAATTTTGCGTTTCCCTATTTTTCAAGGGATATCGCTGAATTCTGGAGGCGCTGGCATATTTCTTTATCTACCTGGTTTAGGGATTATTTATACATCCCCCTTGGGGGAAGTAGAGGTGGCATTTGGATGAAGGTGCGAAATACGTTTATAATTTTTTTAGTGAGTGGTTTCTGGCATGGTGCGAACTGGACGTTTATAGTTTGGGGAGCACTGAATGCTATTTATTTTTTACCGCTTTTACTTATGAAAAAGAATCGTCAGAATATTGAGGTCGTAGCTTATAATTCATTATTTCCGAATGTAAAGGAACTTTTCAATATGCTATTAACCTTTAGTTTAACGGTGTTCGCCTGGGTTTTCTTTAGAGCTGAAAATATAGGTCATGCATTTGATTATCTAAATAGAATCTTTTCGCTTTCAATTCTGGAAAAACCAGAATTATTTCCTAAAGAACTACTTTTTCTATTAGTAATGTTTGTAATAATGGAATGGCTGGGAAGGAAAGGTGAATATGCAATAGAACGGATTTCTTTTGGTCTTCCAAAACCATTCAGGTGGGTGACCTATGCCTTTTTAGTTATTTTCATTTTCCTTTTCAATAGTTCATCGAATGTTGAATTTATTTATTTCCAGTTTTAATGAAATTGTTTATTATAAAAATATTGCTTTTTTCAGGAATGATTTTCCTTATAAATTTAGGCGTGAAGTTGTTATTGGATAATTTGTATTTCAAGGAATATAATGAGGTTCATTTAAATGCCCGAACTTATTTACTTTCAGACTCTCATGGTGCAGCGATTGGGGAGTTTAAAGATTCCACCATTTATAATTTTTCCTCACCAAGTGATTCTTATTTCGATATAGAAACTAAACTAAAGTACTTAATAAGAAACTCAAAGGTTGAAAGGGTTTTGCTAACAGTTGATGAGCACACTTTATCACCTTATCGTAAATCTTTAAATAATTTAGATAGATCCGTGTATTTTTCTTCAAAAGAAGATTTTTTAAATTTTTTTAGTTTTGTGTGGCATAGATATGTGAAATATAATTTGGTGCTTTTGAATCCAAAATATGGACCTATAATTAAAAATTATTTGAAATCCTTGGTCGGAATTACTTCAGCAAACTTAAATGAAAAATCATGGAATGAGGTACCTGTTAACCAAAGGATTAAATTTTCATTAAAACGATATGCTGATCAATTTGTATTTGATCATTCTTCTAAGGGACTTTCAAACTCTTTAAAGAGGATTATTTATTTATCTAAAACCAATAATATTGAATTAATAGGTATTAAATTTCCGATAACCGAGGAATATCGACAAATTATTGGAGAAAAAAATTATCGCGCTGATTCCTTTTTGAACAAAAATGGTTTTGAAATTTATAACTTTAATTCTAAAGAGTTGAGTGATCCCAAATATTTTAAAGATCAGGATCATTTAAATCAATTGGGAGCTAATATATTTAAGGAAGCTATTTTAGATTCATTATCATACTGATTTATTAATAATTATTTTCGATTTTTGGCACACCCGAAGGGCTTTAAGCCTTATCTTACGATTTTTTACAATCCTTTTTTCTTGGTTTTATTTTCTATATATCTGGTAATTCTGGTAAGCATTGCCCGAAAAATATATGATAATCTGGGCGTTAAAGCTGACCATCCTGTGGATAAAGAAATGCTTAATCTGGTTGAGAAAGATTTCATTGTAACCCCTTCCCCAAATTTCAGGTATAGTTACTCTATTATGCGAGAGGGAGTTGTTCAGCATTTAGATAGAGATTACACATATGATATAGTGCCGAAAGAATTGGAAAATGGAATTCTTTTTCAGGGAATACATAGATTACCCAAGGGAACATCCTTCTTAATTGAATTGAAAAAACCTGCAACAGTATATTTCATTTTTCATCAATCTTCAGACGGTGGGTACTCTAAGATTTTCCCCTATTTAGAAGGTTGGCAAAAATGTGGATTAGCTCCAAAATATGATATAAGTAATGGAGCCCATGGATTGAATATGAGCATGTATAAATTAGATGGAAAAACAGGGACTTATAATATAAACCCTTCAAATGAAGAGAGGGGTTGCGTTAGTATTGTTTTTAAACTCTTGTAAGTTTTAATACTTCACCTACAATTAAATTATCATAAGAGGGGCGTGAAATTAAACATCTGAGAAATCCTTTACTTTTGGCAATTCTTTAAGAACAACATCTTTAAATCTTAACTGAGATAATATATATTTGCAAAATCAAAATTGTTAAAGAAAATACCTTGATTATTGAATCTCAGAAAGAAAAAATCTCTTCTTCAAAAATTCTTGTGACTGGCGGAGCTGGTTTTATAGGCTCCAATCTTTGTGAAGTTTTACTGCAATTAGGCGCCCAAGTTACCTGTTTGGATAATTTCGCTACGGGGTATCGCAGCAATCTTGATAAGATCATAAACCATAAAAATTTCACTTTAATTGAAGGCGATATCCGCGACCTGGAAACTTGCCAGAAAGCATGTGAGAACATGGACTTCATCCTGCATGAAGCTGCCTTAGGTTCAGTGCCCAGATCACTAAAAGATCCTATTACCAGCAATGAGGTGAATGTTACCGGATTTCTTAATATGCTTATTGCTGCCAGGGATAATACTATAAAGCGCTTTGTATATGCGGCCAGCTCTTCAACTTATGGAGATTCTAAATCTTTACCTAAAGTAGAGGATAAAATTGGGAAGCCTTTATCTCCTTATGCCATTACAAAATATGTAAATGAGCTGTATGCAGATAATTTTCATAAATCATATAACCTGGATACTATAGGCTTGCGATATTTTAATGTTTTTGGTAGAAAGCAGGATCCTAATGGAGCTTATGCCGCCGTAATACCAAAATTTGTAATGCAATTTATGGCGCATGAAAGTCCTATAATCAATGGAGATGGGACCTACTCGAGGGATTTCACTTATATAGATAATGTGATCCAGATGAACTTGTTGGCCATTACCACAGAAAATGCAGCGGCTGTCAATGAAGTATATAATACCGCGGTGGGGGATAGAACAAATTTGGTAGAACTTACAGAGCTTTTAAAAAAATATCTTTCAAAATTTGATCCTGAAATTGCTAAGATCGAAGTTGGACATGGACCAAATCGTCCTGGAGATATCCCACATTCCTTAGCTTCCGTTGAAAAAGCCAAAAATTTATTAGGCTACACTCCAACTCATAAATTAGATGCAGGTTTAAAAGAAGCGGTGGAATGGTATTGGGAGAATTTATAATTAAATATTTATTTTAATGAACAAAAACGCTAAAATAGCAGTTATTGGTCTTGGGTATGTAGGTTTGCCTCTGGCTCGTTTGTTCGCTACAAAATATTCAGTCGTTGGATTTGATATTAATGAAGCGAGGGTAAAAGAATTAATGAATGGAACAGACTCCACTTTAGAAGTAGAGGATGATTTGTTGCAATCGGTTTTAAAAAATTCTTCCACAGAAGATAATGGTTTGTATTGTTCAACAGATCTGAGCGATCTTGAAGATTGTAATTATTATATAATCACTGTTCCTACACCGGTTGATAAAAATAACAGACCAGATCTCACTCCTTTATATAAGAGTAGTGAAACAGTGGCTAAAGTCCTGAAGAAGGGAGATATCGTGGTGTACGAGTCTACAGTATATCCGGGTGTAACCGAGGAAGAATGTGTTCCGGTTCTGGAAAAGCATAGCGGTTTAAAATTCAATAAAGATTTTTATGTTGGATATTCTCCTGAGCGAATTAACCCTGGAGACAAAGAGCATACGGTTGAAAAGATATTAAAGGTAACGGCCGGATCCACCCCCGAAATTGGGAAACAGGTCAATGATCTTTATGCAGAGGTTATTACCGCCGGGACTTATTTAGCTCCAACAATAAAAGTAGCGGAAGCGGCAAAAGTAATTGAGAACTCCCAACGTGATATCAATATAGCTTTCGTAAATGAGTTGGCTAAAATATTTAATATGATGGGGATAGATACCCAGGATGTCCTGGAAGCTGCAGGGACTAAGTGGAATTTTTTACCATTCAAACCGGGATTAGTTGGAGGTCATTGTATTGGTGTAGATCCATACTATCTGGCGCAAAAAGCTCAGGAAATAGGTTATCATCCTGAAATTATTCTGGCAGGTAGAAGGATGAATGATTCTATGGGGCAATATGTGGCTTCAGAAGTTGTTAAATTGATGCTTCAGCATGATATTAAGGTAAAGGGGTCCAAAATTCTCGTTCTAGGTATAACTTTTAAGGAAAACTGTCCTGATGTACGTAATACAAAAGTAGTAGATGTAATAAAGAGTCTTAAAGAATATGGTGTAGAAATTACTATATATGATCCTCTGGCAAATGCAGAGGAAGTTAAACATGAATATGGGCTTGAAACGGTAAACAAATTACCTTCGGAAAAATTTGATGCGGTAGTACTGACCGTCGCTCATAAGGAATTTATGGAAATGGATCTTGATCAGCTGAAAAATGGTAGTACTGTTGTTTATGATGTGAAGGGGGTGTTGGGTGATAAGTGTGATCGAAAATTATAATAAAAAGTAGTTTAAAGCCATAAGCTAAAAGCTTAAAAAATGAAAATAAAAAACATTTGCTGCATCGGTGCAGGTTACGTAGGAGGACCAACGATGGCGGTAATCGCTCAGAAATGTCCTGAAATTAATGTAACCGTTGTAGATATAAATGAAAAAAGGATTGCTGCCTGGAATGATAATGATGTTGATAATATACCAATTTATGAGCCGGGATTATCTAAGATAGTGGCAGAAGCAAGAGGTAGAAATCTTTTCTTTTCTACTGATGTGGATGCTGCAATTGATAAGGCAGACATGATCTTTATTTCGGTAAATACACCTACTAAAACTTATGGAATAGGAAAGGGAATGGCTGCCGATTTAAAATTCATTGAATTGTGTGCGAGACAAATTGCTCGGGTCTCCACTTCAGATAAAATTGTAATTGAAAAATCCACACTTCCAGTCAGAACTGCTGAAACTTTAAAAAATATCCTGGATAATACAGGAAATGGAGTAAATTATCAAATCCTTTCTAATCCTGAATTTTTAGCTGAAGGAACTGCAGTAGACGACCTTATGAACCCAGATAGGGTTTTAATTGGTGGAGATATCGAAACTGAGAAAGGTAAAGAAGCTGTCCAGGCTTTAGTAGATGTTTATGCACATTGGGTGCCAAATGAAAGAATTCTTACCACCAACGTTTGGTCTTCTGAGTTATCAAAACTTACGGCAAACGCATTTTTGGCTCAGAGAGTCTCTAGTATTAACGCCATGAGCGAGTTATGTGAGAAAACCGGAGCAGATGTAAATGAGGTTGCCAAAGCGGTAGGAATGGATTCGAGAATTGGTTCAAAATTCCTCAAATCTTCGGTTGGTTTTGGAGGATCTTGTTTTCAAAAGGATATCCTGAACCTTGTTTATATCGCCAAGTCTTTTGGCCTTCATGAAGTAGCGGACTATTGGGAGCAGGTGATTCTTATGAACGATCATCAGAAAAGGAGATTTGCTGCCAATATCGTTAAAACCCTGTTTAATACAGTTTCCGGCAAGAAGATTGCAATCCTTGGCTGGGCATTTAAGAAGGATACTAATGACACCAGGGAATCGGCTGCCATTTATGTTGCCGATTATTTATTAAATGAACAGGCAGAGATCGTAGTATACGATCCCAAAGTAAAATCGGAACAGATATATACCGATCTTGATTACCTGAATTCCCGTGCCGAAAAAGAGAACAGAACGCATGTGACTATAGTTGGGAATCCTTATGAGGCAGCTAAAGACTCGCATGCCATAGCGCTTCTTACCGAATGGGATGAGTTTAATGAACTGGACTGGAAAAAGATATATGATGATATGTTAAAACCAGCTTTTCTTTTTGATGGTAGAAGACTGCTAGAAAGAAAAACTAAAGAAAAGATTGGGTTTGAATTTTACGCGATAGGAAATTAACATGGAAATATTAGTTACAGGTGCTGCTGGATTTATTGGTTTTCATCTATCAAAGAAGTTGGTAGAGGCGGGGCATAATGTGGTTGGTTTGGATAATATCAATAATTATTATGATCCCCAACTAAAGTATGACCGGCTAAAAGAACTAGGGATATCAGAGAAGGATGCCATAAAATTCAATAATATCTGCAAGAGCAGTAAATTTAAAAACTTTGAGTTCATAAGATTAAACCTTGAAGATCGGGGAAATCTTCCAAAATTATGTGCAAGTTTTCGATTTGATAAGGTAGTAAATCTTGCCGCACAGGCAGGAGTTCGTTATAGTATTGAGAATCCTGAGGCTTATATAGATAGCAACCTGGTAGGTTTTTCCAATTTACTGGAATGTTGTCGGCAATATAAAGTAAGTCATTTAATTTATGCCAGTAGTTCCAGCGTATATGGGCAAAATAAAAAAGTTCCTTTTTCTACTGATGATAATGTAGACCATCCTATTAGTTTGTATGCAGCTACCAAGAAAAGTAATGAATTAATGGCTTATACCTATAACCATTTATACGGTTTTAAAACTACCGGTTTGCGATTCTTTACCGTTTATGGTCCATTTGGCCGGCCAGATATGGCCATGTTCCTTTTTACCGATGCGATAATTAATAATAGGCCAATCAAAGTATTTAATGAAGGATATTTAGAGAGAGACTTTACTTATATCGATGATATCGTGGAAGGTGTTTTTCAGGTGATAAAAAATTCAGATAATAAAAAGGATTATAAACTTTATAATATTGGAAATAGTAAACCGGTGAATTTGCTTGAATTTATTCATGAAATAGAAAAAAAGCTTGGAATTCTCGCGAAGAAAGAAATGTTGCCAATGCAACCAGGCGATGTGGTAAGAACCTGGGCAGATGTTGGTGCTCTGGAAAAGGATTATAATTATAAACCTTCAATGTCTATAAAATTAGGGATTGAAAGATTTATTGAATGGTATAAAAGTTATTATTAATTAGTGAAAAAAGTTCTGTATTTATTAGATACTATTCAAACCGGGGGAGCGGAAAAAAGCCTAGCTCTTATAGCCTCTTATTTTGAAGAATATGAGGCGGTGTTTGTGCAGATATATAAAGGGGATAATACAATTCCTCCAAATACCACATTTGAGAATTTCAAAATAGTAAAATTAAATATTATCGGGAAGTATAATTTTAATGAAGCGGTTAAAGCTCTGATTCCTATTTTTAAGAAGGAAAGACCAACTATCATTCATAGTGCATTATTCCGGGCAGATATTATTTCCCGGAAAATGAAAAGAATTTTCCCGCAAATTCCACTAATTAATAGCTTTGTTAATAATTCTTATGCTAAAGTTCGTTATGAAAAACTTGATTTCGAGCATAAAGTGAAATTAAAGTTAATCGAATGGTATGATCGTTGGACGGCGAATAGAGTGGATCTCTTTTTTTCAAACTCTCATACCATAAGCCAATCTAATATTAAAGCCCTTAAAATAAATCCGGAAAAAGTAAAAGTTGTATTTAGAGGAAGAATAATAGATGATATAAAATTACAATCCGGTAAAAAGAAGATTTTTCTCGACGAAATTAACCTCCATAATCGGAATATTTTAATCAATGTAAGCCGATTACTCGATCGGAAAGGGCAGCTGGACTTGATAAATGCAATGCCAGGCATTATTAAGAAGTTTCCAAATTCCATCTTATTGATAGTTGGAGAGGGGAACTATCGGAAGAGGCTGGAAAAGGCGATCAGGGAACTAAATCTAAAAGGCTATGTTTTTTTATTAGGTTATAGAAAGGATATAAATGAATTACTTTCCATTTCAAATGTTTTTGTGTTTCCTTCATATTATGAAGGCCTACCTGGGGCGTTGATCGAAGCGATGATAGCGGGTATACCGATTGTTTGTTCAGACATTCCAGAAAATAAAGAATGTGTTAATGAAGAATCTGCAGTCTTTTTTAAATCTGGAAATATACATGACCTTGAAAAAAAACTAAAACTTATTTTAGACGCACCGGAAGAAACATTGGTTAATATTGCTGCACAAAGACAGGCAAGAGAAAAATTTGATGTAAGAAAAATTGCCGCTGAATACGAAAATATATATAAATCTCTCTATATAAAATAATATGGATATACTTTCACTTATTGGAAGAAATACAGGATTATTTATTGAAGATATTGATAAATATAATGGGAAATTGAATAAAATAATTTCTAAATCCTCTTTTCTGGTGCTAGGTGGTGCTGGATCAATTGGACAGGCGGTCACCAAAGAAATATTCAAAAGAAATCCTTTAAAACTACATGTTGTTGATATTAGTGAAAATAATATGGTAGAGTTGGTAAGGGATATTCGCAGTTCCTTCGGTTATATAGATGGAGATTTCCAAACGTTTGCTCTTGATATTGGTTCCATGGAGTACGATGCATTTATAGAATCTGATGGTAAGTATGACTATATTTTGAATCTCTCTGCCTTAAAGCATGTGCGTAGTGAGAAAGACCCTTTTACCTTGATGAGGATGATTGATGTTAATATCTTTAATACAGATAAGACCATTGGGCAGAGTATAAAGAATGGTGCAAACAAATATTTTTGTGTATCCACTGATAAAGCTGCTAATCCTGTAAATATGATGGGGGCTTCAAAACGTATTATGGAAATGTTTTTAATGCGAAGAAGTGAAAGTATTGAAATATCCACTGCTCGTTTTGCTAATGTAGCCTTTTCAGATGGTTCTCTTTTGCATGGCTTTAACCAGCGTATTCAGAAAAAACAACCAATTGTTGCACCTAATGATGTCAAACGTTATTTTGTGACACCTCAGGAAAGTGGAGAACTTTGTCTGATGTCCTGTATTTTTGGCGATAATAGAGATATATTTTTTCCTAAACTTAGTGAGAAACTACATTTGATTTCTTTTGCGGATATTGCTGTTAAATTTCTTAAGCAAGGAGGTTATGATGCCTATCTATGTAAAGATGAAGATGAAGCAAGGGATCTTGTCCATACTCTTCCACAACAAAATAAATGGCCGTGCTTATTTACCAGAAGTGATACTACCGGAGAAAAGGACTTTGAAGAGTTTTTTACCGATAGTGAGACTCTGGATCTTGAAAAATTTAAGAATATGGGAATTATAAAAAATGTTTTGAATGTAGAGAATGAAAAACTTCAAAGATTTGAGAATGTGATAGGAGAATTTCGAAAGAAACATCAATGGACCAAAGAGGAGGTTGTTGAACTTTTCTTTTATATGATTCCAAACTTCGGGCACCTGGAAACAGGAAAGTACCTGGATAGTAAAATGTGAGATTAATTTTGAGTGTAAGACCTGAAATAGTTTTAGTTGGTGGGGGTGGTCATTGCCATTCTGTGCTGGATGTTATTGAACAGGAGAATAGGTTCAAAATAAAGGGAATTATTGATAATAATCTCCCCGTCAATTATAACGTTCTTAACTATAAGATTATAGGTGGGGATGATGATATTGTAGACCTAGCTAAAGATCAGGTTTACTTTTTAATTACCGTTGGTCAAATTAAATCTTATTCAGTAAGGCTGAAGCTTGCAAAACTTTTGCAGAAGCATGAATGTAAAATTGCTTCTGTTGTATCCCCAAGAGCCTATGTTTCCCAACATGCTAAAATTGGGAGGGGTACTGTTGTAATGCATAATGCTTTCGTGAATGCTAATGTAGAAATAGGAGATTATTGTATTATCAATACTAATGCTGGAATTGAGCATGATTCAATTATAGGAGATTTTTGTCATGTTTCTACAGGAGCCATTGTTAACGGAGATTGCGAGGTAGGAGATGGATGTTTTTTTGGTAGTAATTCTACCATATCAAACGGAAAGATAGTAAAAACGAATTCTATAATAGGAGCTGGTAGCTTCCATAAATAAGAAAATAACACTTAAATGAACTATAAAATACCATTATTTGATCTTAATTATGACGATAAAGAGGAGAGAGCTGTAATTGACGTTCTGCGCTCCAAATGGATTTCTACAGGACCTAAATCACAGAAACTGGAAGAAATGTTTTGTGAATACTTTAATGTTGAACATGCGGTAAGTTTGACCAATTGCACCGTAGCTTTACATCTAGCTATGGAAGTTTTGGAAATCCAGGAGGGCGATGAAGTAATTTGCCCTTCATTTACTTTCGTTGCAACAGCCAACGCAATCAAATATGTTGGAGCTACTCCAGTATTTGCAGATATAATAAGTGAAGATAATCTTACAATAGATCCTGAACATATAAAAAAACTTATTACAGAAAGAACTAAGGCAATTATTGTAATGCATTATGCTGGATTTACCTGTAATATGGACGAAATATTGGCTATTGCCCACGAACATAATCTTAAGGTTGTAGAGGATGCCTGTCACGGCCCTCTCTCTGAATATAAGGGTAAAAAACTGGGAACAATTGGAGATGTGGGATGTTTCAGTTTCTTTAGCAATAAGAATTTAAGTACAGGAGAGGGGGGGATGTTCCTCACTAACAACAAGGAACTTGCAGAAAAAGCAAAACTATTACGTTCTCATGGGATGACAACCATGTCTTATAACCGTGCAAAGGGACATTCAACTTCATATGATGTGGTGAAATTAGGATACAATTACAGGATGGATGATATAAGAGCTAGCCTTGGTATCGTTCAGTTAGAAAAACTTCCGGAGGATCTGAAGAAAAGATATAAAGTGAGATCAGTTTACGAAAAAGCTTTGGAATCAGTAAATAATGTTATTGTTCCCTTTAAGGATCACCCCTATTTCAGTTCAAACTATATCTTTCCTATAGTTCTTTCTGAATCGGTAGAAAAGTCAAGAGACGAGATCAGGGATATGCTTCATGATTCTGGAATACAGACCAGTGTCCATTATCCTCCTGTTCATTTATTCGATATTTATTATAATGAAGAAGAAAGAGGATTAAGGAAAACCGAATCGATATACAACAGGTTAATTACCCTACCAATGTATGGAAACCTAACAGAAGAGAAGGTGGAATATATTTCTAAGAAACTAAAAGAGTATGCAGTCTAAACAAGTTATTCTAATTGGTGGTTTTCATGAGGTTATTGAGCAGATTTTTGCTTTGGACCTGAAGTTGATGGGAATCATAGATAATAATAAAACGGGAGAATATTATGGTATTCGGGTACTGGGAAGTGATAAGCAAGCTCAATCTATCCTGGAAAGTTACCTCGATAGTAAGTTGATCATCACTCCGGATAAAGGAATAACACGAAAGAAACTTTTTAAAGAATATTCTCGTTTTAATAATAACTTTTTTACACTGGTTTCAAAATATTCAATGATTTCAAGGTTTTCTGATATTGGGAATGGCTGTATAATCAGTCAAAGCACACATATTTCAGCTGGAGTTGAAATTGGAAAATTTTGTAAAATAAATGTTGGAGCTAACATAATGCACGACTCCAAAATAGGAGATTACTCCACTATAGCTCCCAATGCAGTTGTGCTGGGGAATGTAGAAATCGGGACAAATTGCTATATAGGGGCAAATAGCACAATTATGCCAAATGTGAAAATTGGGGATAATGTGACCGTTGGTGCAGGAGCCGTTGTTACCAAAAATGTCGAGAATAATAAAATAGTTAAGGGGATACCCGCCAAGTAAAAGATATATGGATAATTGGAAGAAATTAATAATTGAGCCCGAAAAAAACATAAGGTCTGCTATGCAGCATATGGATGAGGTAAGATCAAAACTACTTTTTGTATGTAATAATAATAAGTTCATGTCGGTTCTGAGTATTGGTGATATCCAGAGAGCAATACTATCTAATCATTCATTGGATGCAGAAATAAATTCCATTTTAAGGGATAGGGTTATTATTGCATCAGATCAGGATAATGTAGAAGATATTCGTAATCTTATGCTTCAGCATCGTATTGAAGCTATGCCAATAGTTGATGATGAGAAAAATGTTGCAGATGTAATTTTCTGGGATCAGATTTTTTCTGAAAAAAAAGAGAGGGTGGATACACTTCCTGATATTCCTGTAGTGATTATGGCAGGGGGGAAGGGAACCCGTTTAAAACCTATTACAAATATTATCCCTAAACCCCTTATTCCTCTTGGGGAGAAACCGATATTGGAATGGATAATAGATTCTTTTAATGAAGTTGGGGTAACGAATTTTCATCTGACAGTAAATTACAAACAAGATATGATTCGTAGCTATTTTGCGCATCCATCCGAAACGAATTATAACATCAGTTATTTTGAAGAGAACAAACCTCTTGGTACTGCCGGGAGCCTTCATCTTTTAAAAGGTAAGCTAAAAGAAACTTTTTTTGTTACTAATTGCGATATCCTCATCAAGGATGATTATTCTGAAATGCTGAAATATCATAAGTCTAATGGAAATGAACTCACAGCGGTAAGTGCAGTAAAGCACTTTAAGATCCCTTATGGTACCCTTGAGTTTGGAGAGAATGGTGTATTGGAAAAAATAAAGGAAAAGCCTGAGTATACCTTTTTTATTAATGCAGGAATGTATATCCTTGAACCTCACCTTCTGGAGGAGATTCCTGAAGATGAATTTTTCCACATTACTGCACTTATTGAAAAGATAATGGAAAGGAATGGAAAAGTGGGAATTTTCCCTGTAAGTGAAGGGAGTTGGATGGATATTGGTCAATGGGATGAGTATAATAAGACCTCAAAGAAATTGGGTTTTGGCGGAATAAATCTGTAGATTTTGAAGAAAGAAACGTTCTTGTCACCGGGATAGGGCAGGTAAATTACAATTATATAGTGAAATTAGAAAAAGACTTCTGGAGACCTGAAAAAAGAAATAATGTGAGATCGGCTTACGAAATTGCTTTGGAGTCAGTAGATTATATTCTTGTTCCCTTTAAGAGTCATTCCTATTTCAGTTCAAACTATATCTTTCCTTTAGTTCTTTCTGAAACTATAGAAAAGTTAAGAGACGGGATCAGGGATATGCTTCATAAATCTGTAATACAGACCAGTATCTTTGCACTTTGTCCATTTATTCCATATTTATAAAGAAAAAAAGATAGAGAGTTGAAATAAACAGAACCGGTTTATAAAAGATTAATTACCTATCCATGTATGGTAATTTAAAGAATAAAGATGTTAATTAAATTACTCAAATCTTTAATGATATTTTAAATAAATGAATATAATTATTTATACTGATTCAGTGAATAGTTGGTTTGTGCCGTATGGTAATAAATTAAAAAAAGCATTGTTGGAACAGGGACATAGCGTAAAGTATGTATACAAATCACAGGAATTATATCCCTGTGATATTATGTTTCTACTTAGTTGTACTAAACTTCTTTCAAGGAAATATCTTCAACCAAATAAAAATAATATAGTAGTTCATGCTAGTGATTTACCTCATGGAAAAGGTTTTTCTCCCATGCAATGGCAAATTTTAGAAGGTAAAAATCAAATACCCATAACCCTATTCGAAGCTGTTGAGGGGGTGGATTCTGGTCCTTTTTATTTAAAGGATATGATAGAATTTGAAGGGCATGAATTACTTAATGAACTTCGGGAAAAAATGGCATTAAAAATTATCCAAATGTGTCTAAGATTCGTGAATGAATATGGTAAACTCAGATCACAACCTCAAATTGGCGAATCCTCTCTTTATAAAAAAAGAATGACTCAAGATGACCAGTTAGATATCTCAAAAAGTATAGCTAGTCAGTTTAACCATTTCCGAATTGCACATAATGAAAATCATCCTCTTTATTTTAAATATTTAGGTCATAAATACTATTTGAAAATCATAAAAGAAAGTAATTAAATATTCTTTTTTCAAATGTAGTTTTAAATAAAAAAATATCCGTATGAACGATTGGAAGAAATTAATAATTGAGCCCGAAAAAAACATAAGGTCTGCTATGCAGCA
>NZ_JAPYPC010000029.1 GCF_029937855.1 Christiangramia sp.
CAATGCCACAGAGTTTAGCTATTCTTTTTAAATATTTATTGAGAAGTTTAGTGGTGCTCTTTGTCCTTGTATAAATTCGTTCAGCTTGGGTTTGATCTACTTCCCGTAAAAAAGGGAATAAATATCCGTTATTTAATTTCTTATCTGGGCGATAGTAATCAATTATAATCCTAGCTTTATTCAGGACTAGTCAATAAATTCTTAAATATTATATATTATAGCGCTTTAGCAACTGAATAACTCTGGGGTCATATTTATTCTGAATATGTTCGGTGGCATTGGCAAAGAATGATTTAGAACCATCTGCCCTTTTAATTTTTGTTTTATTTGCTTCGGAATAATTTTTTCTTGGAATTGAAATAATTATCATTGACTTCAAACTTCCTTTTCATCAAAAAGTTATTTAACTTCTTAAAATCCGGATGAGTCTTTTTATCTTACCAGAAACGTCATCCCAATCTTTTTCAAAAACAGATTGTTCTCGCCAGACATAATTCGTTTTATAATTTTGGCTAATTCTTAAGGCCAGAGGTATTCTTCCTTCTTTCTTTTTCATGTTTTTTCTCAAAATAATCTTTAAATTTGCCATACAGTTAAGATTTAAAACCTTGTAAAACAAGAATTTATTATAGAATCAGTTGATTTTTTTTATCAAGCAGAATTTCCCGCTGAAATATTTTTCATAGGAACAGCTCAAATACCTTTAAAATACAAATATTGTGCAGGCCGATTGTGCGCCTACTAATGTTGATAGTGCAAAAAAATAAAAAAATCTGGGTCTGGTCCAATATTATTTCGATGCTATGCCTGTACCGAATGATTTAGTTTTTTTGGAAAATCCAACCTAGAGATGGGACCACCTTACTACCAAACCGCCTGATTCACAGATAACAATGTTCTAGGGGACCGTGGTATTTAAGATAAATTCAAAAGAGGACAGATCTATTGGAATAAATTAGGTTATAAATCCAAATCTGTATCTCTTTGCCGGACACTGTTAAAAAAATATAATAATCCAATAGCAACCAAAATAATAATACCAGCAATAATAAATGGATAATAAAACCCTCCCACCACTAACCAAGTTCCTATAACCGGGCCCAAAATCTGTCCTACACTATTGGCGGAAGTTTGTATGGAAATATTGCTTCCTGCATTTTCTTTTGAAAGCAAAGATACTGCTGAAAGCAGGTTGGGGGTTACCATTGCTCCACCAGTGGCGAATGTTATAATTAGTGCATAGACATAAAATTCATTACTAAAAAATGGAAATGCAATCATGGAAATTCCTGAAATCAATAATCCGGCTGCAATTTGCTGCTTTGCCGTTAATATTTTTTCACCATAGGTTGCGAATATAGGTTGTAAAACTGCCATAACTGATCCACAGAGCATAAATCCTATGCCTATTTGATTGCTTGTAAATAACAATTCATCTTTTCCGTAAATTGAAAAAACCGTTTCAAAGAGGGTGACCACAAATTGCATTACAAAAGAAAGCAGTAACAGGATGGTAAAGAACCTACTAAAGCTAAAGCTTAATTTTTGTTTTTCTGAAACAAACAGTCTTATCGGTGTTGTATTCCCAAGCCATTTTATCAGTATGCTCAATATAACAAAACCCAAAAGTGCAACCAGAAGAAATGGGATTGAAAAGCGATCCAGATGTAATATCCCCAAGGAATACTTGAAATGTAGATTTGTTTGGGATAGAAGGCTACCTAAAACAGGGCCAAAAATAACTCCTGAACTTATGGCAACACCAGACCACGCCATTATTTTTGTTCTACGTTTTTCAGATGTAATATCACTTAAATATGCGTTGCCAACTGGAATAACTGATGATGTGAAAATTCCACCAAAGATTCGAGCGATATATAGCATTGTCAAGGATGAGGCTAAACCGGTAAGCAACTGCATTACTACAAAGCCAATTAAACCGCAAATGATTATAGGCTTACGGCCGTATTTATCCGATAGCTTTCCCCAAACCACTACGAATAGTAGCTGGAAAAAAGGATAGATACTCGTGAGCAGACCAATATGAAAGTTAATAAGATCGGTATCGGGATTTTCCTTTAGGGCTAATCTTTCGGTATAGTAAGGAAGGGTTGGCAATAAAATACCATAGCCTAACATCACTACAAATAAACTCAACAGGATTAAAGATATCCTGTTGAGTTTTTCTTTTTGGTTCATTTATTTTTTACCGATTTTTCGCTTCAGTAATTGCGCATTAATAGCCACTATAATCGTACTTAAACTCATAAATACCGCTCCTACAGCTGGTCCTAAAACAAAGCCTGAAGAATATAATACACCGGCTGCTAAAGGAATAGCCACTACATTATATCCTGTAGCCCAAATCAAATTCTGAATCATTTTATTGTAGGTGGCTTTTCCAAAGAGAATTAAGTTGGCAATATCCTGTGGGTTACTGTTGACCAGAATGATATCTGCTGTTTCGGCGGCAACGTCAGTACCTGAACCAACTGCAATTCCCACATCAGCTTTGGCAAGTGCGGGCGCATCATTTACACCATCACCCGTCATCGCTACAAAATCGCCTTTGTTCTGTAACTCTTCTACAATTTCAACTTTTTGATGTGGCAATACTTCGGCGTAGTAACCATCCAATCCAAGTTTTTCACTCACAGCCTTAGCGGTTTTTTCATTATCGCCAGTTGCCATCAAGACTTTAATATTGTTTTTTTTGAATATTTTTATAGCTTCCGCAGATTCAGGTCTTATTTCATCAGCAAGAGCAATGTATCCTGCTAGCTGGCCATCTATTAATACAAATACAACAGTTTCAGCAGCGTCACTATAAGCATCTTCAGGAATAGTGATTTTTTCATCCCTTAAATAACCAGGGCTGACCACCTTCACTTGTTTACCATCTACATTTGCCTCTACACCTTTTCCTGTAATTGCATTAAAGTTTTCAGGTTTTGGAATAGTAATGTTATCTTCTTTAACTCTTTTAATAATACCAACTGCAATGGGGTGTTCTGAGCTTTGTTCCAATGCACTTGAAAGTCTTAAAATTTCCTCTGTTGAATAAGCTTCTTTAACAGATTCGATTCGAGTGACACCAAAATCACCTTTGGTTAGTGTTCCTGTTTTATCAAAAAGCAAAGCTGAAATTTTTCTTGACTCTTCAAAAGCAGTTCTATTTCGGATAAGCAATCCATTTTGAGCAGATACTGCCGTAGAAATCGCAACCACAAGGGGAATGGCAAGACCCAATGCGTGTGGACAAGCAATGACCATAACGGTAACCATTCTTTCTAAAGCATAGACAAATGGAAAGCCTAAAATCAGCCATACCGCTAATGTTCCAAAACCAATAGCCAAAGCGATATAGGTTAACCATTTTGCAGCCCTGTCTGAAAGATTTTGCATCTTGGATTTGGTTTTTTGCGCTTCTTCGACCATTTTGATGACCTTGTTGAGATAGCTATCTTTTCCAGTATGCTCAACCTTTACTTTTAAGGTACTGTTACCATTTACCGAACCACCAATAACCTTATCGTTTTCATCTTTTTTTACAGGTTTGGATTCGCCTGTAAGCATAGATTCGTTCAGGTAACTTGAACCGTCTACTATAATCCCATCAGCAGGAACTTTTTCACCTGGTTTAACCAAAATCACATCATCCTTTAGTAAATCTTCAAGAGGGATGTCTTCTATGATGTCGCCTTTTACCCTGTGCGCTTCCGCAGGCATCATACTTACCAGTAACTGTAAAGCTTTTGACGCACCTAACACACTTTTCATTTCTATCCAATGACCAAGCAACATTATGGCTATAAGTGTTGATAGCTCCCAGAAAAAGTCTTCGCCTCTTAAGCCAAATACGGTCGCGGTGCTATAAAAATAAGCTACAGAAATTGCCATAGAAATCAAGGTCATCATTCCTGGCGCACCTTTTTTGATTTCAGACCAGAATCCTTTTAAAAATGGCCAACCACCATAGAAATATACGATTGTGGAAAGTGCAAAAAGGATATATGGATTTCCGGGAAGCAAAAACTCATATCCAAAAAAGTCCTGAATCATCGGCGAGAAGAACAGTATGGGAATAGTAAGTACAAGGGTTACCCAAAACCGTTTTCTAAAATCGGCAATCATCATTTTATGATGGTCGTGGCCCATCTCGCCGTGACCGGGATCATGATCGGAATGGCCACTATGTCCCGAATGGTCACTTTCATCCATTGCTTCGTTATGGCCGTGTTTGGTTTTTTCGACTAGGTTATCTTTTATATCAGCTTCTTTTTTTAATGCTTCATTCTTTGCTGAATTATTCCCTTTGCCATTATGTTCGTGGGGATGATGTTTGTGATTTTCCATAATTTCTGTTTTTGTTGATTTTTATCTTAATTTTTTTCGCATTTCTTCTGAAATG
Source organism: Christiangramia sp. (assembly GCF_029937855.1). Classification (GTDB taxonomy): domain Bacteria; phylum Bacteroidota; class Bacteroidia; order Flavobacteriales; family Flavobacteriaceae; genus Christiangramia. The sequence continues at coordinate 4,412 of NZ_JAPYPC010000029.1, forward strand.
TTTTCGGCATAGACGCCATAGGCATCTACCAGAAGTCCTTTAATTCCATCATTGGAGGATATAGCATATAAAATGCTATTATCGTCGGTACTGCTCATTCCTTCAAAGCGAAAGGTTTTATCTACTTTAAAATCTTCAGGCCGGATTTCAATTTTTAGCGAAGCACATTCCAAGCATTCAGGCTTCAAATTGAAATCGTAGGGATAATCGTTTGCCTGTAAATCGTTTATGGCTTCTGAAAGTGTGTTGTAATTGTTCATTTTATTTATATGTCATTGTAAAATAACTATTATCTTCCTCTGTAAATTTCTGAAAGGTCAGTAAACCTTTTTCATTTAATTTTTCGTTGACGGTATAGTTGAGTTGCTTGATGCGAATTCCCCACGCATAGGCCTTTATATTGATTTTTGAATTAATCTTGTTTTTGTTGCCCTCAAATATTCGGTCGTAAATCTTTATGATGCTTTTTGAACCAAAAAAATCCAACAGTCCCGAATCAAAAGTCATTTCCAATTCTATATTTTCAAGGTTGTCCAAATCGTAGAGCTCTTTAAATTTTTCAGAGGTGGTATTAATTTCGGTCTCCTTTGATTTTGGATTGGAAAACGGGAAAGCCATTACCACTACACTTGCTTCATCAGGCTTGCAACGATAGGTTGTGGTGTATTTATCGGTCAATTTTTTGTCTTTATCAAATAATTCCGTAACTACCTCAATTTCATAGTATCCATTTTTCTTTATTGTTTCACTGGCTTTGAAAGTTTGTTTATTTAAAAAAGAACCATTTTCATCAAAGTTTTCCCGAATAACAACTCTGCCTGAAATCTGCCCAATGAGCATTTCAGTTTGTCCAGTCATTGTTGCTATGGATAGGATAAAAAACAGAATGAAGCTTTGTTTTTTCATATATGGTGCATAAATCTCTTTACTTCTTTTGCCATTACATCGCTCAAATCAATAACATTTGAAGGGTGTGGAATAGTATTGCGAGTAGCAATTTTTTCTGTGCCTATTTTATTGATTGTTGTAATTTTTCGATTTGTTCTATTTCTTCTATATTATATAATTGCGGGATTTCTGCATCCCACCCATAGGTTTCCTTAATGCCTTTTTGTAATGCTTCTGCACTCTCTTTTTCACCGTGTACAATGAAAATACGTTCGGGTTGGATTTTTATTTTGCTCAACCAATCCATAAGTTCAGCGTGGTCTGCGTGTGCTGAAAGCCCTTCAATTTCCGCAACTTGCATTTTAAATGGCACCCATTTTCCATAGACTTTTAGTTCTTTCTCACCTTCCAATAATTTTCTACCTCGTGTGCCTTCAGCTTGATAGCCTACAAAAAGCAAGGTGTTATTTGGATTTTGTGCCTGTGTTTCAAGATAGTTTAGCATTCTGCCACCAGTGAGCATTCCGCTTCCTGCAATCACGATTTTTGGTTTGTTGTCTGTTCTTAACTCCATTGTTTCCCGATAACTGCTAACGACCGTAAAGTGTGAGCACATTTCGTCACATTCGTTATCTTCCAATCTGTGCCAATCACGAGTTCTATGAAACAGTTCCAATACGTTGGCACCCATCGGACTGTCCATAATCATTTGTACTTTTGGAATTTTGTTCTCCTTGAGTAATTTCCAAAAGATGAGCATCATCAGTTGGGCACGCTCTACCGAAAAACTGGGGATAAATAAGCTGCCACCTCTATCAATGGTTTCGTTGACCAATTTTTCAATCTGCGGAAGTGCTTCTGCTTCATCTGGATGAAACCTTCCACCATAAGTGGATTCAATGAAAAGTACATCCGCTTTTTTTGGCTTTAAGGGTGGAAACAGTAATAAATCGTTTGTTCTACCGATATCACCTGAAAAAACGAAACGTTTTCCACGTATATCTAACTCAATGTATGTGGCACCAAGGATGTGTCCGTTGTATTGAAACCTCGCTTTCACATCTTTGAGAATGGGTAGCCATTGCGAGGTCGGTACTCCTTTGAAGTAAGGGATTGTTTTTTCTACATCTTTTACATCGTAAAGTGGTTCAGCAGGATTATGTTTGGAATAGCCTTCTTTATTGGCACGTTCGGCTTCCTGTTCCTGTATTTTGGCACTATCGTTCAATATGATTCTTGCTATATCCAAAGTGGGGTTGGTACCATAGATGGGTCCATTAAAGCCTTGCTTTACCAATCTCGGCAGATAACCTGTGTGGTCCATATGGCCGTGGGTGAGCAAAACAGCATCAATATCAGCAACATTAACAGGTGGGTACTCCCAGTTTTTAAGGCGTAATTCCTTTAGCCCTTGAAAAAGTCCGCAGTCTATGAGTATCTTTTTATCTCCTGTATCCACTAAATATTTTGAGCCGGTTACTGTGCCTGCCGCTCCTAAAAAATGGATGTTTATTTTATTTTTTTTCATTGGTATCTATTTAGGTTGTTGTACATAATTTACTACAAGAGCTGCTCCCCAAATTTGTGACCACCGCAGCAGGAAGGTGAGTTTCCTTTATCCTGGTCCGATTTATATAGTAGTACTATTTCATTATATAGATTGCGCGAATCTTCTTTTATAAGAAGCGCTAATTTTTTTACGGATTTAGGCTCTGGGTTTAACATATCTAATAATATTTCCAGTGCTTCTTCAAGTAGTTTTGAGTCATCTTCCAATGCCTGGTAAAATGGTTCTAAATCTATGTTGCCCTGTTTTTGCAATTCTTCAGTTTTCATTTGTATTATTTTTAAAAATTAGTAATTATTCATTATTTGAATTAATGGGATCTACATAATTCTCTTGAATCTTCGAGTATCTTATTTTGCCTTAGCTTACTGATACCCATTTGTTCCAAAAAGTCTGGATTTTCGTGTAGCTCCTTGCAGAGTATGATGCCTTGATCCAATAATTTTGTTTTTTCAGCTTTGGTAAGTGTTGTTAAAGCGGTTAAGGGATGTAGCCCCGATTTATCTATTCTGTCCTTGAGACCATTTCCTCTTGGATAATCCCAACTGGTCATAAGCATTCCAACACATTTCCCGTACTGAATGGCATCGGTTGTGAAACGCGTATTGGTGTAAACCCCGCCTTTATGAAGTTTAGCCTCGTGACCTTTTTGGTGTTTCCATTGCTTTTCCACGTCCAAAAACCGTGAATGGATATATAATGGGATTTTTACATTGCAAAACCTGCCTTGGTCACTATGGTATTTACATTCAATCATATAATGTTTATTTCCTTTTTGCGCTATCACATCCACTTCGTGCTGAACGCAATTGCCTTGAACTATGACACCAACCTGTGTTGAAAATCCTTCGTGTGCCAATAGTTTGCCTACTAACTTTTCAAATGGGAAGCCAGAAGGGCCTAATTCCATCAGGGCTTTTTTGAGTTTGTATTTTGAAGCACTTACTCTCGACTTACCTTTTAGCATTTTAAATGCCATTTGATATATTTTTTTGGTGGTAATGCCTTCATATAATTGGTCTTCAACTTGTCCTATTATTTGCTGAATCAATTCTTCACTTGCTTGCGAACGTCTTAATGAATTGATAAGTTTCTCCACATCAAAAGCTACCACATCTCCTGAATATTTTACTATGTTGATTGGATGTTTCATTTTTTAATATGTATGGTCATCACAGGAAGTTCTGAATGATTAGTTACACCTTCGGCAATACTTTTTGAAAATAGGCTCAAAAATCCTGTACGGCCGTGGGTACACATAGCTATCAAATCGGCATCATTATACTTTAAGTAATTGTTTATACCCGTTTCTACAGCAGGTTCGTTATATACATTCATTGAGTACTTCTCCAAATCCGGAAACCTTTCCAGGAACTTCTTAAGGGGGTTCAAACCCTGTTCAATACTATTAAAATCAGTCTGTGTATTGACCCTTACTAAGTGGATATGTGCACCGCATTTATTAGCAATAGAAATAACATGCTTAAAGGCTTCACTCACATCTTCCAGAAAATCTGAAACAAAAACGATATCTTTAAAAGGAAAGGATACTTCTTTGTTCTTCACCACAATTACGGGCACATCTGCTTTTCTCACAATTTTCTCAACGTTGCTTCCCAATAATTCCCTTACACCGCCTTGCGTACCGCTACTTCCCGTAACTATAAAATCGTGATGAAAATGCCCGGAATGTTTTAAAATATTGGCCTGGCCTCCATCAAATTCCAGAAAAGTCCTGCATTTAAGTCCTTCGCGTTCCGCTTTTAACCCCAGTTCCCTCAAATCGGCTCTTGCGCTACCTATTTGTTGAACCGTTTGCGGATATCTTTTTTCTTTCTCCTTATCCAGGTTTATCCAATCTACCGGTGTGTTCATTAAATGGAAAAAATGTATTTCTGAATTGTACAGTTTTGCCATTTTAACTCCAAGTTCTGCTGCCTTGTTACAGTTTTCAGAAAAGTCTGTTGGTACGAGTATATTTTTCATCGATTAAAAATTTTAATTGATTATTCCTTTTATTTAATAAACTTCATTCACAGAAGGTATTTGCTTTTCAAAACAATCCAGGTTATAGATAGTCGTTTCTGCAATATTGGTCAATGCGGTTTCGGTTAAAAAGGCCTGATGACTGGTTATCAAAACATTGTTGAAGGTCATTAATCGGGCAATCACATCGTCTTGCAAAATATCATCGGAATGGTCTTCAAAGAACAATCCTTCTTCTTCCTCATACACATCTATTCCGAAATACCCAATTTTTTTAGTTTTCAATCCTTCGATAACAGCTTTGGTATCGACCAATCCTCCACGACTTGTATTGATAAGCATTACGCCTTGCTTCATTAATGAAATATGTTTTGCATCAATCAAGTGTTTCGTTGAAGACGTTAGTGGTACGTGTAAGCTTATGATATCGGACTGCTTACAAATAGTTTCACAATTGGTATAGATTACATTGTAGAACTTGATTAAATTTTCATCCTCAATGACATCCTGAACAAGTATTTTACAACCAAAACCGTGTAGTATTTTGACCAATACAGATCCAATTTTTCCAGTCCCGATAACGCCGACGGTTTTTCCATTGAGGTCGAAACCGGTAAGACCGTTCAATGAGAAATTCTGGTCACGTACCCTGTTGTGTGCTTTAATCAATTTTCGGTTTAATGCAAGTATGAGCGCCATTGTATGCTCTGCAATGGCATAAGGTGAATAGGCTGGGACACGAGCCACTTTAATTCCTAGTTCTGATGCTTTTATTAAATCGACGTGATTGAACCCTGCCGAACGTAATGCGATACATTTTACGCCAAAAGCATTTAATTTTTCAAGGATATGCGCCGAGGCATCATCGCCCGTAAATAGACTTACTGCTTTAGAACCCGTTGCGAGAATAGCCGTTTCTTCGGTCAAGCGACTTTCCAAAAATTTTAATTGTTGAGCACCATTATTTGCCTTTACCAGATAAGGTTCTTCAAATTTATGGGTGCTAAATATTGTTGTTTTCATCTTACATTTTTTGAATTCCTAACTGTATTAAAATATATGCTATACCCACAACGACAACAGTTCCAAAAATTAGCATTACGAGTTTCCCCGTTTTTTTTGAGCCTTTGAAATAGGTAATCCCAAGTTTTACAATCATATTGCTTCTGGTTGCTGTTATAATGACATTGGTTACCAGTGCGAATTTTTCTTCCAAAGACCCAAATTTTGCCATACTAATTGTAATGGCATCTGTGTCTGCCAATCCTGCAATGAGTGCTGAATAGTATAACCCGCTTTCGCCAAAAAATCGATTTCCATAAAAAACAGCAAATAGAATAACCACATAGACACCTCCAAACCCTAAAGCGTTCCATATATTGAGGGGATTCCCCAGATTGATGTCTGTTTTTGGAACATCTGTATCCTTTTTGATAAATATGAGTGCACTAATCAAACAAATGAGTGTAAATATGGTAAATGGAATAGCTAAATAAGAAAGTATGGCACTATTGAAAATATAGGCCAGAATTGCCAGTCTTGGAAACAGTATGGCAGAAGCTATGATGATGCCAGCTGCATATTTTTTTGAGAGCTCTGGCGATTCCTTACTTCGGGATGCATAAATCCACGCCACTGCGGTACTTGAAATCAATCCGCCTAAAATTGCTGTGAGCAGAATACCACGTTTAGAACCTACATATTTTACAAGAAAGTAGCCGATGAAATTCAGAAAAAAGACAATCACTATAATTGCTCCTATCTCAAAAGGGTTAAGCAATCCTTCCGGCCCATAGTCTTGATCTGGTAAGAAAGGCAAAATAAGAAGCGCAATAATTGAAAACTTAATAAAGGCAAAAAGCTCTTCTGAAGTAATATTCTTTATAAACGTATTAAAGGTAGTTTTTAACGATAACAAAGTAACAACTACAACTGCGGTAGCAACTGCTTCCTTATGCAAATGATTGGCAACCATAACACCCAAAATTAGCGTAGCGAACAATGCCATATTGGTGGTAATACCAGTCATAATGTACTTTTGCGCTATGGAAAGATGACTCAACGCCAAAAACAAGAGAAATGCTACCGCAATAATAATGACCAACCAAGGTGTGTAAGCTGTCGTAAGGTTGCCTAATATAAAACCGATGATTGCGACAATTGGGAAGGTTCTTATGCCTGCAAAGCCTTGTTCTTCCTTCAATTTATCGTATTCACGTTCCAACCCAAGAATAAGGCCAATGCCCAGACTGATGAGCAGTCCAAGGATGAAAGGGTTGATATTTTTAAAGGCCTCGGTCATAACTACTTTTTTATTGCTTGGTAGGATTAAAATCGCTAACTGTTTGATACATTTCGTTCTATTTTTAAACTTTTACCGATGCACTTTTCTTGGATGATCTTTTTGCCACGTTTTGAAGCCGAGTCCATCTTTAAACTTAAATCTAATTTATTTTCTTTAAGACCAACCTCCAAAGGGTAACCCTCAACAACTAAACGCGCCATTACGTAGCACAAGCTGGATTCCGCACCTTGATTTATATTAATATTTTCTTTTTCAAGACCATCATAACAGGCACCATTAACAGGGTTGTACATAATTTGCTTGAGATGGTTATTGCCTAAAAACCAATTAAATGCGGTATGAAGCTGTTTGGAGTATTTCTTTTTATGGGTAACTTTACAGAATAGGTCCAATGAAAGAATGGTATAAGCCACCTCAATGGGTTGTTCGCCGTGAAAGGTACGTTTGTTTCTTTTGTGAAACCATCCGTCATTAGAAATGACTTTAATTTGCCCTTTCATAAAATATTGTGATAATAAAAAGTCAAAAGTAGTTTCGGCAACGTCCTTGTATTTTTTATTTTTTGTGATTAGCCAAGCATAAAAAAGCGCTTCTGGCAATATACTATTGGCATAGGTCAGGTAATCTTCAAACCATTCCCATTTTTTATCACTGGTAATATTAAAAATGCGCAAGAGCTCTTGGGCCAATGTATCTGCTAACTGATTATATTGGGTTTTAGGCTCATTTTCTTGATAATAATAAAGTCCTTTTAATATAAAGCCAATGGCTCGTGGGGATTTGAAATCCGCTACATTTCGTATGACGTTTTTAAAACAGTTTTCTGCTTTGGCTACTAAACTTTTTGGCAGGTTTTCTGTATCAGACAATACATAGCCAAGTGCCCAAATGGCCCTGCCATTGGAATCTTCCAGGTTCACTTCGGTATTCTGATTGGTAAATTGCTTTTCATAATCCACATAATTATAGAACAGTCCATCGTCCTGTTGGCAAAACACAATAAAGTCCATATAAATTTCAATGAGCCGCAGGACTTTGTCATTTCTTTTTTTCTTATAATACATAAGCATTGCTATAAGCGCCCTTGCATTATCATCAAGTGTATAACCAAAAGACGTATCCGGGACACTAAAATTTGAAAATTGAAGCATCCCAAAGTCAGTAGTCATATCTTCAATATGGTCTGTTTTTATGGGTGGTAAACTAAAATCCAAAGAATTATTATGTTGCAAATAATCCTGAAAAATATCGGAATAGGAAATGGCTACATTTTCCCAACTAAAAGCACGCATTTTAAGAAAAGCATTTTTTCCCATTGATGTTGCTATTAGCGGTTGTTCCAACAAATCGATAACAGCGTTACTAATTTCTATGGGATCTTCAAAATCATTCAATAAAATACCAGTACTGGAATCAAGGTATTCTTTAGAATGGGGAATAGGAGTTGATATAACAGGGTTTCCGCAACTCATGGCATAAGCAAAAGTGCCGCTAACGGCCTGGTTGGGATCTTTAGATGAGAATAAGTAAACATCGGACAAGGATAGGTATTCCAACAATTTGGAAAGTTCCAAATATTCGTTTATAAAAATGACATGGTCTTTAATATCTAAATCATCGACTATTGTTAAAAGCGCATTTCTATATGTTTCGCCTTCTCTCTTTATTATATCAGGATGTGTTTTGCCTAAAACCAGATAAACTGTGTTAGGGAATTTTTGGAGTATTTTTGGCAATGCACGAAGGGCTGTTTCTATATTTTTATTCTCACTTAATAAACCAAATGTGGAGAGCACATTTTTATTTTGAAAGCCATATCTATTTTTAAGCCGTTGTTTTTCTTTCCATAGTACAATATGGGTGCCATGGGGTATGACAGCTATTTTGTTAGTATCAATATGATAATCACTTTCTAGTATTTCTGCGGATTTATTGGTAAGAACGATCAGTTTCTCGGAAAGATCACCCAACGCTTGCACTATTTTAGTTCTTTTTTCATCTGGATAGGGTAGCACGGTATGAAACACACAAGAAATAGGGATGTCTAACTTTAGCAGAAAAGCCACTAAATGGCCACCGTAGTCACCTCCAAACAGCCCAAACTCGTGTTGTATACAAACCATTCCAATATCGTCCCTTTCATTTAACTTATTAGCTACTTTGAAAAAGGAACTTAACTCTTGGGCATCTATTTTATATTTAACTTCCTCTGGATAATCATTAGCGTCGCAGCACTCATTTTCCAGAGCACAAACCTCGATCTCTATGGTTGAGCCAAAGCATCTTTTCAAAGCCCGTATCAAATCTTGTGAAAAAGTAGCAATACCGCACTCGCGTGGAGGATATGAGCATACGAATAAAATTTTATGATTTTTCATGATATAGCTGTTTTTTTTAATTCATTCAATACTAGTTGTAGGCTTACTTTAGCTACCGCCGTATGTTTGTCGGCCGCTCCATAATATATATGAAGGTCGTCCCCGAACAATGCGGTCCCGGTAGGAAATACCACATGATCTACAACACCAAGCAGTTCCCATTCTTCGGTAGGGGAAAATAAGGGATAGGGCAATCGTCCAATTACTTTTATAGGGTCTTCAATATCCAGTAACGCAGCGGCGGCGTGATAGGTCTTTCCAATGTGGGTTTCACAAACTCCGTGGTAAATCATCAGCCAACCATCCTTTGTTTCTATGGGAGGGCATCCGGCACCGAGATAATTCACTTCAAAATCGTAGAACGGATCCATAAGAATATGATCGTGAAGGTTCTTTATATGATTTTCCCAAAATTCTTTGGTAAGGTTTTCCCACTTTTCAAACTGTACTATTTGTATTCCTGGCCATATACGGTGGAGCATTACAAATTTACCGTTGATTTTTTTGGGGAACAGGACAATGTCCTTATCCCTCAGATACCTATGTTTTTCATCTGCCAATCCAATTTGTGCAAACAAGTTGTAGTAATAATAATACTTTGGATTCAATCTTTCCTGATTACAATGCTCCAAATGGTATTTATATTCTTTGTAGGTAATGAATGGTGTGATTATCCCCTTTTTCTCAAAATGTTTCAGGTCTTTTGAAGTTGCCAAAGCACCCATGGCATTGAACCCGTCATAAGCTGTATAAGTTAAATAATAGATATCTTCAATTTTAACAATACGAGCATCTTCCACACCATGTTTTTCATAATCAAAATCACGAGTTATTAACGGGCTTGATTTCCTTTCTATGAGATCTAAATGCTCATTGGTTTTGGCATATCCAATGGTAGAGTAATTGCCATCTTCCACCGCACGGTAAAAGATATGCACCTCTTCACCTTCTTGAAATATTCCAGGGTTTAAAACCCCATTGCTCTCAAATTTCAATTTAGTGGGACTGAGCAGTATCCCTTTTTTCTCTATGGGTATTCTGGTATTAATTTGATGTGTATGTTCCATATTGTAATATTTATTTGGGGTCTTCCCTGTTGTATTTGTCCTTTAGCCTGACAATATCGTTTTCATCAAAATTTCCAAAAGCAATTTCAAGTACACTTACAGAAGAATCAGATGTTTTTATTTGATGTACGGTTTCCTTCGGGATAAAAAATTCGTCCCCTTTATGGCCAACTTTGGTATTGTCGCCAATTACGAAAGTTCCCGTTCCATCTATTACTCTCCAGAATTCTTCCCTGTTATGGTGAAACTGTAGACTTAGCTCTTCGTTTGGATTAACCGTAAGTATTTTTACGGTGCTAATCTCGTTATGGGTAAAGCGTTCAAAGTTTCCCCAAGGTCTTTCCTCTATGTATGTTTTCATTTTTCTCGTTTTTATTTTCCAAATAGTTCTAAGAGTTCGTGCAATTCTTTATTGACCTGATGTTGTTTGACCACTTCATTAAAAGGGGTTAAGTGCAATTGATTGTTTAAAATCCCGACCATTACATTCTTTTTACTTTGTAAAAGTGATTTTACGGCTTCCACCCCAAGCCTAATACCCAACATCCTATCTAAAGCAGAAGGATTTCCACCACGCTGTACGTGCCCAAGTTTTGTAATTCGTAAATCGACATTGGGGTTGACTTCCTTTATTTTTGAAGAAACAAGTTCGGCACCTATTTCATCGCCTTCTGAAACCACGACAAGAAAAGCATCTTCGCTATCGTAATTTTTAACCTTATCCAATAGATAAATAAAGTCCTTTCCACTCTCGGGAATTAAAATGGCATCTGCTCCTGTGGTAAGTCCTGAATGAATGGCGATGTAGCCAGAATCCCTGCCCATTACTTCCACAATGAATACCCGATTGTGAGATTCCGCAGTGTCCTTTATTTTATCAATATTCTCAATGGCTGTATTTACTGCGGAATCAAAACCAAGGGTATAATCTGTTCCTGAAATATCATTATCTATAGTACCAGGAATGCCGATAAACGGAATGTCGCATATTTCTGAAAAAGTAAGTAGTCCTTTAAATGTGCCATCGCCACCAATGGCAATCAGGGCATCTATGTTATTTTCCTGTAGGTGTTTCAAGGCCAATTTCCTGCCTTCTATAGTTAGAAATCTCTTACTTCTGGCAGTCTTAAGTAATGTTCCGCCCCTATGCACCATTTTTTTTAAGTCACTGCTCTTAAGAGGTGAAAAATCACCATTAATCATTCCCTCGTAACCTTTTAGAATCCCGGTAATTTTAATCCCATTTATCTCTGCCACTTTAGCAATTCCATATAAGGCCGCGTTCATTCCCGGCGAATCACCCCCAGAAGTAAACAACCCGATATTTTTAATTTTCTTATTCATGGTTTTTATATCATTTTTAAAAAGAGTTTAAGCTACCGATATGCTTTTTTCCAAATAAACTTGTTGCACGGTTTGCAATAACTCAATCCCCTTATTGAAAGGTTTTTGAAATGCCTTTCTTCCCATTATCAAACCAGAACCACCAGCTCTTTTATTGATGACGGCAGTTGTTATCGCCTCAACTAAATCAGATTCACCTTTGGACCCACCTCCTGAATTAATCAGTCCTATTTTGCCCATATAGCAGTTTGCTACTTGCAATCGACATAAGTCAATAGGGTGGTCGGTTGTGAGGGTTTTATACATTTTATCATCATATTTTCCAAATCCTATCTCTTTGAAACCAAAATTATTGGTGGGTAATTTTTGTTTGATGATGTCTGCTTGAATAGTAACACCCAAATGGTTTGCCTGCCCGGTTAAATCGGCAGCTGCGTGATAATCTTCCTTGTTGGTTTTAAATGCCTCGTTCCGTGTATAGCACCATAAGATGGTGGCCATTCCCAAATTGTGGGCTTCTTCAAAAGCTTCAGCAATTTCTTTAAACTGTCTGTTACTCTCCGCTGAACCAAAATAAATGGTAGCGCCAATAGCAACCGCTCCCATATCCCAGGCCGATTTTACCTTACCAAAAAGTGTTTGGTCATATTTATTTGGATAGGTGAGCAACTCATTGTGATTAATTTTTACGATAAAAGGGATTTTATGGGCATATTTTCGGGCGTTCAAACCCAAAACCCCAAACGTGGATGCCACACCATTACAACCAGCTTCAATAGCAAGTTTTATAATATTTTCCGGGTCAAAATAATCCGGGTTTTTATAGAATGAAAATGCTGCGCTATGCTCAATACCCTGGTCCACAGGAAGGATACTTAAATAACCACTTCCTACCAGGTTGCCGTGATTGTATAATTGGGAAAGGCTACGAAGAACCTGTGGATTACGATTACTTTTCAAAAATACATTATCGATAAAGTTTTTGCCAGGTAGCTGTAATTCATCTTTCGTAATTTTTTTACTAACGTACTCAAGGTAAAAGGAAGCTTTATCCCCTAAATGATCTACTATGTTTTTATATGTGTCCATAACGCTTATTTTTTAATTAATTCCCAAGGTTTTATTTGTTCTGGTAATGGATTTTGCCCCATCCATTTCAATTCCGGTAAGTGCCCTAATGGCATCTATGGTCTCTGGTATAACAATGGCTTGGTTATCGACTACATAAGCGTAAAAAAGTTCGTCTCCCTGTACTTTCAGCATATCTTCCCAAAGAGCCACTTCGTACATATCGCCCCACGGCCTTCCCATATCCAAGAACATTTCCTTAATGGTATTGTTAGAAACCAGACCCTGGTCATATTGAATTAATTTAATACGGCTCGACGTCTTGAAGGCTTTTAGCACTTCTTCTTTATTCGCTTTTTTCTTTAATTTCACATTCCAATAATGCATATGGCTTAAGGTTTCGGGTACCTTTACCGCTGCGGTGATGACATCCAATTCTGGATCTACACTTTTAGCATCTGGACCTTGATGGCTTGGGATATCTTTTTCGGGAACCATTGTATTCATAATACCACCTAAATGACTTTCCCAGGGATCTGTAGCTCTTCTTAAGAGGGTTCCTCTGGCATAATCCAATAAATCGGCTCTTTTTAAAGCGGTCAAGGTTCTTAAAATAGACGTAGTATTACAGGAAACCACTCTTGTCGCATTCAAGTTTAAAGCCGATTTGTAATTATTTTCAGCACTAAAGGAATGACCTGTAGTTTCGTGTTTTTCACCTCCTTGTACAATAAATTTGATGTTTTGCTCCTTGTAGATAGCTACATTTTGAGCGGCAATCTTTTTGGGTGTACAATCAACAACCAGGTCTGATTTCTTTAAAAGCTCCTGTAAATTTCCTTTTACTGAAATTCCTTCGGATTTCATTTTACCTTCAGCTTCCTGGGTAGCTGCATAAATATCGTATTCCTTTCTTACGGCATTTTGAATTCGCCAGTCGGTAATGATATCGCATACTCCCGAAAGCTTCATATCTTCTTGTAGGTTGATGGCATCTGCCACCCTTTTTCCAATGACTCCGTAACCTATAACTGCTACATTTTTCATATAAATTGTTTTTAATTAATTATGTTTTATTGTTTTTGTCACTTGTATTCTTCATTCCCATCGGCATATTACCTTCATCGTCTGTATGTGAAATCATAAAAAGGCGTTCCGCCACAAGTATTAGAACAATCCCAATTGCCGCGACAATAAGAACCAAAGGATCGTTCAGATATTTTATATAAATAAAGGCCGAGAGTACTGCAACATCCAGTATAATGGCAATCACGGGGATAATTGGTTTAAAATCCACTTCTTTTCTAAGATTGCGGAAAAGCCCCCAATGAATTGCGATATCCATAACGAGGTAAAATATAGCCCCAATGGATGCAATTCTTGTTAAATCAAACAGGATTGTCAATAAAATGGCAAGGGAAACGGTAAATATGAGTGCCGGATTCCTTAAACTGCCAAATTTGGTCAAGGAAGGCACCTGTTTCATATTACTGAGCATCGCCAACAGGCGTGATGATGAGAACACACTGGCAATGACCCCAGAGACCGTGGCTATTATGGCAATACCAATAGTAATCCAGGAACCCCATTCGCCAAAAACAGGTCTTGCTGCGGCCGCGAGGGCATAATCTTTTGCCGCAATAATTTCGGGGATATTTAAACCTCCGGCCACAGCCAAAGCCAGTGCTACATAGATGAGCGTACAGATAAGAATAGAAATAATAATGGATCGTCCTAGATTTTTATGTGGATTTACAATATCCCCACCTTGGTTAGTGATAGTGGTAAAGCCTTTATAAGCAAGGATAGATAACGCCAAAGCGGCCACAAATCCGAAGCCTTGTGGTAATGTCTCAGTATTTTCGGGAATATAGTTTCCCGTAATACCGGCAAAACCTGAAATTGCAAGGCCGGCAATAGCTAAAATTGCTATTCCCACTACCTTTATAACAGCGGTAAATGTCGCGGTGGCACCAATAACCTTATTGCCCAGGATGTTCACTATATAAGCAACAACAATTAGCCCAACACCCAGGGTAGAGGCATAACCTGCATAGGACTCGGGAAATAGTCTCAACGTATATGCTCCAAAAGTGCCCGCCACCAGACTTTCGGAAACTACCATTGATACGTACATCAGCAAAGAATAAAACCCTGTTGTTGTTCCAGGTCCATAGGATTTGTTAAGGAATTTAACCACACCTCCAGACGATGGAAAAGCATTTGAAAACTTGACATAGGAATATGAGCTAAAACCCACCACAACAGCACCTGCAATAAATGCAATGGGAAATAGATCACCCACCAACTCTGCTATTTGCCCCATAAGGACAAATATGCCAGCACCAATCATTACACCAGTACCAAGAGATATGGAACCTATTAAGGAAAGCTTATCGTTTTTATCTGTATTGGTTTTCATCTTTAAATTAATTCTTCGTGTGATTAATTAATGATTTTGGTTTAAAATTTCTAATAATTAGACGGTTGCTCTTCTCGTAAGTGAAATAGCTTACTGCCCAATTAAAACCAACCATCAATTTGTTTCTAAATCCGCTTATGGATATTAAGTGTACTACTGACCATAAGAGCCAGGCGAAATAACCTGTAAATCTGAACTTGCCCAAATCTGCTACTGCCTTACGCTTTCCTACGGTGGCCAGGGAACCTTTGTCTTTATAGTAAAAAGGTTCTATGTGTTTGTTTTTCATAAGCTTCAACAAGGATTCGCCAAGATATTTGCCTTGCTGGATTGCTACCTGCGCCACTTGTGGATGCCCTTTGGGTGTTTCTTCAGAAATAAGCGCAGCTATATCACCTATGGCAAAAACATTTTTAAAGCCTTCTACTTTTAAATAGGGATCGGTTTTAATCCGGTTGCCTTTTACCACGTGTTTTTCATCGACACCTTTTGGGAATTGACCTTTTACGCCAGCTGTCCAGATGAGATTTTTTGCTAAAATTTTCTTTCCGCTTTTTGTAGTAACCTCTGAACCGTCATAGTCACTTACCGACTCATTGAATAGTACTTTTACATTCAAGCCTTTTAAATACTTTAAAGTTTTTGATGATGCTTTGTCTGACATTGTACTTAACAACTCGTCAATAGCTTCTATTAAGTAAATGTTCATAATGGAAGCAGGGTATTCTGGGTAATCTTTGGGTAGAATATATTTACGGAATTCAGCTAAAGCACCTGCCATTTCCACGCCAGCAGGACCACCTCCAACGATAACGAAATTTGTTAGGGCATCCCGTTCATCATCATCACAGGTAATCGCTGCTTGTTCCAGATTTTGCAACATCATATGGCGAATGTTCAGGGAATCGCGAATATCCTTCATCCCCAAACTATTTTGGGCTACGGAATCCATCCCAAAAAAATTGGTGGTCGTACCAGTTGCAAGTACCAGATAGTCGTAGTGGACTTTTCCTCTGGAAGTTATTAATATATTTGATGAGGGTTGAATTTCCTCGACTTCGGCCAAACGAAATATTACATTCTTATAACCACTAAATTGTTTTCTGAATGGAAAAACAATACTGTCTGGCTCCAAAGCACTTGTGGCCACTTGATAGAACAAAGGCTGAAACTGATGGAAGTTGTTTTTGTCAAACAATACAACCTGCACCTTTTTGTGTTTCAGTTTTTCAACCAATGCCAGACCTCCAAATCCTCCACCAATGATAACTACGCGAGTTAGGTCAGAATCTGGAAGGCAGATATCATCCGTTACCTTGCAAGTGGATTCCAACGTAATGCTATGTATGTGCTTTTCTTTCATTTTTTATTTCTATCTCTTGCAATCAGTACTGAACATTTAGCGTTTGTGGTCAAGTATTGAGATACAGAGCCCAATACTAAGCGCGAAAGAGCACCGTGACCCTGAGAGCCTACTACGATTAAATCTGCACCCCAATCTTCTGCTTTTTCATTAATAGTACTTTTGGGCAGGCCACTAACAACACTTGTGGTTATGGTAAGTGCCTTGTTTTCTGCCTTGATTTTATAGGAAGCTTCTGAAACGATTTTGTTTCCCAATTTTTGAGCGTTACTTCTAATTTCTTCTATGTAATTTCCTATCCTGCCGCTCATAGTATGCAATCCCAAACCGGTTGTTTTAGGAACTTCATAAACATTTATGATATGAATTTCACTATTTGGGGATAGGATCATTTTTTTAAGCTCGTGAATGGCTGCTTTGCTAAAGCCTGAACCGTCTATTGCCAATAATATTTTCATAATTTGAATGTTTTAGTTGGTTGACATTTCTTTCGATTTTATAAGTTTTCTCCAATACAAGTGTTCATATAATCCAGACCAATACATACCAAAGGTGAAAGCGAACAGTAACTCTTCAATTGGGATTCCCAAAACAAGAATATGGGTCAGGTTGTCCAGATTCCAGTACAACTCCACATATTGGGGATAGAACGGAAGGATGCTTCCGAAATAAATGAAGTACAGTATGGTAAACAAGACTCCTCCAACCCATATCTTTCCTTTTAAATCTGGGCGACAGTACAATGTTGCCAAGCCACCTATAAACAAAGCGATAATCCCACAATAAATGTGGTTGAGCGATGTGAATAAGGCGAGTATGAAAAAGACCAATGCAGGTATAAAAAGTATATAAATATGTAGCTTATGTCTCTGGTGACCACGCTCGTTATGCGGTATTTCAACGAGGCTTCGCTTAAAAATAAGGTTGTAGAGCACCGTGCCAATCCCGCCAATAGCAAAAGAAAAGATAAGGCTCTCTATATCAAAACCTGTTTGTTCTGCTAAATTGAATAAGGAGGGCGGGAACCAATATTCTGGCACAAAAAAGGGTTCTGTTAATCCAAAAGGCATTGTTATAAGGCTCATTTTGAGCATCTCTTTTCTTGATTCTTTTCTCAATAGATAGATGAGTGCCCAAAGCGCAAGAATTATAAGTGACCATATAAACCAGACGTATTGCATACTCTTATAATTTTCTATTTTCTAAATAATTAACAGCTTCCTTCACTGTCAAAGGATACGTAGCATTACCCGTCCGAACATAAAATGTGGTGTTTTCAGTATCACTTACATAAATTGGTTTTTCAGAAGGTTCAATATTTATTACGCACACCTCCTTTTCATTTAAACCATAAAATAAAACCTGATTGCTGAAGCAAGCCTCGTGGCCCAACTGGGTAGAAATTATTCTAAAAACTTCACGTTCATAACCATCCCTGTTTTTGTGTTTGAGTGTCTTGAAATCATTCTCCAAGCCTAAAATATTTCCATCATCATCTACGCCAATAATTAATTTACCGCCCTTGGCATTCATAAAACCTGTGATGGTTTTGGCAATCACCAGTTCCAGTTCTTTATTGGTTGTTTTACGGTAATAATCATACCGTATCGAAGACTTGAATTCTACCCGTTCATTTTCGCCCGACTCAATTAATTCTTCAATATCACGAACAAGCAGCTGTTGTTGTGTTCCAATGAGTTCATTTTTCCTTTTAAGGTTTATCCAAAACAAACCAGACAGTATTCCCAAAAAACCACCTAAGAGCGTGAGTAAACCACCCATTCCACTCATATCAAAAGTGAAAGACTCTAAAAATCGAGTTTTTAAAACATTTTGAAACAGGGAAAACGAAAACACTGTGTTACTATATTCAAACCAATAGAGCACCATTGTAAAAGGGTGTACCAGGAAATAGAAAATGCCTGCCCAAATTAATACTTGAACAGCTATTGTTTTAATATTTCTAAGAGGTTTCTTACTCTGCATTATTAAGGATTTAAAACTTATTTTATATAGTTATATTCTAATTAAAGAGGTTTATTGCCAAATGCTTTTTAAATTTCCCTGATAAAAAATTATCCCTTTTTAACTTGGGCGTTATAAAATGCTGCAATGCACGCTCCAATTAACCAACCTAAAATGAAGGTTTGAACAATACCGAAAAATGCTTCCAATAGGGGAACGTCCATTCTTATAATATTGCTTGTGTCCAGACCGTGTAAAAGACTATTGAAAAATATAATCGTTCCTTCTTGTCCCGCTGTAGCCATCACGATCATACAGCCCAAATAAATCAAAGCTCCAGTAAGACCGAGGGCAAAACCAAATTTTTTTACGTTCAATCGATACATAGTTTGTGTGTTTTTAGGTTAGTTATCTGAGTTTATTAATTTTTTGGATTCTTCAAATTCCTCCTTTGAGATTTCACCCTTAGCAAACCTTTTTTTTAGGATATCCAATGGGTTTTCTTTTTTTGATTTTTGGTAAGGAATATCTGTTGGGATAAAGAAAATCCATATAATTAATGCTAACCAGATAAACCACCAAATAAGGTGCATACCTCCAAAAGTTCCGTCGTAATAGTGCATAGTGCTGAGTTTTAAAGTTATTTTTTAATTTCTTCAATAGTATAGCCCTCTAGGTTGTCTAGTTGCTTTTGTAGTTCATCAACTGTTAGGGTTTCCTTCATTGTGATAATTGTGGCTCCTTTTGGGTTTAGAAAAACTTCTGTTTTTTCCACCGCTGGGAGCGCCTCTAAAACTTTCTTAACCCTGTTAACGCATCCGCTGCAACTGATGCCATTAATTTGAAATTTTCGCTTCATATCTTAAACTTTAGTGATGATGATCTCTTTTTTCACCCTCTTTTTTGTTCTTCTTATTTAAGTTCTCATCAGATAATCCGTGCGTATGGCTCCCGTGTTGCATTGGCATTAGCAAGTGTATGGCGAACATTATTATAATGAATGCAAAAAGCCAGGTCCCGCCTCCAATCCCAATTGAGGGAGCTAAAAAGATGAATAATAAGGGCAGCCCGCAACCGAGGACCATCCATAACCAGTGATTTTTCATTGTTTTTTGTTTTTGAAATTGATAATATCTGTTTTAATTGATTTTTCTAATCCTCCATCCCTTATTATTGTTCCTGATTGCTATTAGATTGTCAGAAATAAATTTGGAAGTAATAGCTGGGGTATCTTTTAAATATTCTTTCGAAAGGGTAATGTGTATGGGGTCTTCAGTTAAATATTGACCGATTTTTCCATCTGTATTAATAATTACTTCGAAATAATGATAATTCACTACATTTTTCATTAGTACATCGTTACGGCCAAGATTTTCCTTAACCAATTTCAGTACTATAGCTGCATTTTCTTTAAAATTGGTAGCATTTAAAAACTGCGGCTCAATGACTGTTTTTCCAGATTTATCTATGTACCCGAAATAAGGAATACCATTTTTTTTATAGACGATAAGGGATCTTTCCCCGCTGAATACGGGGTAACTTAGATCGCCTGTTTTGGTAGGCACCAGGTCATTCCGGTAATTTATTACCAGTGTGCCTTCTTTGTCAATAAATCCCCATTTATCCCCTTTTTTAACCGCTGCAATATCATTATGGAAAGGTGAGATATAATCTACATTATCAATGTTTTGAGCGAATCCTATAAAAGGAATTAATAAAATCACGATTACTATTTTTTTCATTGTTTTCATTTTCTTAATTTTTTGGTTAATCCTTACTTTTCATCATTCTAAGCGCCTGAACCGGCTTTTGGGATAATTTATGGGTTATCAACACAAGCCGTGAGGAGATGTCCAGGCTTAAATTGAATGTAAACCTACCTGCTTTTAAAGTGTCTCATCTTCATAATCTTCTTTTTTATTTATATGATTTCATCGTAAAAGTTTCGTTTCCAATCTTCTGCATTTTTATAATCCGTCATACTCATTCCCACGATTTCTTTAAATTGTCTTGATAAATGGTTTATACTACTGTAATCCAGCATATATGCAATATCAGAAAAGGAATGTTGCCTTAACTGAATGAGTTCTTTTACCTTTTCGATCTTTAGTTTGATAAAGTATTTTTCAATGGTGGTATTTTCATTTTTAGAAAACAGCTTGCTCAATATTTTATAATCCCTGTGAAGGGTTAAAGACAGATACTCTGAAGTATTTACTTTTAAATAGAGGGGCAGTTCCGTAAGCAGTTCCATCAGGATGATTTTTACTTTTTCAACCAGCATATCTTCTTCACTTTCTACTATTTCAAAACCATTGGAATGAAGAACTTTAGTTACGTTTTCAGTAATATTCCTGTCCGTTTTATTTGATGCTTCCACTAATAATTTACCCAATTCCAAGGAGAGCACAATCACGCCAAGCTCTTCCAGTTCTTGTTTTATAACTTTTAAGCAGCGGTTACATACCATATTCTTTATCCAGAATTCTTTCTGTAAATCCATAGTATTAATTATTTATTGTTAGAATGGTATTTATTCTAAGAGATTATAAAATTCTGTTTTCCAAATAGTTGAAAGTGTGGTATGCTCAGGATAGAGCGCACCAGTTGTTAGCCTTTGCACGGTACAGGCCAACATATTAGGTAGGTTATTTGCAAAAGAACCTACTTAGGAAGAAATCAAATTAAATATACCTCGTGGAGTACCTGGAAATCTTTCGGTATGAGGGGTGGGTCATAATCCCTAAAAGGGATTATATTTTGCTCCAACCCTTCGAATAGATTTACGTAAGTGTAAAAAAATGTGTGTAGGAAAATCAATTTATGATTTTCTATCTCAAATGAAGCTTTTTGAAAGTTATCGCTGCTTTCTTTAACTATAGATTTATTATCACAGCAACCTTTCTTTTCGAACGAACATTTTTTTGAAGGATTGGTATGAGCCTTCATCGCGTTATCACAAACCTGAGCTTTATTTAAAACCGCCATATCCACGAGCTTATTGCAACAGTAATGCATGTTCACAGTAAAGGACGAGGTAGCGAACATTACCGCGAATATTAAAGAGATAGCTATTATTTTTTTAAAGCTTTGCACAATATGAATTTAAAAAATTAACAAATATTAATTACATTTTTTTTATTTTCCTTAAAGAGAATATTAAATCCTTATTTTTTTTACAAACTTAATAAGTAAAAGCCAACTGTAATATGACATTTGTCATATTACAGAAAATTTAATTATTTTATTTTTGCAGAGATAAGAAGTCACTAACAAGAGTTTTATTTAACGGGATAAAAATTCTTTTAAATAATTTTACATTTTAATTTTGCCAAATGATAAAACCATTTTTCCATAATAGTATAACGATTGCTTTAGCGGGATTGGTATTTTTTGCCACTACCTCGTTTACTTTAGATATGCATTTTTGTGAAGAAACTTTAGTTGACTTTTCCTTGATTCATGTTGTGCAAACCTGTGGAATGGAAAGAAACAATCCAAAAAGGAATGTGCAAATGAAATTTCGAAATAGTACTGCTGTTCAGATAAACAGATAGTGCGTGCCAGCTAAGACGAACTTAAAACACATTTCTATAAAATCACTTTCCAGCAACAGGCCTTTTCCACTTTCTTCTATACATACATTAATCTTTTTGATGGATTGGATAAGCTCATCATTCCTTTTAAAGATTATACGCTCCCTATCTCATACGGGATGTTCAAAAGATAAACGAGACCTATTTAATTTGATTTTAAATAGGTCCCGATAATTATCGGGAAAATTGGCCCTATGGTTTCTACAATTTTGTGCTCATTTCGTTGTTTTTAATTTTCTGATCTATCAGGATTTTATTCGACTACCTAATCATTAATACATATGCTAAATAAAGGCATAAAATTTCTCATAGAAAATAAACTGACAGCTGTTTTACTGCTAGACTTTTTTGTTGGTTGGGGTATCGTTAACGCCCCATTCAACTACTCAATTTCCAGTTTTGCTCGGTTGCTACATCCGATGGTATTTACAGGGATTGCAGTAGCTTTAGTCGAAGTTTTTTAATGATCTGTTTTATGGGCAGGATTGGTTTTTAGATTTCCACTTATTTGAAGAAAATTTAAGGGATTTAAGAACAATAAAAAAACATATCTGTTCATCAGGGGGTGGGGGTAATATTCTTTGTAAGTCCATTGGGACTGGTACGTCATCAAAATCAACAGTAGGTGATGTACTTTGGATGAAGGCAATGATTCAACACAACTCTATTGCTGTCTTGACGAGTAAAAGAGCCGAAATAAAAGACCCAGAAGCCAAAAAACTTGCTGAGGAAATTATGGAAGCGCAGTTGCGGGACATCGCACAAATGAAAATGATTATTTACAGATTGGAAAACCAAAAAGAGGAATAGTCCTTGTACTATTTCTTTTAAAACTAATATTATGAAATAAGCATAAACAAATTTTATCATTGTATACCAACCGATATGATTAAATTTTTTATGCGAATTCCTGAATGTGCAGAAATTTTTAGTTTCTCATTTTCAAAAAACTATAAAATTTTAAACAGATAAAAAAGAATTTAATATTTTTAGGCCTGGCTTTAATAGCTGGGCTACTGGGAGGATGGCTTATATTTGGAGGGTCAGGAAATGATGAAAAGGCGCTAAAGGACTTATCCGATATGTCAGATACGCACGACCATTCAGAAGAAACTGCTGAACAGATGTGGACCTGCTCAATGCACCCACAGATTATGCAACCCGAGCCTGGAGATTGCCCAATTTGCGGAATGGACTTGATTCCAGCTGAGGCTGGAGCAGACGGTCTGTCTGCGGATGAGATTAAGATGACCGAAAATGCGATGGCGCTGGCCAATATACAAACATCGGTCGTAGGACAAGGTCAGATGGGAAATGGCACCTTAAAACTATCTGGAAAGATAAAGGCCAATGAAGAATCCAATGCCGTGCAGGTCACCTATTTTGGCGGAAGAATTGAAAACCTTTACGTTAATACTACAGGAGAACGTGTAGGTGCCGGACAGCGCTTGGCAACCATTTACTCACCCGAATTAGTTTCTGCACAACAAGAATTGCTCACGGCAGCATCGTTGAAGGAATCACAGCCAGCACTCTATAAAGCTGTGAGGAACAAACTAAAGCTTTGGAAACTTTCAGAAAAACAAATCAATGCTATAGAGAATGCAGGAAAAGTTCAAGAAAACTTTCCCGTATATGCCACAGTATCCGGAACGGTAACAGAAAAGATGGTAGAAGAAGGTGACTATGTCAAACAAGGCCAACCATTATATAAGATAGCAAATTTAAATACGGTTTGGGCAGAATTTGATGCCTATGAAAACCAAATTACTTCACTAAAAGAAGGCCAGACAGTAAAAGTTACTGCCAATGCCTATCGAAATGAAGTATTCGATGCAAAAGTTTCATTTATTGATCCTTTATTAAATTCTTCTACACGTACCATCGTAGTTAGAGCAGTACTTAATAATAAAAATGATTTGTTCAAACCTGGGATGTTCGTAGAAGGTTTAATTGAAAGTACCCAACCAAATGCTACCAATACTGTTTCTATTCCTTCTACAGCAGTTATGTGGACGGGAGAACGTTCTGTGGTGTACGTTAAAACAAACCCAGACCAACCTGTTTTCGAAATGAGGGAAGTACGGTTAGGTAATTCTAATGGTGATACCTATACCATTCTTGATGGTCTTGAAAATGGCGATGAAGTGGTTACTAATGGAACGTTTACAGTAGATGCTGCTGCACAATTACAAGGTAAAAAAAGTATGATGAACTCAGCTGGTGGCAAGACAATGACCGGCCACGAAGGCCATCTGGGAATGCAAGGTGTTACTGCCGAGGATAATATGAACAGCACCAATCATTCACAAATGAATGAAAGGATTGAAGTTTCCAGCAAATTTCAAGGCCAGTTAAAACAGGTTTTTGATGATTATATTCTTTTGAAAGATGCTTTGGTTAATGATGATGCCAAAAATGCACAGCGAGCAGGAAAGCAAATCACACAGTCATTGAAAAATGTAGATATGAAGTTGTTGTCCGATGACAAAGCACATAACCATTGGATGACCATTCAAAAGGAATTGCAGAATTCTGCAACAGCTATTACCAATAAATCAGATATTTCCGAGCAAAGAGACCATTTTAAACATTTATCTGCACATATGATAAGTAGTATCCAGCTTTTTGGAGTAAACCAAAAAGCCTACAGCCAATTTTGTCCAATGGCAAATGATAACAATGGTGCTTACTGGTTGAGTTTGGAGGAAGAAATTCGAAATCCTTATTATGGACAAGCAATGTTGAACTGTGGCGAGATTAAGGATACAATTGAGTAATTCTTTCAAAAAATAGCACGATTTTTTTACTTGAAAATAAGATTATGAGTGAAAATAGAAGAAATAGAAGAAAAGACAAAAACAAGAAAATGATACAACCTAAAAGTAATACCATTACCACAAGGGAAAAAATTTACGGTATTATTGCTATGGTTATCTTATTTCTCGCAGCTTTATTCGCAACCATCTATATAAGCTTTTAAAACTTTAATACGTGGAAGATCAATGTTTAAAAAACTATAACAACTATGTCGAATACTATTTACATAAAAAATATGGTCTGTCCAAGATGCATTTCGACAGTATCACGGGTCTTACGTGATTTAAATCTTGAATTTAAGGCGATTAAGTTGGGCGAAGTAGAATTGGTATCAATACTTGAGGAAACGGAAAGAAACGCTTTAGCCGAAAAACTTCAAGACTCTGGTTTCAATATAATTAATGACCGTAAAGCACAGCTTATCGAGCAAATGAAAACTTTGGTTGTGGAGAAAGTACATCATTCCAATCAAGAGCCCGATTTAAAATGGGCAGATACTGTTACAGGCGAACTAAACTTAGATTATAAATATTTAAGTTCCCTATTCTCGTCAGTAGAAAGCATAACGTTTGAGCAATACATTATCAACCAGAAGATTGAACGTGTTAAAGAACTTATTGTTTACGACGAATTAACCTTGAGTGAGATAGCATTTCAACTACATTATAGTAGCGTTGCGTACTTAAGCAATCAATTCAAAAAAGTAACGGGAATGACACCCACGCAGTTTAAGAAGTCCGTGGATAAAAACCGAAAATCATTGGATGAGATTTGATATTAAAAAAATATATCAGCAAATTCTACAAATCATCAAGCATATTACGTAACACATTAAAGTCTTTTAATCCTGAAATTTGTATTGTACAAATAAAGATGGGTTTATGGAGACAATTAATATATTTGAAACCGAAAAAAAGAATCATAATCAGGGAATAAAAAAATCCTTCCCATTAACAGGGATGACCTGTGCAGCTTGTGCATCAAGCGTTGAAT
Source organism: Christiangramia sp. (assembly GCF_029937855.1). Classification (GTDB taxonomy): domain Bacteria; phylum Bacteroidota; class Bacteroidia; order Flavobacteriales; family Flavobacteriaceae; genus Christiangramia. Next base: position 30,174 of record NZ_JAPYPC010000029.1, read on the forward strand.
CTATACTTTCACATACCGAAGGTGTGAACAAAGCCGAGGTTAACTTTGCCAGCAGTTCGGTATTGGTGGATTACGACGAAGGCACTACCGAAGAACAATTGCAAAATACTCTAAGACAGGTCGGCTATGACATAATTATTGATGCCGAAGACCCTTCGGAAGTACAGCAAGAACTTCAGGAAAAGCATTATCAGGATATAAAAAAACGTACTATCTGGTCGGCAATCCTTACGCTACCCATTTTCGTGTTGGGAATGTTCTATATGCAATGGGAACCAGGTAAATGGATTTCTTTGGTATTAGCATTTCCTATACTCTTTTGGTTTGGACGCAGCTTTTTCATCAATGCCATCAAGCAGGCTAAACACGGTAAAGCTAATATGGATACTTTAGTCGCTTTGAGTACCGGAATCGCTTTCCTCTTTAGTGTATTTAACACTTTCTTTCCTGAATTTTGGTTGAGTCGTGGTATCGAGCCTAACGTATATTACGAAGCGGCTACCGTGATTATTACTTTTATTTCCTTGGGGAAACTATTGGAAGAAAAGGCGAAATCAAATACGTCTTCAGCCATCAAAAAACTAATGGGTCTTCAGCCTAAAACCCTTAAAATTATTGAGAATGGAGAAGAAAAGGAAATCCCAATTTCATCCGTACAAGTGGGTCAGACCATTTTGGTGCGTCCCGGAGAAAAGATTCCCGTGGATGGCGAAGTTTCCAAGGGAAGTTCGTATGTAGATGAAAGTATGATTACGGGAGAACCTGTTCCAGTTCAGAAATCCCAAGGGGAAAAGGTCTTCGCCGGTACGGTTAATCAGAAAGGAAGCTTTCAATTTACCGCTGAAAAAGTTGGTGGAGAAACCTTGCTTTCCCAAATTATTAAAATGGTTCAGCAAGCGCAAGGGAGTAAGGCACCGGTTCAAAAACTGGTCGATAAGATTGCCGGTATCTTCGTTCCCGTGGTATTGGGTATTTCCTTTGTAACCTTCATCGTCTGGATGTCTATAGGTGGCGACAATGGCTTTTCACAAGCCTTGTTGACCTCTGTAGCCGTGTTGATTATTGCTTGTCCCTGTGCCTTGGGCTTGGCAACGCCTACCGCCATAATGGTAGGTATCGGCAAGGGAGCAGAAAACAATATTTTGATAAAAGATGCCGAAAGTTTAGAACTTGGCCATAAAGTGAATGCAGTAATCCTTGATAAAACGGGGACGATTACAGAAGGAAAACCATTGGTAACCAACATACTTTGGAAGGACAAGCTTGAAAATCAGAACGATTACAAGAAAATTCTCTTGTCTATCGAAGCACAATCAGAACATCCCTTGGCAGAAGCCGTCGTCAATCATTTAAAAGAGGAAAATATTGTACAAGCAGAAATTATTTCCTTCGAAAGTATCACAGGAAAAGGCGTAAAGGCCCAATCAGAGAAAGGTTCAAAATATTATGTGGGCAACCATAAACTTATGGTTGAAAAGAATATTCAAATCGACGCTTCTTTGATACAAACAGCAGAAAGTCTGGAAGAGAAAGCAAAAACAGTCATATTTTTTAGTAACGAACATCAAGTTCTTGCGATACTTGCCATTGCGGACAAGATTAAAGAAACTTCAAAAAAAGCCATAGCTACGCTTCAAGAAAGAGGCATCGAGGTCTATATGCTCACGGGAGATAACAATAAAACGGCTTCTGCCGTGGCAAATCAAGTAGGGATTTCAAATTACCAGGGCGAAGTAATGCCTTCGGACAAAGCGGCTTTTGTCGAAAAATTACAGGCGGACGGAAAAATAGTCGCAATGGTTGGCGATGGTATCAACGATTCGCACGCTTTGGCGCAAGCCAATGTAAGTATTGCAATGGGTAAAGGTTCGGACATAGCAATGGATGTCGCAAAAATGACCTTGATAACGTCAGATTTGCAATCCATCCCAAAAGCATTGGAACTGTCAAAAAGAACCGTGTTGGGCATACGTCAAAACTTATTTTGGGCATTCATTTATAACATCATCGGTATTCCAATTGCAGCGGGAATTCTGTATCCCGTAAACGGTTTTTTATTGGACCCGATGATTGCAGGCGCAGCAATGGCATTCAGTAGTGTATCTGTTGTTGCAAATAGCTTAAGACTTAAACGAGTAAAACTTTAATAATAAATAAATTCAATACTATGAAAACTTTAAAATTTAAAACAAATATCAATTGTGGTGGGTGTGTATCAAAAGTAACCCCTTTTTTAAACAAACAAGAAGGTGTAGAAAGTTGGGAAGTAGATACCTCTAATCCTGATAAAATCCTAACCATTGAAAGCGATGGTGCAACCGAAGAAGATGTAAAATCGGTTTTGCAAAAAGTGGGATTTAAAGCGGAAAGTTTAGATTCAAATTAATAGATGTTCCTTAATGGCTTCATCAATATGACGTACACCCTTATTTTCGGACTTATTCTTCTGTTCATATTTTTTCTTGTTTCGAGAATTGGAGGAAAAAAGGTCGAGTCCTTTACCGAACAATGGCATCCTTTGCTGAAGGAAAATGTACTTTTTTATCGGAACCTTTCCACAGAAAAACAGGTGGTTTTTCAGCAAAAAATGATGCTGTTTTTAAGTGAGGCCTATATCGACACTGTGAAGCTTGAATTGGAAGAATTGGACAAGATTTTAATTGCGGCAAGCGCAGTAATCCCTGTTTTTGGCTTCGAAGAATGGCACTACACCAATTTAAGCGGCATCCTTTTATATCCAGATAAATTTAATGAGGATATGCACTCTAGTAGTAAGGATAACGCATGGAATATTGGTGGAATAGTTGGGAATGGAAGGTTCGAGAAACAGATGATACTTCCTAAAAAAGCATTATACCACGGCTTTAAAAATACCAGCGATAAAAGTAATACCGGCATACACGAATTCGTACATCTTATAGATAAGTTGGACGACAGAACAGACGGTGTGCCAGAACAGCTAAGGGAACATCAATATGCAATACCTTGATTAAATTTAATCCATGAAGAGATGAAAGCGATAAATGATAACCATTCTGCTATTAGAAAATATGGAGGAACCAATCAAGCTGAATTCCTGGCCGTTGCTTCAGAGTATTTTTTTGAACGTCCAGACTTCCTAAAAAAGAAACATCCCGAATTATTCAAAATGTGATTAAATGTTTTAATCAAAAAATGACTGATGTTGCCTAAAGATGTGAGGTCTTAAAATGGATTGATAAGAACAGAATGAAGAGGAGCACATTCATTAATTCTATCGTTTTTTGGTACTAGAAGCTTTTCCCAAAATGTTGAGCTCTGAAATTGTCACTGATGAAGTTGGATAAACTTTAAGAGTAAAAGCATATTTAATTCTACAGAAGACCGAGCTGTAAAACGGATTGCTTTTTTCACTAAATTCGCTGCGCTATTCAAAATGGGAAAAAAGATTCAAATAGTGATAATTGTACTTACCCTTGGCATTTTTTTAGTGCCAACGAGCGTATGGGCACATATTGATCTTTCCCACCCATCTGAAAAAATCAGTTGTGCAGATAGTGCAGAACACTCAAAGAGCGATTGTTGCAAGGGTCATAAAAGCCAAGACAAGAAAGAAAAGGATTGCGATGGAACCTGTGGAAGTATTTCCTGCCATTGCCCATCAACCACAATTTTACCAATAAATTATTCTTCAACTTCAGAAGCATCAAATCCTGTTGCTATGGCTGCTTTCAAAAATCTTTGGAACTATGCAAAACAACAGCCAAAACCAGTCTATTTCCAGATTTGGTCCCCGCCAAAATTAAGTTAGTTCATCTACCTTGACAGCCAAAGCTATGTCAGATTGAAAACGAACTTCTTGTTTTCAAAATTAAAACGTATCAAATAATTCAAATCTTTTATAATGAAATCAATATTTAACATATTGATAGTGCTATCGGTGGTGCTATCAACAACTACGGGCTTCGCCCAAATTAAAAACCCAACAAGGGAAACTGTAAAAATTCTCGGTAACTGCGATACGTGTAAATCAGCTATCGAAAATGCGGGAAAGCTTAAAAATGTGGCCAGCGTTACTTGGAACAAGGACAGCAAAATGGCAGAAATAAGCTTCGATTCCGAAAAAACAAATCGGGACGAAATATTAAAACGCATCGCGTTGGCAGGTTATGACAACGACGAATATCTGGCACCGGATGCTGCTTATGCACAACTTGCCGAATATTGCAAGTACGAAAGACAGCAAAAGCAGCCCATAAGGGCTATGGACCATACCAAAATGGAGAAGAAAAAAAATAAACCAATGGAAGAAATGACAATGCCTGAAATGACGGAAACAAATCCAATGGAAGCCGTGTTCAATAATTATTTTGCTATAAAAGATGCCCTGGTAAAAACCAATGCGACGATAGCGAATGGAAAATCTGCGGAATGGTTGACTATATTAAAAAACTTGAAAACAGAAGCGTTGACGGCGGAAGGGCAAACCGCTGTAACCAAGGTAATGCCATCTTTAATGGAAGCCGCAAAAAGCATTGCAGCAACCAAGGATATTGGCAAGCAACGGGAAACATTCAAGGTTCTGTCAAAATATATGCACGATATAATTTCTGTTTACGATACCAATGAGACCCTTTATTACCAATACTGCCCAATGCAGGATGCCAATTGGTTGAGCAAGGACAAGACCGTTAAAAATCCCTATTATGGTTCTCAAATGTTAAGCTGTGGCTCTACCGTGGAAACTATTGACACTAAAAATTGAATTCAATAAAATTTGATTTTTGATACCAAAATGAAAAAAATTATAATAATAATCCTGTTTCTCGAAACGCTTTCCATAAAGGCACAAAATATAGTGCGCTACGACCTATATGTTCGTGATACCATCGTAAATTTTACGGGTAAGGAAAAACGTGCCATCGCAGTGAACGGACAAATACCAATGCCAACGCTAACGTTCACAGAAGGCGACATTGCCGAAATTTATGTGCACAATGAGTTGGATGAAGAAACAGCCCTGCATTGGCACGGTCTGTTTTTGCCCAATAAGGAAGATGGCGTACCTTACCTTACCCAAATGCCCATTCCGCCGCATACCGTCCATAAATATACCTTCCCAATCATACAGCACGGGACCCATTGGTACCACAGCCATTTTGGGCTTCAGGAACAGATTGGTATGTATGGTTCTATGATTTTGAACAAGAGACCGGACGATAAGACCTTCAGAAAAGGCATTGACGACCTGCCCACCATTCCCATAGTATTGAGCGAATGGACGGACTTGAAACCAGAAAATGTGCATCGTATGCTCCACAACGCATCCGACTGGTTTGCCATACAAAAAGGGACTACACAGAGTTATGCCGAGGCTATTAAAAAGGGGCACTTTAAAACAAAACTTCATAATGAATGGAAACGGATGCTTGCAATGGACGTGAGCGATGTGTATTATGACAAATTCCTCATCAATGGCAAAAGTGAAAATGAAGATACATCCCTCAAGGGCTTAAAAGCTGGCGATAAAGTACGGCTGCGCGTTTCAAATGGCGGTGCTTCCAGTTATTTTTGGCTTACCTACGCCGGTGGTAAAATAACCGTGGTGGCCAACGACGGTAATGATGTGGAACCTGTGGATGTTGATAGAATGTTTATTGCTGTATCAGAAACCTATGATGTGGTTGTTACCATTCCTGCGGACAATACTGCCTTTGAATTTTTAGTAACACCGGAAGACCGTACAAAATCGGCTTCCATATATCTTGGAGAGGGCATCAAAAAACTTACGGAACGGCTTCCAAAACTGAAATATTTTGAAGGTATGGAAATGATGAACGAAATGATGAAGATGAACGGCGATCTGGACCAAATGGGAATGAGTATGAGTATGCAGCAAATGGATATGAACGTGGTGATGTATCCTGAAATAACCGGTCCTGAGGATAACGGAAAAGACAAGAAAATGGAAATGGATGGCGAAGATCCTAATGGCCACAAAATCGATGGAAAACAGGATATGGATGGAATGAAGATGAGCGAAGCTATGTACAAGAGCAACGAACTTGCAAACATTACGACCCTCAACTACGCTATGTTGAAATCGCCTACGGTAACAAAACTTCCACAGGATGCACCCATAAAGGAACTGCACTTTACGTTAACCGGCAATATGAACCGTTATGTTTGGAGCTTGGACAATAAGGTTATTTCAGAAAGCGATAAAATATTAATAAAAAAAGGGGAGAAAGTAAGGATTACCCTGTATAACAATTCAATGATGCGACACCCGATGCACCTGCACGGCCACGACTTTAGGTTGCTCAACAGCCAAGGCGAGTATGCACCGCTAAAAAATGTAGTGGATATTATGCCTATGGAAACCGATGTTATCGAGTTTGAGGCCAATGTAGAAGGCGACTGGTTTTTTCACTGCCACATATTGTACCATATGATGAGCGGTATGGGCAGGGTTTTCAGTTATGAAAACCAAGAGCCAAATCCTTTGATACCAAACCCTGAATTGGCGTTAAGAAAATTAAAAGGTGACGACCGGGATTTCCACCTGATGGTAGAAAACGATTTTGCGACCAACGGAAATGATGGATTGCTGATGGCTCAAAGTACACGATGGAGTTTTGGCACCGAATGGCGTTTGGGCTACAATGATATGCACGGTTATGAAACAGAAACACACATAGGAAGGTATATTGGAAAAATGCAGTGGCTGATACCGTTTGTTGGGTTTGATTGGCGCTATAGAAAATTGGGACATAATGAGGTTGAGGAAAATTTGTTTAGCCAAAAAAACACCAAAGATAAACGCTCTTTAGTGAGCATAGGAGTCAATTACACCCTACCGATGTTGGTAATGGCACAAGCAGAAATATTTACGGACGGTAATATCAGGTTACAATTTGAGCGCAATGATATACCCGTAACCCAAAGGTTGCGTATGAACCTGATGTGGAATACAGATAAGGAATATATGGCTGGTTTGCGTTATATCACAACACGTAATTTGGGGATTACCACTCATTTCGACAGTGATATGGGTTTTGGAGTCGGTCTTAATTTAAATTATTAATGGAAAATTATGTCCATTCCATCATTGGTAAATTCAAAAATAGAATTTCTACGTCATCAAAAAGGAAATTAGGTTTTTCATACGGCGTTAGATTTCCAACTTGTAAAAATTAATGAATTAACAATCGAAAAAGATGGCAGATGTTGTTTTTTAGAAGTTCACCACACTATTCAGTACATCATCTGCTTCTTTATGGATAAAATTGCCCCATAATTCAAGGTGGTTTTTAAATCACTATGTCTATATAATTTGTAGCATTAAAGGATTAATGGAATCGCCGGCAATCTTGTATGTCTGGCGGTGTGATTAGAAAGACTTTTATTTTTTCTTTTTAGCTATTTTTTTTAATGTTTTTTAGAAGGTTCGTAGTAATCTGATCATAAATAAAATTGTTCAGTTTCTCTGTTTAAAGGTTCACGGAGGCATTAATCACTCCATCTTCCTCTGATGGGATTCTATTGCACGGAACCGTCAATAGTTGCAGCTAAATTCCAGTTTTTTATAATTATGTGTCATTCTGCTTTACCTTTCATTTTATTTTAAACCGACCAGATAATTTTTGCAAATTCCTTTTTAAAGCATTTAGGATTTCATTATTCGTGTAAGGATTGACACTCCCAGCATAGGGACACCAAAAACCCCTATTACTTTTTTGTGTTCGTAAATCTGATCAAAGGTACTATAATCCTGCGCGCGGTCCTTAAAATCGCCATAAATACCCGGATCGCCTGGTACGGGTTCCCAAAGGTTATCTTTTCTGTGTGGATCTTCTTGCTCATTTGTTAACTGACCCTCAATCCCGTATTTTGCCATATAATGGTCAAGAAAATCGGGCACTAATTTATTTCGTAAAATTGTTTGAATCGTAGGGTATCCTACCATCCTTAGCCGATCTACTGTTTTTCGACTTCTACAATGGCCCTGGCCGCAACTTCCGGCTGGTATATTTTTCCCACAGGCATAGGTTTTTGGATAAACCTTGTTTTTACCCAGACTGCTCCACTTCAAAATCCTGTAATTCTTTCAGAAGCCTTTCGGTGCCTTCCACAGTAATTTTTTGATAAAGAGGGCTGGATTCTCCTGAAAAATCATAATAAGCCGCAAGATGCACCACAGAGGCAATTCTATTTCCATAGGCAAAACGTACTCGTTCAAAGGCATTTTTTATACTGGTATCTGAGGTGAAGTCTATACATACACATTCTGCCGTGGGTGGAGGAAAGGGATAACCCACATTATCCAGCCCTACGACAAGATACTTTTTAGCAAGTTCGTTAATATGGTTAGCCCACTGCTTCCACTCACAACAATAACTTCTTTATTTGCCTGAATTGCCAGTTTGTCCATGCCTTATATTATACTATAAATTTTATACTTCGTCCATCTACCCTATCTCTTTTATGGGATTTAAATTCATATGCTTCACATCAGGATCGTCACACCAACTTCACTGTCACCTTCCAAATTTTTTCAAAAAAACCCGGACGTGGCCGGGTTTTTAACAAAACTTGATTTAAATCTTTAAGCTTTAAAAGTAGCACAAGCTTCTGCACATTCGCGACATGCTTTCGCACAATCCTTACAGTGCTGTGCATCATGTTTATCACATTCCTGAGCACATTTTTCGCATACTTTTTTGCAATAATCAACTAACCCCTGTACATCTTTATAACTGGTTGCTAAAATTTGACTTAAGGCAGAACAGGCTTCAGCACAAACATGGTCTATACGAATACAATCTACCATCATCTTTACATCATCTTCATCAAGACAGGCATCTGCACAAAAATTACAATGGTTAATACAATTTCCAAGGGCTTTAATTAGTTTTTCATTTCTCATAATTTATTAAATTTTTTGATTCTACATAAAATTAAGCATGCACATTAAAAATTACTTTTAAAATTATGCTAAGGTCTTTCTGTTTTAAATTATTTTAACTTAGATGTAAAATAATTAAGAATATTTTGTGTCTACATGTTCCCAATTCCATCCTTCCTGACGCACTAAAGTTTTGAAAAATAGACGATTTTTGCTCACCTTTGCTGAAAACCCATCCGTATCAAAATTCTCCAGTATAAGTTCCTTTTCTAAAAGCCTATGAGTAGTTGAAGCCGGAGGGCCCGAAGGTAAGAGCCTCATGTGGGTTACCTCGGCGATTACTTCAAAATAATTATCATAAGCTACTATTAGTGGTTTTATGTCTTTAGAATCAGGTCTGAATTCCTCTTTAATTTGATCTGAAATAATCAACAAAGCTTCATAAAGCCTTGCCAGTTGCAGAATAATCGCATTTTTCCCTTTATTATTATGAAAATAGTGAATTACCGGGTAAGCCCGGTGTTGCTGGCTATATTTGATTATGGAGTCTGAAATTTCATCAATTTTACCTGTTAGCCGATCGAAATTTTCACCATTCCAGGCACTCATTACAATTTCTTCGGGACTGCTTCCCAGTGTACTTAAACTTATGCCAAGTTTACGCTGGTCTATGACTGCTGAAAGGACCGGAATAAAATAGGTGACAGACATGGTGAGGAGAATAAGCCCTGTAAAGGAATATATAGTGGTAAGTACCCTCCAAAGATCGGTGGAGGCTACATAATCCCCCATTCCTAAAGTTGAAACCGTAAATCCACTATAATACGTAATTTGCCAGAAACCGGCCGGAATTTTTGTGGTACTATCTATAATAGAGCCAGGAGAAGAATAAAGTATAAAAACCATGCTCGCCCATAAAAAGAATACCCAGATTAGCACAATAGAAATTAGTAGAAAATAACCCGCATGGGCCAGCAATTTAGAATTACCGTTCCTGCCAGAAATCAGCAATAAAAACTTCCAGAAAAAATGTGAAAAACGGCTGGTAAGCCAACCCCCGCCCTGCATGGATAAAGTGGTTTGCAGAATATCCAGAACTATGGCGACATACAGGATTATTCCGATAATTAGATAAATTTCCATATAGGTATTTTTGGTTAGTTAAATAGGCCGAAAAATTAAGGCATTCAATTATTTTGATAGAGAACTAAATAAAATTTGGTCTAAGTTCATGCCGTATCGAGCCATTCTATTCAGGATATTAAAATTTTTAAATGATGGTGAAAAATATCCGGTGTCAAAATTAAAGCTTAGATTTTATATAAGAAATCAAGTAAAGATTACATAATGTAAGGATTATCATAAGATTAAACTTAAGAAAGATAATCTCAAATTAAAAGTTAATAACACTATCCAGAGCTTCATCAGCATCACGATGAATAAAATTTGCCTGATAATTTAAAGTGGTTTTTAAATCACTATGTCTATATAATTTTTGCAGCATTAAAGGGTGAATTCTATCACCTGCAATATTTCCAAAGCTATGACGGGCTATATGATTCGATAATGTTTTATCAATGCCACAGAGTTTAGCTATTCTTTTTAAATATTTATTGAGAAGTTTAGTGGTACTCTTTGTCCGTGTATAAATTTGTTCGGCTTGAGTTTGATCTACTTCCCGTAAAAAAGGGAATAAATATCCATTATTGAATTTCTTATCTGGGCGATAGTAATCAATTATAATCCTAGCTTTATCAGGAATTTTTAAACTTAGAGGTTTACCATTTTTTTCCATGACATAGTATAAACGTTTATCCTTGAAATCAGACCATTTTAATTTAATTACATCTGAGATTCGCATCCCGGCAAAATAAAAAGAAAACAACCATATGTTGTGAGTATGCCATATAGTTGAGTACTTCTCTAATTCGAGTGATTCTATCTTCTCAATTTCTTCTACATTCAATCCAATTTTATTACCTGAGGATATTCTAATTTTCTCTTTCTCACCAGCAAAAGGATAATATTTCTGGGCAATTACTCCTTCTTTAATTGCAATATTATAAAGAGTTCTAATGAAAATAAGCTGATTGGTTATTGTCCTTGGTTTATGATTCAGGTAAGAAGAACAAAATGTCTTATATTTTCTAATAAAAGATTCGTCAATATCCCTGAATCTTAGGTTATCATTTTTTTTAAAATATGCAACGCCATCCATCCAGTGATATTTAGATCTTCTTGCCTCGCTCACTCGCTTTAACCGTCTTTGTTTAATTTCTTGGATGATTTTTGCCTTACTTCTCGAATTCTTTAGTTGTATAAATTCTTCAATATTATATAGTATTGATAACTGCGCTTTAGCAACTGAAAAAACTCCCGTGTCATATTTACTTTGAATATGTTCAGTGGCAACAGTAAAGAAAGATTTAGAGCCATCTGGCCCTTTTAATTTTTGTTTTATTTGCCTTGGCGTAATTTTTTTCTCTGCATTGAAATAGATATCATTGACTTCAATCATCCTTTTCATCAAAAAGTTATTTAACTGCTTAAAGTTTGGATGAGTCTTTTTAACCTTACAAGCAACGTTATCCCAATCTTTTTCAAATACAGAATGTCCCAGCCAAACATAATTCGTTTTATAATTTTCGCTAATTCTTAAGGCCAGAGGTATCCTTCCATCCTTCTTTTTCATGTTTTTCCTCAAAACAATCTTTAAATTTGCCATACAGTTAGGATTTAAAACCCTGTAATATAATAATTTACACCTAAAAACTAGTACAGAATAAGTACAGAATAAGTACAGAATCGGTTGATTTTAGGCCATATTATATAATATCAAAATTTATCAAAACAACATTAACTAATTGATTTTCAGGTGTTTTAGATAGATTTGACTTCTAGCAGAATATTTTCATAACCCGGAGGTCCCGAGTTCAAATCTCGGTCTCGCTACTGCTCAAATCCCTTCATTCCGAAGGGATTTTTTTATTCGGGAGAATTTGCAACCTATTCGCTGTATTCCATAAAATTCGATAGTATAAATTTCAAGTACTCTTCCTCATTGATTTAAAGATCCTATTCTCTTAACCCTTTTTCCTAAAAAGGCTTTACGGTAAATACCGGCCATGGATCCTCATTTTGATCTAATTAAATATTTCAAAAAATGATGAAACGAGAAAGATTTCTGAAGTCTGGAGCAGGAAGGTCTTACAGAAGAAATGAGGTTTTACCGTTTTACCTATAGTCTGGTCCTTATCCGCCCTCAAACTGAAAAATATGTTTATTTAATACAATTGGATTGAATATTTTTTTCGGTTTAGACTTTCTACCTTTTAATATTGTATCCGAATGATTATTCAATTTAGAATCACCAGGACAATATTATAAAATTGTTGAGCTATCTTCTATAATTAACTTCAAGAAATAAGTATTTAAGCATTTGCTTAAATACTTATTTTATTATAAATTTGAAACTTAAAAAATACATTGCCCATGGAAATTTCGTGTACAAGAGCTCAAGCTGATCATCAACAACTTCTCAATTGTAAAAATGTTCTTGAAAGAATAGATGATAACTTTCAGGAGATGACCAAATTGCTATCGATTGCTGGTAGTGAAGTACGCTTAAAGATTTTATTCCTTTTGAACATGGAAGACGAATTATGTCCTTGTGATATTGCTGATATTTTAGAAATGAGCGTACCAGCAATCTCTCAACACATCCGGAAAATTAAAGATGCAGGTTTTATCTCCTCCAGAAGAGATGGACAAACCTTATACTATTCCTTAGTAAAAGATAAAACAGCTGTACTTGATGCTGTTTTCACTACAATCAAAAAAACAGCATAAAATGAAATCGTCCAATAAGTCAAACAGCTCAGCTTTTGTTAGTTTACTTACTGCGGCAACTGCTTCCGTATGTTGTATTACTCCCCTCCTGGCAATTTTAGCGGGTAGTAGTGGATTTGTAACCATGTTTTCCTGGATAGAACCTTTTCGTCCGTATTTGGTTGCACTTACTATAGGAATTCTTGGTTTCGCCTGGTATTTAAAATTAAAACCGAAAACACAAGAAGAAATAGATTGTGCGTGCGACGAGGAAGCAAAACCATCTTTTTGGCAGTCCAAAAATTTTCTGTTCATAGTTACAGTATTTGCCGGATTGATGCTGGCTTTCCCTTATTATTCCAATATATTTTATGCACAGCCCAGCAAGGATATAGTGTATGTTTCTCAATCAAACATAATAAAGCACATCTTTGAAGTTGAGGGAATGACCTGCGCAGGCTGTGAAGCCCACGTAGAAAGCGAGGTGAGCAAACTAAATGGCATTCTTTCGGTCAAGGCAAATTATGAAAATGCTAATACTATAGTGGAATATGATAAAACTAAAGTCGATTTAACCGCAATCAGAAAAGCAATAAATACAACTGGTTATAAGGTACTCGATACTGAAAACAAAATAGAGAAGTAGATGAAAAAATACGATGTATTTGTAATAGGTTCCGGGATGTCAGGTATGACCGTTGCTAATAAATGTGCCTCCAAAGGCCTTAAGGTGGGCATTACCGATGAACTTCCCTACGGTGGAACCTGTGCGCTAAGAGGCTGCGATCCTAAAAAGGTGATTATAGGAGCAACTGAAGTACGTGATTTTGCCCAAAGGCTTAAAGGAAATGGAATAGATACTGTACCTGAAGTCAATTGGGAAGATATTATGGCTTTTAAGCAATCTTTTGTGGATGCCATGCCTCCTAAAATTGAAAAAGGATATAAGAATAGGGACATAGATACCTATCACACTTCAGCTAAATTTTTATCAAATAATACCTTACAGTTAGGTGATGAAGTTATTGAAGCGGATAAATTCGTAATCGCAACAGGAGCAAAACCCCTGGCACTGGATTTTGAGGGTGGAAATTTGGCACTTTCAAGTTCAGATTTCCTTAACCTGAAAAAATTACCTGAATCACTTTTATTTATTGGAGGTGGCTACATTGCCTTTGAATTTGCTCATATCGCTGTGCGGGCCGGTGCCGATGTAACTATATTACATCGTGGAGAATTTCCATTGGAAAACTTTGATCGTGACCTTGTACACCATCTTGTGGATGCAACCCGAAATCTGGGAATTAAACTGATTTTGAAAACCGAAGTTTCTAAAATTGAAAAAAAAGAAGACCACTATGTAGTAACTGGAAAATCAAATGGAAAAGAGACCACTTACAAGACAGCATCAGTCTTTAACTCGGCCGGTCGTCCTCCAGCGATTTTTGATTTGGATTTGGAAAAAGCAGGTATCTCTTTTTCAAAAAAAGGAATCACGGTCAACGATTACCTCCAAAGCACTTCTAATCATAATATTTATGCAGCGGGAGATTCAGCAGATTCTAAAGGCTTGCCTCTTACCCCTGTTGCGGTGATGGAAGGACATGTGGTGGCTTCAAACCTCATTAAAGGGAACAAGAAAAAAGTCAATTATCCCCCAATGCCTTCCGTAGTATTTACTTTACCCACACTGGCATCAGTAGGATTGACCGAAGCAGAAGCCAAATCACAACAGATAGAATATCAGGTCAATTATAACCATGCGGAAAGCTGGTTCAATGCAAAACGATTAAATGTTCAGGAATATGCCTATAAAACCATCATTGATAAAGATACCCAGACTATTCTTGGCGCACATCTAATAGGCCCTAACGCGGAAGAAACCATCAATTTATTCGCCATGGCGATAAAGACCAAAATGAAAATTAATGAGTTAAGGACGATGATATTTACGTATCCAACTCTGTCATCAGATATCCCTCATATGCTTTAAAAATAAATAGATTATGGAAATAGAACTAGTTTCTACCATTACATGTCCTGGTTGCGGACACACAAAAGAAGAGGAAATGCCCACAACAGCCTGTCAGTTTTTTTACCAATGTGATAATTGCAAGCATTTATTAAAACCAAAAGAAGGTGATTGCTGTGTTTATTGTTCTTATGGTACTCTTGCCTGTCCACCCATTCAGGAAGGAACAAATTGCTGCTAAAAATTTAAAATACTTTTGGTGACCTCCCCCACTCCAGATGTATCTTGCTGAAAATTAAAAGTATGATTCCTAGAGATCTAAGTAAAGATATAAAAACCCGTTTGCAGAGCATTAGCGGCCAACTTAACGGTCTTATAAAAATGCTGGATGAGGATCAAGATCCGGAAAAGATCCTGATCCAGTTCAAAGCAGCGCAAAAAGGGCTCGATAAGGCGCATTTTCTCCTTTTAGATGAAGTGTACCGCAAAGCTCTGGCGATCACAATTTCAGAAACTGTGGAAGCCTGTCCCGGTAATTGCGGTAATGAGGAACGGATTGAATTTATAAGAAAACAGTTTCCTGATCTTGAGCTTAACAGCCTTACCGATAAAATGAAAGAGATTGATGAACTTAAACGAAGGCTGGAATCTTACATTTCCGAAAATAGATCAGAGTAAAACATTCAAAAATTTAGGTTTTATTTCATAATAAAAATCTGTCTTTTAAAAGGCAGATTTTTTGTTTGGAGACCACCCCGGTTCCGCTCTTATCTTTGAACTGTTCTTTTTAAAAGAGCGATAAAACCGATTGTTAATTTAAATTCAGAGAAATGAAACGACAAATAGAAATATTTACGGCAAATTGTCCGGTATGTGATCCAGTAGTGAAAATGGTAAAAGAGTTGTCCTGCGATAGTTGCGAAATTACCACCTATAACCTGGTGGAACAATGTGATGATAAATCTTGTTTAAACAAAATGCAGGAATATGGTGTAAAGAGAATCCCGGCAGTGGCAGTTGATGGTAAATTACTTGAATGCTGTACAAACATTGGGATTAGTAAAGAAAAGCTTATCGAAGCAGGAATAGGAAAAGCCGAATAAGAAAACCATCGCACTTAATTATAACCTGAAACTTTTTATGGCAGCCATTTTGGGCTGTCATTTTTGTTTTTAACCGAATTAAGATGTTAAACCTTTACTAATCGGCTTGCCTACCCCCCGGGCTGTGATCCGATCTTTGAAAAGAGGTTCGGCTCTTAATCTTTTATTCCTGATTTCCGAACAGATCAGGAAATAACTAAAACCATTTTAAATTATGAAACCATTAAGTTCAGAAATCCAAAAATGCATCGATGAGTGCAACGCCTGTATAACTGCGGCCAGGATCTGCCTGGATCAGCATTTGGGGGAACCAGACATGAAACAATGCCACAAGTTCTGTCTCGATTGTATTGCCCTATGCAGTGCATGTGTCCAGTTATTGACCAGCCAGTCTGATTACGCAAACCGTGTTTGCGGCATTTGTGCCGACTTATGTAAAGCCTGTGCAGTTGAGTGCGCGAAGTTTGACAGTGAAGTTTGCCAGCAATGCGCGGAAAAATGTCGTACCTGTGCCGATAGCTGTAAAAAAATGGCAGCTTAAAAAAGTTGTAGGATTTTTTCTCAAAGGAGCGGCTAAAAAGTTGCTCCTTTTTTATAAAAGGGATTATGAAGTAGGTAAAAATACTGTTCACTCTCTCATTCAAAACTACCTATAAAAAAAAGCCTTTAGAGGTTTGGATACCACCCGGGCTTCCTGAGTACATTTGATCCCTTGGTTAAAACAACAATATAATGTTTACTAAAATAAAAGAAGATTTTGTAAGTATAGGATCATTGTTCACCTCGGTTTCCACACTTTTATGTTGCGCGCTGCCATCGTTACTGGTAGCTCTGGGAATGGGCGCCGTGGTGGCCGGCCTGGCTTCAGATATTCCCTGGTTGTTCAGCCTGAGCCGCTACAAAGGCTGGACTTTTTTGATCGCCGGGGTGATGATTGGCTTTAACTTTTGGCTTTTCTACGGAAGAAAACGGCAGCAGAGCTGTGAAATAGATGAAGACGGAAATGAAACGGCCTGTGATACAGCAGCTAAATGGAGCAAAGGGATCTTATGGTTTTCCTTTGTGTTATATCTTTTTGGACTTTTTGCAGCCTATTTACTTTTTCCCATTCAAAAATTTTTAGAATTATAATATAATTAAAATGAAGACATATTTTTTGATCCTGGGTATAGGATTATTGACGTTGTATCAAGTAGAAGCCCAGGGACATGGCCCGATTTATGGTTTGCAGACGCCCACCCTGGCAAAAGGGGGTATAAACATGAACGTTGCCGGAATGAGTATAGCGACCGAAGACGAAACCTCCTATATGCTTCGGCACACACTTTTTTATGGCCTTACAGAAGATTTACAGATTACCCTTACCACTCCTACAATAATTGAACGTTTAGAAAAAGCTCCACGAACCCGTGGGAATAACATGATGCCTGCCAATGGAGATATAGAAGCTGCCCTTTGGTACCGGTTCTTTTCAAATGCTTTTGGTGTAGGGAAAAGATTTGAGTCCACAGCGATTTTAGGGGTATCTGCCCCTACTGAAGATATTCGTGGACAGGTAAATGTGGGAAATTCCATTCTCGGGGCAATTTCTACGGGATATGCCTCACGTACCTGGTACGCGTGGATAGGCGGTGGTTACCAGTATTACTTTGAGAAAAATTATGAACAACTCGGCGACCTGCCTTACGCGAGTGCCGTAGTTGGATATCGCCCCAATATTTTTATGGGAGATTACCCCAAGCCAGATTGGAGGATCTTTATAGAATCCCTTGCAGAATTCCCTGGAGATAATAAATATACCGGGCAAGCAAATTTTACAGACGAACGTAGCAAAAAAGTACTAGTGGGGCCTTCCTTTTTGGGACTTTACGGTGCCTGGGGGATTTCTTTTGGAGCACTATTTCCAGTGGTACAGGATTTAACCCCAGGGGCAGTTAAAGAAAACTATCGGGTATCCCTTAATTTAAGTTATTGGCTATAGTACAAATAAATCTAAAAAATAAAGAATAAAACCAGCATGATGCTGGACACAAAAAATAGGCAACACATCGGGGAATGATAAACCTGTTGTCATTTGCACAATTTAAAACCTAAAAATATAAACAGATGAAAAGAATAGCATTAATAATTGTAGTAATGGTAGTTGGAAGTTTTAGTTCCAATGCCCAGATTCAGAAAATAAATCAGGAAGTGTTTGGAATGGACTGTGCCCCATGTGCCTATGGACTGGAACGGGGACTTAAAAAAATGGACGGCCTGGAAAGTGTAAAAGTGAGTCTTAATGATGGTAAAGCTTATCTGGAGTTGGCAAAAAATAATAATTTGAGCCTTAGACAGATCCAAGAAGAAGTAAAAAAGAACGGTTTTTCAGCTAAGAAAGCCGAAATAGCTATAAATGGCAAGCTCGTTGAGCAGGATGGTACTTATATAATTCAAACCGGGAAAGAAAATTTTGCGATAGCTGATGAAACTTCTAACAGCTTACGTTCCAGACTAAAGCCCGGAGTCCTTACAGTGAAAGGGATAGTTCAGGATGAAGAAGATGATAATTTAACTAATAACTGGAAATTAAAAATCATCCAGATTTATTAGCCAGGAAAAACGAAGTTTTAAAGGACATTAATTAATGGCGGACTCCACATCTACTCCGCCATATTTTTTTAAATTTTAAGATTGGAATATTCTTTCCTCGTAACCAATTCATGCACAAAAGGTTTAACTAAGAGGTTCAAAACAGTCATTGAAGGTAGCCTATCCAGAATTTCTATTTCATCACTTCCTGGTTCTTCCCCTATATAAAATAGATTTAGGATAATCCCGTGGCAAAGGCATTCATCAAAATAGGAATGAGCTGGTTAAATCTCTATTATAATAAATTTTAAAATTTTATTAATTCCATAAAGCCATTCTACTATTTTACTACCTTTCTTATAAATATCTATTTATGAAACCTTTATACCTACTATTAATCTGTTCCATTTTATTCAGCTGTCAGGAAACTCCCGATAAGAAAAAGAAAAATAAATTGGAAACCTCCCAGGAAGTTGATGAGCAAAAAGAATTAAACACTCTGAATATTGCTGTTTTGGAAGAAGCTTTGGGAATAAAAGGAAAGGAAAATGAAGGCGAATATAAAGTAACCATTCCCCAAAATGATCTTAAGGTTACAGTTGATGGTTTTAAAATTATACCTCCTATGGGGCTCGGTAGCTGGGTAGCTTTTACTCCTACCAACGATCAGTCTATGATCATGGGTGATGTAGTGGTTACTGAACAGGATTTAAAACCGGTACAGCAGGAAATTATTAAACAAGGGCTGACAATCACTGCCATTCATAATCATTTTGTAAGAAATGAGCCTGATGTGATGTATATGCATATTGGAGGAATGGGAAATGAAGAGGAATTGGCTAAAAATGTAAAAGCCGTATTTAATAAAGTAAAAGAAATTAGAGGGGGAGATCCCTCAGCATCACCGATGGGACAGGTGGAGAATACATTAGATACCAATATGATCGATAGTATTGTAGGGTACAATGGCAGTATGAATAATGGGGTTTATAAAATCACAATAGGCCGTCCTGATGTAGCCTTAAAAGATCACGGAGCTCCGGTAAGTACTTTTATGGGTTTCAATACCTGGGCCAGTTGGCAAGGCACACCTGAGAGGGCAGCAGTTGCAGGTGATTTTACCATGCTGGAAAATGAAGTGGCTCCTGTGATTAAAGCTTTAATTGAAAATGATATTGAAGTAGTGGCATTGCATAACCATATGGTAAAAGAAGAACCACGTATTTTCTTCCTGCATTATTGGGGTGTTGGCCCTGCAGAAAAACTAGCCAAAGGATTAAAGGCGGCACTTGACCAAACAGGAACTGGTGACAAAAACTAATCTTTTTTAAATGAATTGATAGGCTCCCGAATGGCAAAAGTATCTTTTAAGGAAGCAGTAAAGGTGTGGATACGAGTAGCTATTTATAGTTTCGGGGGTCCCGCAGGCCAGATATCGGTTATGCACAAAATTCTGGTAGAAGAAAAAAAGTGGATAGACGAAAGTCGTTTCCTGCATGCACTTAATTACTGTATGCTGCTCCCAGGCCCCGAGGCGCAGCAATTAGCTACTTATATAGGTTGGTTATTGCATAGAACTAAAGGAGGGCTGGTTGCAGGCGGCTTATTCATTCTGCCTGGTTTCATTTCTATTTTAATTCTAAGTATACTTTATGCCGCTTACCGCGATATTGGAATTGTAGAAGCTATCTTCTATGGAATTAAGCCTGCTGTTCTGGTCATAGTAATAGGTGCGGTTATAAAAATTGGTAAGCGAGTTTTGAAAAATGGGGCTACAGTAAGTATCGCTGTTTTAGCCTTCATTGCCATTTTCTTCTTTGAAGTCGATTTCCCTATCATCATTGTTTTAGCAGGATTGATAGGTTTTGTTGGAGGAAAAATCTGGAAAGAGAAATTTCAAATTATAGTGAAAAAGGATGAAAAATTTGATATCGATAATAGCCAGAGTATTATCACTTCTGACGTTGTTTCGCCCTCCCTGGCCCGTACTATCAAAACGGTACTAATTTTCTTGACCCTGTGGTCACTACCTATAATAGTGATAGCGGCCAGTATAGGAATTGAAAATATATTTTTCTCTGAAAGTTTATTTTTTAGCAAAACAGCCGTGGTCACATTTGGTGGAGCATATGCGGTGCTTGCTTATATTACTCAAAAGGCTGTGGAAGATTATGGCTGGCTGCAATCAGGGGAAATGCTTGACGGGCTTGGGATGGCAGAAACGACTCCCGGTCCTCTAATTCAGGTGGTGCAGTTTGTTGGGTTTATGGGTGCTTATAGGCTCAGTGGATCTATGGATCCTCTCATGGCGGGAATACTGGCTTCCATATTAGTCACCTGGGTAACTTTTCTTCCTTGCTTTCTATTCATATTTGCCGGTGCTCCCTATATAGAATATTTGAGAGGAAATAAAAATTTAACTTCCGCCCTCACAGGAATTACTGCCGCCGTAGTTGGCGTAATCTTAAATCTGGGAATATTGTTCGCTATACATACATTCTTTAGTACAGTTAATGAAGAAAATTTTTCAGGCATGAGATTATTAGTTCCTGATTGGAATACCCTGGATTTTGGCTCTTTAATAATCGCGATTCTGGCCGCATTTGTTTATTTTATTCTGAAATGGGATATGCTTAAAACCTTAGCGATTAGCGTAGGATTAGGAATAATCTACTTCTTTATTTTCAAGTTGTAGCCTAATTAAATCAAAACACTTTCAGCAAACTTTTTAAAATAATTAAGGACAGATCCGCATTGGAATCTGTCCTTATTAGGAATTTAAAAATTTTTCTTTACTCCTTATTTACCAGATCATACACACAAGGTATAACTACCAGATCTAGAATAATCAGTAAAAAGAAAATTAAAAATTAAGCGGTTAATAAATATATAACTACTCCACAGATACATTAAATGTTGCGCTGATATCTGTTTCTCCTCCGGCTGCACTTAGATCACCTCCATTTGGCTTTGTAAGATCATGTCTTAAGGTAAAGGTTAGATTGCCAGAACTTGCAGCACCTGTGGTTAAAGTGAATTCTGTACCCAATTCGTTACCGTCATCATCAAAATTGGCATATTCCACAGTGACATTCAATCCATTGCTTACGGTATAGAAAAACTGGTGCTCTTCATCTTCTTCCTCTACCTCTTCGGTAATATTTTCCGCCGGACTTTCAGTCTCGTTCAATAAAACAATACTTCCATTGTAAGTAGCATTTGCTGCTAAAGGACCAGATACAGTCACCTCAGGTGCGTTGGGGCCATCCCCGTCAAGATCACGTGTTTGTAAGGTAATCTCATCACCTCCGCCGGCAGGCGTAAGTGTTACCGTCATGGTAGTGATCACTTCCTCTTCGTTTACTTCTTCAGGTATATTGTCATCATCGTCTGAACAACTGGTGATAACCAATCCAAGGAATAAAAACATTGCAATAAATTTCAAATTTTTCATAGTTACTGATTTTTAAAAATTAATAATTGAGTTTAAGGTTTAATAAAAAATTTCTTCCCAAATCGTCTGCGTAATAGCGCAACCGATTCAAATAATTTCGATAGGAAGTGTCTAAAAGGTTATTTATGCTGAATCCAACACTCAGCTTTGAATTATTTAACGGCAGTTCTATACTGGAATTTAGATGTAGCAAGTGATAGGCGCCCGGAGGGGTGCTAACATCCACAATTTCTGAAGTTCCCGTCTCCGGTATAAAAACTTCAAAATTATTATCGGGATACTCGTTTTGTGCGAATACATATTCACTTTGAAGACCAAGTCGAAGATTTTTTAAATCGGCATCTTGATATACCAGTCCGTTGGTAGTATTTGCAGCAGGGATATTGATTAGGGGTTCGTCCTTAGTGCGATCATAGCCTTTTACCAGCGAGAACTGATGGTTGAAGCTTAAATTTCTCATCACTTGAAAGTTCGCATCCAGATCTACACCCAGCAATTGGGCATTGGTTTGTCTATACTCCCAGACCTGAAAATTCCCCCTAATGGTTTGCTGCACACCTGTTGGTTCTATAATAATAAAATCATTGATCGTGTTCACGTAAGGATAAACACTAAAATTAAATCCACCCGATGTCTGCCGTTTTAAGGTCGCTCCAATTTTATGGGACACTTCAGATTTAAAACCGAGGTTACCTAATTCTATCCGGGAGGCAGAATGATGCAAGCCCTCACTATATAATTCTGAAGGATTTGGTGCCCGGCTGGCCAGGGAATAATTAAAGAAAAGCGAATAATCCCCCCTGAATTCATATCTAAAACCTGCAGTTGCCGAAAGATTATGAAATTCGGGCTGTGGGTTGGTAAGAACCTGGTTGTTCGTTTCTTCAATAACTATTTCAGGGTAAATTTCATCGTAGTTCTTTGATTCCCAAAAGGATTTTCTGTAAAACTTAAATACGTCCATATAGGTATAATCATAACGACCACCGGCTTCTACTAGAAAATCTGGGAATAATTGATAGGAAGCGGTGGTGTAAAAGCCAAGGCTATATTTTTCATAATCTGGAATTAACCGCCTAACTCCGGTGTTTGGATCGGCAAAATTATTCTGGTAACTACCTAGAATACCGGCATCAAGGTTTAAATCAGGATACAGTTCAGATTCTAGATCTATGGCGAGGGAATGGGTGTCCAATTCAAGATCCAGGGAAGCTTTATCAGCATCATCGCCTCTACGAATATCAAATTCTAACCGGTTATTTCGCTGGAAATCATATCTCAGTTTAAGTTTTCCCAGGCCCTGGAATTTTTTAAATCCTTCAATTCTGGCCAGGTGGTGGGTTACGTCCTGTTTTGGTGCATCAATTGAATAAGTAAAATCTCTTACGATCAAAGGACGGTCACTGTTAATGGCATTGACCTGGTCCTGTGCCCCTCCTAAATGGGATGCCCTTAAAATCCCAATCTCATTCTTGAATAAGGAGTAATAAGCTTCAAAACCAGAATCGACATTGTTTAGCCCAAACCTAAAAGAGAAATTTCGTTCAAAATTACCCGTATTGCTGAGAATATAATCCGGAGCTTCGTAATCACCAAAACGTTTTACCGTTCCCTGTAAACCGGTATACCAACCATTTTGGTAAGCCCTGGTTAATTCACTGGTAACCGCAGTTCCCCTGCCATTAGAAGCAGCAGTTAGACGGGTTTGTCCGTAAAGTGTGTCTTTTAGTGGTACCTTTTGAGATTCGGTGATGATAACCCCTCCAACGGCATCTCCGCTATATTTAAGTGCTCCCGCTCCTTTCACAAGGCTTATACTTCCAACAGCGTTAATATCGATATTCGGTGCGTGCTCTGCGCCCCATTCCTGGTCTTCCATGCGAACCCCATTATTAATAATAACCACCCGGCTACTATGCAATCCATTAATTAGTGGCTTTACTACAGTATTTCCGGTGTTTAGGGAAGAAACGCCACTAATGGAATTAAGAGCATCACCCAGGGATCCACTGCTGTAACGATCTAATTCCTCATTGGAAATTCTAATTTCATCTATGCTTTCTGTTTTGTTTTGAAAAGCTTTTCCTTCCAGAATTACCTGATTCAGTTCCTCAAGGTGATGTTCCAACCTGAAATCTCTTTCAGTGTTGCCTGAAATCTTTATCTGAAAACCGCGTGTTAAACACAATGGATGCGAAACCTGTATAGAATAAATGGCATCACAAAGTCCGTTGAATGAATATTCACCTTCGAGATTTGTTTGAACCGCTTTGCCGGTTTCCGAAATAATAAGAGTGGCACCAGCCAGGGGTGTTTCGTCGTGTAAATCTAAAACACGACCCCTCAGCTGATTATCACAATTTTGAGATATAGATGGTATGCTGCATAGTAACAGCACAAAAAATGCATAAAAACGCATAAATTCTTAAATTAAGTTGAATAAAATTTTCCTTAACCAAGAATTGAAGGCGGTGCCCTTAACTGAATATTTGTGAGTTTGATGGAAAAGCTGGGAACGATAATATCCCCAACCAATTGTTTTGTGACTTCCTCCTTAATTATTTCAGAGTAGGTAATCAACTCATAATTAAAAGGGGTCTGGTGGAAATGGCAGATATCACAATCCTGTATATCCTGATGAATATGAACTTCATAATCATTACAGGCTACATGGTCGTGGTCCTGAAAAACATGTGAAAACTGGAAAATACCCGGAGAGAGCATTACCAGTGATAACAATAATATCAAATATATATTGGACTGTTTTTCCATTTCGTTCAAAGAACGCGCAAATTAAAAAAGTATTATCGAAAGTCGGTAAAGACTTTTTATTTTAACATGAAAATTTTCCGATAATATTTCGTTTTAAAAAAAGGAAAATCCCGAAAATTAAATTCCGGGATTTTCCTGCTATTTTTACAACTGAGAATTACTCTTTTCTAACAACCAAATCATACACACAAGGTATCACCACGAGGTTCAGAACAGTAGCAGAAAGCAATCCGCCAAGTATCACTACAGCCATCGGGCTCTGGATCTCATTTCCCGGTTCACCTCCTTTTAAGGCAAGTGGAATAAGTGCGAGTCCCGTTGTAAAGGCTGTCATAAGGATTGGATTCAATCTATCCAACGCTCCGTTTTTTATAAGCTCATAGCCTCGAAGGCCTTCCTTCCGCAGATCTTCATATCTCGACACCAGTAAAATTCCGTTTCGAGTAGCGATCCCAAATAAACTGATAAAACCTATCGTTGAAGCAATGCTTACAATTCCTGATGTGAAATATACGATCAGAATTCCTCCGATAAGGGCGAGTGGTAAATTGATTAGCACAACAAAAGCCAATTTCAAGTTGTTGAATTCAAAATACAACAACAGGAAGATCACGAAGATCGCAATAATGGCAGTGATCAAAAGCATTTGTGAGGCTCTGGATTCACTCTCAAATTGCCCGCCATATTGCACCCTATAGCCTTCTGGAATAGTAACCGAAGAATTCACGGTTTCGCGAATCTCTTCCACCGCACTTCTTAAATCCCGACCCTGCACATTGGCAGCGACAACGATCTTCCTTTGCACATCTTCCCGGCTAATGGTATTCGGACTGCTTACCGAGGAAACGTTCGCGAGCTGCTCCAATGGAACCTGTGAACCGTTTGGCAATCCTATCAAAGCGGTTTTGATCTTCTCAATGCTGTTCCTAACCTCCTCCTTATAACGAACCACCAGGTCAAAATACTTCTGACCTTCATAAATCTCACCTACCTCATGACCGGCAAAGGCGATATCCACCTGCTCCATCAATTGACCAACGGTCATCCCGTAAGCTGATAAGATCTGGCGTTTTGGAGTGATCTTGATTTGTGGTACTTCAATCTGTTGATCAACAGCTACATCGGCAAGCCCATCGATAGGAGTAATGTTCTCCTCCACGCTTTTACCAATTTCATATAGCTGTTGCAAATCTGGTCCAAAGATCTTAATCGCGATATTGGCTCTCGTACCTGAAAGCATATGATCGATACGGTGAGCTATAGGCTGCCCCAAAGTAATATTAACTCCGGGAACAATACTTAATTTATCCCGGACGTCCTCAAAGAATTCCTCTTTCGATTTATCTTCCAGAGTAAATGGCACATCGATCTCGGCGGCATTTACTCCCTGGGCATGCTCGTCTAGTTCAGCTCTACCGGTCCTTCTGGTAACCACATCCACTTCGGGCATTTCAAGCAATAATTGTTCGACCTGTTTTCCGGTCTTATTGCTTTCTTCCAGAGACATGGATGGAGGTCCAACCACACTTATCACCATTGATCCTTCCTTGAATTCGGGAAGAAAACTTCTACCCAATTGTGTAAATAAGGTGATGCTTAGTAGAAAGGCAACTACTGTTACCGTGATCACTGTTTTAGGAATCTTTAAGGCTCGATTTAGAATATCGGCGTAAGCCTTCTGTAACCATCTTTCCACTTTTGTTCCTTCGGACTGCTTTTTCAGCATTTTCTCCTTTTTCAGAAGATAAGAACATAACACAGGAGTTACAGTAACTGCAACCACCAGTGATGTCAAAACTGAAGTAATAAATGCAATTCCCAGAGGTTTCAGCAATCGACCTTCCATTCCGCCAAGGAAAAACAGCGGTATAAAAGAGACGATAATTATTAATGTTGCAATGATAATCGAACTTCTAATTTCCACCGACGCATCCCTCACCACCGTAATAACGGATTGCCTTTCCGCTTTCGGTTTTCGAATATTTTCACGCAAGCGTTTATAAACATTCTCAACATCAATAATAGCATCATCTACCAGTGCTCCAATTGCAATTGCCATCCCTCCCAAACTCATGGTATTGATGGTATAGCCCAGCATTTTTAATACGATAATCGATACCAGTAACGAAATTGGGATCGCCAGTAGCGAAATTAGGGTAGTACGCCAGTTCATCAGGAAGATGAACAATACAATAACCACAAAAAAGGCACCTTCCAGCAGGGTCATATTCAAGTTACTGATGGAAGCATCTATAAAATCTGCCTGTCGGAAGATCTGACTTTTGATCTCCACGCTTTCCGGTAGACTGGTTTCCAGTTCGGCAATCGCCTCGTCCAGCCTTTCCGTGAGCTCTAGCGTATTAACATCGGGCTGCTTGGAAATTGTCAAAATAACTGCGGGCTCTGCATTCAGGGAACCATCACCGATCTTATCGGCAGCGCCTATCTGTACTTCCGCAATATCCTTTATTTTAATACTCTGACCGTTCACCTGTTTCACAACGGCTTCCTCCAGATCATTTATCGCATAAGCCCTACCACTTCCTTTGATGATATACTGATTCCCATACTGGTTTAGAAAACCACCGGGGGCATTGGTGTTCGCCTCTTTAACCTTCTCGGTTAATTCTTCAAGACTTACATCGTAAAACTTCATTTTTCCGGGATCTGCATAAACCTGGTATTGTTTGTAATCTCCGCCTATCACCACCACGTTTGCGATCCCTCCGATGGCTTTGATCCGTGGACGGATCTGCCAGTCAGATAAGGTTCTAAGTTCCATGGGACTCAGACTATCTGAAGTGACTCCCAATAGCATTACTTCTCCCATAATGGAAGAAATAGGCGCCATGGTAGGTGCTCCTATTCCTGTTGGTAAGTTTTCACGAACCATTGGAATACGTTCACTTACGATTTGTCTCGCCTTGTAAATATCGGTGCCCCATTCGAATTCAACCCAAACAATGGAGATCCCCGCGGCTGAAGAAGAACGGATCCTTCTTACATTTGGCGAACCGTTCATCGCGGTTTCGAGCTGGTAGGTCACTAGTTTCTCTACCTCTTC
>NZ_JAPYPC010000054.1 GCF_029937855.1 Christiangramia sp.
ATTCTATTCATTTAACTATTGGTAAATAAAATTACAATCTTCAGGATTAAAGAAGTTAAGTTTTCAGTATTCTGCCATAAAACAATATCAGGTTCGAATAAAATAAAGAGTTTGACTAGGAAGCCACGGCTCCTAAAATTCTTTAAGTAGGAAAACATTAATTTTCGATTTTTAAGTTTAAAACCAATTTATTCGCTAAATCCAGTTCTCTTCTCTTTGCGTAAATAATAGTATGAAGTACAATCCTTTTTCCTTTGTTTTATTTCTTTTGATTCCGAGCTTTCTATCGGCGCAAAAAATAGATAATCTGGTATCATTTCGCGATATTAAAAGTGATTCCTATTTTAGATTTAATTACGATAATGATTATTTCTCGGGTACAGATGAAAACTATACTCAAGGTTACAGCTTAGAATTAGTTATTCCATTTTTAGAAAAAAATCCTGCTAATTATCTTTTTTTGACACCCAAAAAAAATTCTGAGGTCAAATATGGATTGGCAATAGAACATATTGGCTTTACAGCTCCTAATATTGGAAGTCCTGAAATACAATTTGGAGAACGCCCCTTTGCCGCCGCAATTATGCTAAAGAGTTTCGCCATTATCACAGATACATTGGCAAATTCCAGATTAGCCTCTTCTTTAAGTTTGGGACTTATAGGCCCCGGTGCCTTCGGAAAAGAAATGCAGGCAGGTATTCACAAGATCACGGAAAACACGATACCTGAAGGTTGGAAAAACCAGATAAAGAACGATGTAGTTATAAATTACGAGATAGCTTATGAAAAACAACTATTAAGAGTGGGAGACTATGTATCGCTGCAATCTAATTCTACGGCACGGCTTGGTACTTTATATACTAATGCATCTATTGGCCTCAATACTAATATTGGACTTATAAATTCAGCATTTTCAGCGAACAAAAGGAAAAGTAAATTTCAGTTATATGGATATTCCCAGGTTTTGGGAAATCTAATTGGTTATGATGCCACGTTACAAGGTGGGGTTTTTAATAATGATAGTCCGTATACGATTTCTTCTGAAGAAATAACGAGACTTACCGGCCAATTCAATTATGGTTTTATATTAAAGACCAAAACATTATATTTTGAATATTCCCGCACAGTTCTCACTCGGGAATTTGCTACCGGATCCCCAACCAAATGGGGCGGAATCAAAATCGGGTTTAGGTTTTGATCTTTTGAGAAAATAAATAAGGATCTGCCTTGAGTACGATACGTAAAATGAAAGAGGAAGAATGCCATCTATGAAATAAAAAAGCCGACTCGTTAAAGTCGACTTATCTTTTAAGGTTCAATTCCCTTCGCTCGCACCAAAGGAAAAGCCCATAGCTTTTACATGCATAAAAACTGAAATTAAGCCTATCTAAAAAAACCTCATACGAGAGTATGAGGCTTTCCTAACATAAGTAGGCTAACGGATAAATAGAAGATCTATTTTCTGAAATTAGGGCCTAATCCAGAATGGTCTTCAAACCGCTCCTATTAATAATATCATTTAAACACGAAGTTTTATTTAATAAAATATTTACTTTTTTCGAAATTTGCTGGGCTTTATTTTTAAATTGAAATAGCATATAAATACCCGGAATGTCTATGTAATCCAATTCGGTAATATCTAGTACCAGGTGTTTCCTTGTAAACAGGAGTTCGTTTAGATGGTTTTGAACTTTAACAGCATTATCAGAGGTTAACTTTCCAACAATTTTTAAAATACCTTTTTCATCAACTTCAATATACATTGCCATATTTACGCTAGTCCTTAATATTTATAAAAAGAATTTGTACAGGAAGAATATTTAACCAATGTAGGGAAGAAGGTACTTTTTTCTTTTCTATCATAACCTAACCAAAACCTGATAGCCTGCACAAATTCAATATCAAAAATAGAGGGATTTATCATTGATATTTGAATTTTTAGACGGATGGTATGTTAACTTAGACGAATTGTCTAAATAAAGAGGTAACGGGCTAATATGCCAAAAAAGGATCTACAGCAGGTTTAAAACCTTCATTAAATCGGCCCGTTTAGATCTGCTAATAGGAATAACGTCTTTACCTATTAAAACTGAATTATCTTCAATATCAATAATCATCCTTATATTGATAATGAACGATCGGTGTATTTTAAGGAATGTAGAACCTGGTAATTTCTCTTCAATTTTCTTCAGTGTAGAATGCACCACGTAATCTTTTGAAATGGTTTTTATAAGAATATAATCGCCCCGGGCTTCTATAAATTTGATAGAAGAAATGGTGATTTTCACTAAACGCCTGGAGACGCTAATAAACATTTCATCATCTTCAGTCTCCTGTTTCATGGTTTCTGAAGTGCTCTTTTGTTCTATTGATTGTGGTTCATTTGAAGCCTTTCTCAATGCCTTTTCAAAACGCTCAGGAGAAAAAGGTTTTACAAGATAATCTACAATCATTTCATACTCAAAAGCCGCAAGCGCAAAATTTTTATCTGAAGAGGTTAAAATAATTCTTGGTGGGTTTTGCAAGGTGTCAATCAAATCAAAACCAGTGAAACCCGGCATATGGATATCTAAAAACATTATATCTATATCGTCATTCTTATTCAAGAATTTAATGGCTTCCATAGCATTATTAAAGGATCCTTTTAAATCAAGGTTTGCATTCTCACTTACTAATTGTTGTAAGATGGCCCTGGCAGTTTCTTCATCGTCTATAATGATACATTTCATATTCCCTAAATTTCACAGGATTCAACAAAGCTTTTCAATTGCCTCAAATATATTTCAAACTTCTCTTTATACCTATCTTCTTTTTCACGTAAAGACTCTTCATAATCTATAGCTAGCTTGTATGCTTCTTCCATTTGAAATATTCCTATTTTATGCTTAATCTTATGTATAATTTCTGCGGCCTTTTCAAATTCCCGAGCTGAGATGTTTTTTTTATAAGACTGAATCTCTACCGGAAGCTCCTTTTTTATGATCGTAATGATTTTTCTTTCAAACTCCTTATTGCCGCCAGAGAGTTGTTTTATATAATCGAGATTTGGAGACTTTGGCATAAATTCATTTTTTAACTACCGCATTTTTCAAACTAAAATAGAAGGTGGTTCCCTTACCAATCTCACTCTCCAGCCAGATCTTTCCATTATAAAGCTTTACAATTTTTTTTACAATACTTAATCCAATTCCGCTGGACATATCGTTGTTGCCCAGTGACCTGAAAATTTTAAAAATTTTATCATGGTCTTCTGGAGCGATTCCAATGCCGTTGTCTTTAACCGAAAAAATATAGGTAGAACCATTTTGAGTATGATCTATTTTAATTCGCCCATCTTTTTTATTACTATAGTTTATAGCATTTCCCAGCAAATTCTGAAAAAGTTGCTGCATCCTGGTCGCATCGGCAACAATTTCTGGCAATGGCTTACAAACCGATATCTCAATATGTTCCGGAATATAAAGCATCTCCTGTACCTCTTCTAATAATGTATTTAGATCTATTCTTCTGTTGTCTACCCGGTCACTATCAATGCTTGAGTATTTCAGGATATTTTCAATAAGATGATCCATTTTTTCAATCCGGATTTGCATGAGGTCTAAGTTGGTAAGACTTTCTTCTCCGAGCTGATTTCTAAAATCTTCTTTTGTC
Source organism: Christiangramia sp. (assembly GCF_029937855.1). Lineage (GTDB taxonomy): Bacteria > Bacteroidota > Bacteroidia > Flavobacteriales > Flavobacteriaceae > Christiangramia. The sequence continues at coordinate 3,652 of NZ_JAPYPC010000054.1, forward strand.
CAGCTTAATAATGCTGAGATATTCCGCAAAGGAGATTTAAGGTCATGACTTACAATATGCGCATATTCATTGAGCTGTTCATTTTGGCGCTCAAGATTTTGAAGCAGGCGCTCTTTTTGTATTTCCAGATTTTTTTGCCTCGTAATATCCAGGTGAATAAGAATAAAACCCTGTTGCTCCCCGTTTATATCAAAATTTGGAGCACCACTTACAAGCCAGAATCTCTTTTTTCCCGTTTTAGTCTTAATTTTAACTTCAAATGGTTCAGAAATAAACATCCCCAAATTCATAAAATTCTGTACCCTGTCTGATTCCTCTTGATAATTAAAAACCTCAGAAACCGATTTACCCAACAATTCTTCCTGATCGTAGCCACTTAAATCAGTAAAACTTTGATTAGCTAGTAATACAATACCTTCGTTACTTACTTCCAGTAAGCCAAGGTTCATATTTGCTATAATATTACTATATTTTTCTTTTTGAGACTTAAGTGTATCCTTGTAATTCTTTTGCAGCGTAATCTCATTAAAACTCCATAAATGACCTTTGTATGTGCCTTCTATATAAACAGGAGTATAATTTCTTTCCAAAATTCGACCATCGGCAAGTTCAAGTTCTTCTCCAACTACACGAACTTTTCTTTTTAATACATCCTGCATCCGGCTCATAAAATGTGTTGGATCCTTAAAATAATCCATAAAGTTTTCAGCGCTATTTTTCAGGTTCGTGCCTTCCAACTCTTCTGGAGTTACTCCCATCTCGAACATACTACAACACATTTCATTTACAAGTAGAACGTTGCGCTCTTCATCTTCAAGCAAAACACCGGTCTGAAGATTTTTCACAAGACTTGATAAACGTTCTTCAGATTCCTTTACCTTCTGTTTGGTTTGTAGATCGCTGGTTACATCTTCAATAATGGCAATTTGAAACTTAATATTGTTCTTTTCATCACGAACGGCAGAGACTGATGTCTTTGCCCAGATATTATTTTTATCCTTTGTAATATATTTTTTTTCGAGACTAAAAGATTCGATTTCCGCATTTTTTAATCGAGACAGATAGGTTGCGGTCAATTCATGATCATCCTTATGGGTGATTTGCCTAATACCCAGTTGCATTAACTCCTCTTCAGAATATCCCAACATAGTACAAAAAGCCTTATTTACTTTTATAAACCCGGTTCTCCCAGGTTCCATAAGGGTAATTCCCAGGGGGGAGTTATCAATAATAATATCTAACTGGCTTTTTTGTTCCTTTAACTTCTCTTTGGTAAGAGTTTCTTCAGTTATATCTCTAACTATACCCTGTGCGGCTTTAGGTTTCCCCTCTTGATCATAAATTATGGAAGCATTTATCTGGACTGTTTTTTCCTGATTGTTCTTAGTAAGAATTACGGCTTTATAATTAGAAAAAGATCCAGTATAAAAAAGCTGTTTAAACGCCTCTACGGTATATGATTTATAATCGGGATGTACAAGATCAAGTAAATTAATATTTTCTGAAACATCAAATCCCAGTAATTCTTTGGCGGGATTGTTCATTCGTAAGACAAAACCATCGATATCCATCACGACATATGCGTCGCTAATGTTTGAAAATACACCTTCTAATTCAGAGGTCTTTTCAGTAAGAAGCTGTTGTAATTGTTCACTGGATTGTTTCAAAGCTTCAGAAAGGTCAAAAAGCTTTCTGGATTTTTTTTCGAGATTTCTTTCAGCTATTATCCGGGCGGACTTTTCCTTTTTCAGCCTAAGTTCTAATTCGTTAATTCTTTCGGTTAAATCCATTTAATGGGGGAATTCTGAACATAATTTAGTTATTATATTCAGATCTAGTACATTTCAAATTTGGCGAATTTTTGAAAAAGATCAAAAAGATTCTTTTTATCACTTTTAATAAAATGTATAGAATATTCCAATGATAAATGCTGAATTATAAAAATTAGCCCCGGGGTATCTATTAACCGCTAACGTTTATAAGCTCATTCTGGCCCCAATAATCTATTAACGCTTTGAGCTTAACCTCGTAATCTTCAAATTTAAAAGGCTTAATGATATAGCCTGCAATCCCGATCTTATAACATTCTAATACATCTTTTCTGTTATTCGAGGTTGTTAGGATAATTACCGGCAAGTATTTTAACTGATTATCGCGCTTTAGAATTCTCAAAAATTCTATCCCGGAGATTTTAGGCATATTAAGATCTAGAAGAAGAATATCAGGCAGGGGTTCTCCAGATTTTAGCTGTTCAATAGCTTCTTCTCCATTTTTCGCCTCTATAATTTTTGGAACGATTGGAAGCATAGCAACAGTGCGACGTAATTTCATCACTTCAATGGCATCATCTTCAATAAAGAGAATATTTAATCTTTTGAGCATAAAATATATCCTGAAAAGTATCAAAATTGCAGAAAACAGATCGGGAACAACTTATAATTCGTTCAATCGTCAATTCTTATAGTTGAATGGAATTTTTAGCCCGTTGAATCGAAATATCAATGGTAATAAATTCTAAACAAAGCAACTCAAACGTTAAAATATTCTTCTTATCACTGAATTGACGCCATTCGTCGAAAACTAAAAAGCTTCTTTTTCGTATATATTAATATTTGTACTCTATTATAGTACGTCTGCAAGTATTATAATATTTAAAGCCCAAATCAACTGAACATTATCTTATGGAGAGACCATTACCCCCCTATTTTTCCAAATTTGGAAAAAACATCCTTATTTTTTGTTTCTTATTTTTCGCCATAACTTCTTTAAATGCACAAACTAAAGGACTTATATATAAGCAGGCTGCTGGTAGTGGCCAAAAGGTATTAGATCCAAATGCAGACGGATATTCCTCTGAAACCAACCAGGGTTTTTTCGCGAATGATGAAACTGAGAGTGAAATTCCTTACACTGCCCTTCCTTCTGTAGGTGCTTCCGAACCTGATAGCGATTTGGGACCGGGACCAGATTGTAAATTTACCGATCTGGTAAAGTCTGAAGATAATAATACGGTTTACACCTATCTGGACGGTGCTGGCAACCTAATGTTCCGTTTTCGATTAGGTGGCACCGCAGAAAACTCTAAAGGATATTCAATTCTTATAGATACCGATCAAAAATTTGGTGCCAGCGGTGAAAATGCCGATCCTAATTACATCCCTGGAAATCCGGGGTTTGAAATAGAAGTTGTTCTAAGAACCAATTTTGGTGTGGGTTTATACGACGTAGATGGAACGGTTTCTCCTGTTGAAGTGGGAGATGCGGTTTCAGACAGGCCTTACGATAATTTTGCACAAAAGAGTATCGCCCTTTCAGAAATTTGCGGGGATGATGATTACTTTTATGATTTCTATATTCCCTTTGCAGATATTACCGCCGCTTTTCCTACAGTCACTGTAAATACTCCGCTGCGAATGGTAGGAAACACAGTAATTAACCCAAAAGCTGCTATTGGGAATAACGGGATATCCGATCTGGGTGGTATTGACGATACTACCGGAATAACCGATGGTTTATGGGAAGAACTTATCAATGTGTTCCCACCAACCAGTGTTACTGAAATTGGATCTGGATCTACATTACCCCCAAGAGCTGCCTGCCCCTCTATCACAGGTCCTATCACAGCGGATGCTACCTCTATTACCGGAACCTCTTCTGAAGTAGATGGTGCTACGATCGAAGTTTTACGCGATGGAGTATCAGAGGGGACTACCACGGTAAGTGCCGGAAACTGGACGCTATCCGGATTAAGTCCTGCGGTAGGAAATGAAGTCTTTTCTGCAACTGCAAAGGTTTCCGAAGCTACAGCCGTTTCAACGGGAACTGAAGAAAAGTCTGCATCCTATTCAGATTGCAATAAAACTACTGTAGGTGCTACATGTTCGAGTCCACCTGATGTGACTGGTACAGAGAACGGATCAAAAAAGGCATTTCAGGGGACAGCAACAGTTTCCGGAAGTTATGATTTAACTATTTATGAATCAGATGGCACTAAATTAGTGTCCCCTGCTGGTACAAGTAATCCTTCCAACTATTCCACAAATAGCTGGATTTGGGAATATGGAACTGGAGGAACTAAAATCCCGGCCGGAGTTTATTATTTTACAGTGACTGAAACTGGTAAATGTGAATCTTCAAAAACAGAATTTTGTTTTGATACAACTACCTTTTCCTCGGCTCCAGTAATTTCTAATACCCCTATATTAGAATCAGACACTAGCATTTCTGGTACTGCAATTACAGGAGCTACAATAACGCTACTCATCAATGGAGAAGAACAGGGCTCTGTTGTAGCAAATGGTGGAGACTGGAGTTTTAGTATTTCTGATTTGTCCCAGGGAGATGAATTAACTATTAGGGCGATCGAAAGCGGAAATTGTAGTGCAGAAACAAGTGTTACTGTAAATGCACAATCTGATGCACCTATAGTAAGGGGCGAATATTGTCTTGCCGGAGGAATGACGGTAAACACAGTGAATGGTGTATCATCAGAAGACGCAGGTTCAGAAATTAAAATTTACTCAAGTCCAACGCAGGGTGGGATGAAAAGTCTGGAGGGAACTACAAATGTTCAGTCAAATGGTTCCTGGTCTGCAAACGGCTTAAATATCCTTATTGGCAGATATATTACTGCAACCGCACAGAACACTGGAGAAATTGTAAGTGAATTTTCAAATGAAGTTTTAGTAAGAAGCAAAACTCCTTCACCAAATCTTAAAATCACTTCAGATCCAATAACAGAAGGTGATGCGAGTATAACGGGCGAAGCTTTAGCTAGTACCAGTGTTGAGTTAACCATCCAGCTATATATGGATGGTGTTGCTATAGAAGGTGCCACGGCGACAGTAAATCCCGTAGTTGGCGTAGCATCGGTTCAGGAGTGGACAATTACCGGTTTAGACACCCCTTTCAACAAATTATATGCAGGTGGAGTTGCGACGGTCACTGTTACCAGTCCTACGATAGGCTTTTGCGAAAGTGATCCCTCCAATGCCGTAACTGTGCAGTGTAAACAGCCAGCCTCACAAGTATTTAGTGCAACAACAAGTACAACGGTGTGCCAGAACGAAACAATCTCATTTCAGGTAAACGATACGGAAGAAAATATAGTTTACGAACTTATAGATCAAACCGATACTGGAGTAGGACCGGCCATGCTTGGTACAGGATCTTCTATTTCACTTACTAGTTTCGGATTAAACACCGCAGTTACAGGGATCAGAATCCGTGCACAAAAGATCGGAATAGACTGCGATAGAATTATTCTACCCTCAGTTCCAGTTACGGTAAATCCTTTACCAGCTATTACTCTGGGTGCAAATCCCATAATAAACGATAATGAAACTTCAGCATTTATTAGTTATACAAATGCTGTAAATGACCCTGCAAACTATGTATTATATTTTGATTCATCTGCCAACTCAGCGGGCTTTACAGACATTACAACACCTACAAATCTACCCGCATCACCAATTGAGATTTTGGTACCAGGTACAGCGTCTGAGGGTACATACAATGGAGTTATAAAAGTATTAAATACCACCACCGGATGCTCTTCTGGAAATATTCCTTTTAGTATTATCATAGATGCATCGGCTCCTCCGGCAATCAATTTCACTATAGACCCAATCAATGATATTATCATAAATGAAAACACAGCCTATACCGGACCTACGCCGGTTCTTTCTGGAGATACACCGGTTGGGACAGTAACTTATACTTTGGCCGGAGAAGATGCAGGTGACTTTACGATAAATTCCAGTACCGGGGTGGTGAGCATGGTGGCCCGTGATTTTGAAAATCCGGTAGATGATGATACTAATAACACCTATGAATTAATTGTTATCGCAACAGATGAAGATAGCAATACCGATAGTGAAGCATGGGCAGTTGAAATTTCAGATGTCAATGAGGCTCCTGCCATCACCAATAATTCCAGTGCAGCCACTCATGAAATTGACTTTGCTGAAAATGGAACTGGTACTGTAATCGACTGGGATGCGACTGATGCCGATGGGGATGCCCTGACGTATTCGTTGAGCGGTGCAGATGCTGCTTTATTTAATTTAGATACCACCACGGGAGAATTGACTTTTAAATCAGCTCCTGACTTTGAAGGCAGTGGTGATAATGAGTATGAAGCCATTGTTACGGTAACCGACGGAACCCTAACCGATACCCAAACCCTTACGGTGAATGTGACCAATGTGAACGATAATGCACCGGTAATTACGAATAATTCCAGTGCAGCCACCCATGAAATAGACTTTGCTGAAAATGGAACTGGTACGGTAAAAGACTGGGATGCTACTGATGCTGATGGGGATGATTTGACGTATTCGTTAAGCGGAGCCGATGCTGCTCTATTTAATTTAGATACCACCACAGGGGAACTGACCTTTAAATCAGCTCCTGATTTTGAAGGCAGTGGCGATAATGAGTATGAGGC
>NZ_JAPYPC010000030.1:0-9718 GCF_029937855.1 Christiangramia sp.
GGGCTAGCCCCCAATGATTTAATTTGAGTTGCATTTATATATTGAACTTAGAGTTCTTAATTTTTATGATTACAACTTATTTTTCTTCTTGGGCTTGATCAATTTTCTTACAGTTGGCGACGAAATATACCACAGTAAGAATCCGCTTAAAACAGTAATGAGTCCCAGCAATGAAAAAGCCCGAAGGATGGTATTATTAAAATTATCTCGACCTTCATAATCCATCGTATGCGTCATCCAGAGAAAATCAAACCACCTCCAGTCCCTATGTCTTACGGTTCTAAAGTCACCGTTTTCAGCTCCAATATACGCCTTTAAATTCTCATCTGTTTTGTATGATAGAACATAAGCCGGCAACAAATTTCCCCGATATTCATGGTGTTCTCCGGTTTCTGTAATTCTTTTTATATCTGAAACTTCCAGATCAGCTTTCATATACCTAGCTGCAATATCCAGGGCCTGCTGCTCATTTATTTCCTGAAGTTTTTCCCCGGTTTTAGCATTGATTAATAGCTCTTGATTAATATAGTAATAGGGTTCTCCTGAGATTTCCTGAAGACTGATAGAGTTAATTTCCAGATCGGGCTTCAATTCTGAAGGTCCTTTTAAATTCTGAAAACTGGTAGTAATCGGTGTTTCCTTTTTAAAATGATCGCCATGTATTTCATCCAGATCCGTCCAGCTAAAATAGAGTCCGCTTACCATCCACATAATAAATTGTATTCCTATAAAAATACCCAAATAGCGGTGAGCTTTTCGGATATTCATGGCTGTTTTTCTTTTTACGATCATTCTTTAAGTAGGGTTTAATTATTTATGTAACAAGATTTAATGGCTGTGGCCTTCGTCTTTAGATTCAAGGTAATCACCCTGAGGTCCTACTCCTTCTATATAAACCAATTGAGAACCATAGTGTCCTGCTTCAGATACAGAGTAAGCTGCAAAGCCCAAAACAAGAAAGACCACAATTTCGAAAATGCGGTTCTTTTTAATTAAAAATAGGCTTCCAAGTTTTAAAACTGCCGCCAGGGCACTGGCATAAATGGTCCATTCTGCATATATATCATGCTGTTCTAAAACCTTCTTTGCCGTTTCGCTAAGATCATGAGTATGAGGATGCGCATATACTCCTGCTACATAAGCTCCTATAAACCCTGCTCCGGCACATAGAAGTATTACCCAGTCCAGGTTTCTTTTAAGAACAAAGAGTTGTATTAATTGCAGGATTCCACCCAAAAGCAAAAGTACAATTGGAAAATGTACTATTAAGGGATGCAGGTTAGGAAACCTGTCAAAATCTGCACGTACATCAGCATCGGTTCCAGATAATTGGGGAGTCACTTTTTCATCGGCGTGATTCTCAGAATGCTCCTCCTGTGATTGGGAAATTTCATCTTGATGAGGCACAGAATCATTCGTATGTGCATGTTGCGCTTGCACTGCCTGTAAGCTTATAAGCAGTAAAAGCAAAGAAAATATTTTTTTCATAAAGAAGATATTTAATGATTGATTATTAAAAAGGAGGTGATAAAGCTATCAACTAATTAAACTAAAACCATCACCTCCTTTTCCCAGGTATACAGATTACTGGATCACTTCTTTTGTGGAACCACATTTTAACATTTTGTCCCCAAAATATGGATTTCTTATTTCTTTATCCTTTGAAATCCAGTAAGCCCCCTGATTATTAAAAGCCATCGGGCAATACTGTTTATAAACTTCTCCAGAAGACAACGAGCCTTTTAGAACATCTTCCATTTCCACTGTTAAAAGGGAAAACGATTTACGTTGTTCTTCTATATTATCTGATTGCTGAATTTGCCTGGCCAGGCTTTGCGCTTCGGCCTTTTCCTTTCCGAAGGCATCCATAAGCATTTTTCCACCTTTTTGGGCTTCACTCACATCGGCATTAACAAGTGCTGTTTTTACATGTATATAATGCTGAAAAATATCTCGTGTTTTCTCATCTTCGAATTCAACATTTGTTGCCATAGCTTTACTATTAGCATCATGATCCTGCTGTTTCATTGCTTCATCGTGATCCATGCCTTTATGGTTCATTTTGTTTTCTTCCATTTCCATTTGGTCCTGACCTTCTTCATTATTGTTTTCCTTACAGGAGGTGAAGTTTAAACTTAAACCTGCTACCGTTAATACTAGAACAATTGCTTTGAAATTTTTCATGATTACTTTTTTAATTATTTTTTCTATTCGATTAAAAATCAATGCTATGCATTTAATCTATAAACTTTAAATAGAAGTTGTCATAAATTATTATTAATATATTAAAACCAGATTTCTAAGCCTGCGCCTGCCCCAAAACGATTATCATAACTACCAATTACCTGGACTGTTTTACTCACCACGTACTCCATTCCCACCTGCCAGGTAGTTTCATTTTCGAAATTTGAGCCTGCCGGCAGGTCATTAACCCATCCAAAATCCATCTGGTATTCATATTCCCCAAAAATTCCGATACGCGGAAAAACCATCAATCCTGCACTAAGTCCTACTTGCGGCCTTAGTTTATTATCAATGCGCAATTCAGAATTTATCAAAAGGGGTAATAAATATCGTATTCCTCCAATAGCAGTGGTTTCGAGTTCTTCGAGGCTACCTTCTCTCTCATTTTCAACATTTACTCCTCCAAAAAGTCGAAAATAATCGTTCAGGTAGCGTTCATAAGTCAGACTGGCTTCCAGATTTCTATTCCAGCCGTATTCACTTCGCACCGTAAATTGATTCCTGAGATTCGTGGCAGTAGCATATAATTCTGTCATATGGCTTCCAGCCATTAATTCTCCCCAGGTGAAAATTTCATTTGCTTCCGTAGTAAGGTTCTGTAGCGGAAATTCTTTTAACCGTGCATCGCGGGGAGTGTTATAACTAATTACCGTGGCCATCCCGCTATTGATATGATACAAAACATGGCAATGAAAGAACCAGTCTCCATATTCATTCGCATCAAACTCGATCACTGTTTTTTGCATGGGAGCTACATTCACAGTATGTTTTAATGGGGAATACTCACCATGTTCATTGATCACCCTGAAAAAGTGCCCATGGAGGTGCATAGGATGATGCATCATGGTAAGGTTATTAAGGGTAATACGTACTTTTTGCCCCTGCTCAATCTTTATTTTATCGGTTTCAGCCAGGGGAACGCCGTTAATACTCCATACATAGCGGTTCATATTACCTGTAAGATTGAACAACATTTCTTTTAAAGGTTGTTCATCTGATATCGTAGTTTTTTCGGGAGACTTTAAGTAATCATAATTGAACTGCGGACCCCCCGTGGTTTTCATATTATCACCTATAACTACCTCTGCTGGCAATGGTTTTTTCTCCATTCCGGGCATCTGATCTTCCTGATCCGGCTTTCCTGGATTGTGCCCCATGTTTCCATGCATCTGGGTGGAGTCTGATTTCTTTTCCATATCCATATTATGCTGGTCCGTTCCTTTCATTGGCTGTTCCTTCCCGCCCATATCCATCTTGCTATGGTCCATATTCATTTCTCCCATCTCCATATCCATCGCGTATTTTTTCATCACCTTGATAGAATCCTGATGACCTGGTCGAAATTTGGTGGCCGGTGCACCCATTTTCATATCCATAGACATCATTCTTTTCATCATTTCGATAAGATCCGGTTCTGGAACTTCAGGAGCTGCTAAAACTGGTCCTTCTCCCAGATGGGTAACAGATTCCCCAGAACCATCCTGGGAGGTCGCCCTGATCTCCAGCTTTCCATTTTCAGGAATGGTTACAAGAAAATCATAGGTTTCAGCAACAGCGATGAGAGTTTTATTTTTCTTTATAGGTACTACATTTAATCCATCGGCAGAAATCAGCGTCGGATCTTCACCGCCAAAGGTGAGCCAGAAATAGGATGCTGCAGATGCATTTACAAATCTAAGTCTTACCCGTTCTCCAGGCTTAAATTCAGGATACTCCTGTTCTGGCTTTCCATTTACCAGGAACAGATCATGATAATTATCTGAAATGGCCATATCAGGCATCCGCTGCCAACTCATTTTTAATTTAGCTCCCAGCGCATCTTTTTTCAGGATCTTGTTCAGACTCTGGATCTGACCTTTTTTAATAAGATACCATTCATTACCCCTCTTGAGGTTCTTTAACTGTTTATGAGGTTTCTCATCCATCCAGTCTGAAAGGGTTAAAACCAGGTCATGGTCATACTCAAAATCTGGCTCTTTGGGATTTATTTGTATCGCCCCGTAGACTCCTCTTTGCTCCTGCAAACCGGTATGTGAGTGGTACCAGTAAGTTCCCGATTGTTTTAGCGCGAATTCATAGGTCAGGGTTTCTCCGGGAAGTATAGGTGGCGTGGTAAGATAAGGTACGCCATCAAAAAAGTTAGGGAGTAAAAGGCCATGCCAGTGTACCGAGGTCTCTACATCCATATTATTGGTCACATGGATTTTGGCATATTCTCCTTCGGTAAATTCAAGCACCGGCCCGGGAATTCCACCATTAATGGTCATGGCTTCTACAGCCTCTCCGGTTTTATTCACCATTTCCTGATCTATCGTAATACTATATTCATGAACCGGCCAATTATTAACATTTCCTTCAACGGAAGCTTCTCTTTCCTGTTGGCTAAAAACTGTACTTACTCCCAAAAGAAAGAGACCTAGCAGATTTATTTTGAAAAAATTTCTCATATACTTCTCTTTCATTTTATTAATTCAGTCTTACAGATTTACTTATATATTAAGAGCTGTAAAATATTCAGATTAATTCTCCTCGTTTTCCAGTCGATAAATGATCTTCTTCATCTGGGCAATTTCGCGTTTCTGAGCCTCAATAATTTCTTCGGCGAGTTTCCTGGTTTCAGGATCTTTAATATCAGCCCGTTTACTGGTCAATATCGCGATTGAGTGATGAGGAATCATCGCCTTCATATATAAAACATCCCCTATAATAGGTCGTTGTGCTCTTACCAGACCTAAGGCCGAAATAAATAACACCAGGCTACCAATATAAATGGCAATATTCTTTTTCCTGTTTTTATACATTTTCAGCATAAGGGATAACATGATCACTGCCATTGCTGCTATTCCCAGGCACGTCATATAAAAGCGGGTTAAACTAAAATATACATGGTCAAACTCATATGTATTCATGTACATCGTGATATACATAGCTATAAAAGACAGGCCGAGCATAAGGAAAAACTTACCATAATTGCTTCCACCAGACTTGTGGTTATTATTATTTTCTGAATTCATCTAATTGGGTTTTTAAGGTTAATTGGGAAATTTTACTTTTCTATAGTCTTTTTTACGGAGCCGCAGTTAAGCATTTTATCACCGAAATATGGATTTTTAATCTCTTCTACATCAGCATACCAGTACGCGCCATCATTATTAAAAGCCATAGGACAGAATTTCTTGTAAATGGTGCCACCGGAAAGGGCTTCCTCAAACATAGGCCCAGCCAATTCTGTAAACTTTGAAAATAACCTTCTCTGCTCCTCAATATCGTCAGTGTCTCCCAACTGCGCAGCGATAGATTTTAATTCTGCACGATCTTCAGAAAATGAATCGGACATACCTTTCGCTGCATCCTTTGCCTGGCCAGATTCATCATTGGTGAGTGCCATTTTAATTTCCAGGTAATTATGCCAGATTTTTCCGGTCATACCATCTATAAAATCCTGGTCGGCAACATCTGCGGTTTCTTTTTCAGCTTTCTTTACTTCTTGTGTGGTGTTTACTTCAACAGATTGTGTTTCTTTTTTATCCACACAGGCGGTGAAAATCAATAAGAAAACAGGAAGAAGTCTAAAAAGATTTAAGTTTTTCATTTTGATTTTTTTGATTGGTTCAACTTTCCAAGTTAGAGTATAACCAAAACCTGGATTATCATATTTTCGCTTAAATTCTATAAAATTTGGTCTAAAGAATTTCTAAAGTTTTCATCAATAGATTTGTAATCAGTGAGATTCATTCCGGTTTCAGATTTAAATTGCCGGGAAAGATGATTTACGTTGCTATAATCCAACAACTGACTGATCTCCGTAAAATTGAATTCTCTGGACTGAATTAATTCTTTGACCTTTTCGATCTTTAACTTTATAAAATATTTTTCTACAGTGGTATTTTCAGTATACGAAAAGACTCGACTCAAGCGGGAATAATCACAGTCGGTTTTTTCAGATAAATAACCGGATAGGGTTCCTGTTTTTTGAACGGGCAAGTTTTCCAAAAGCCTGATAAGGCTCAACTTCACTTTCTCCACCAAAATTTTGTCTGAACTTTCCAAAAGTTCAAAACCATTTTCAATAAGAACTTTATCCAGCTTTTTTACGTCTTCGGTTTTATTAGTACTCTCATAAACCAGCCGCCCCAATTCTACATCCTTTACCTCCACTCCGGCCTCACCCAATTCATTCCTTACCACTTTTATACAACGGTCGCAAACCATATTTTTGATAAAGACTTCTACGATCATAATTTGATTGGTTTTTATTCTTAGTCTTTCACCTGAAAAGGTAGTTTTAGAAGCACTTTCTCCCAAGCCAGGGAAATTTCTCCTTTATTATCCCCCGTTTTATTTACGGTATATTCCAATTCTTCCTGTATATTTTCAAGATTTTCAGGCTTTACCTCCAGCATCAAAACATTCTTCGAAGGATCGTATTCGTCCTTTCCATGCTGATCCCAATGACTGTTAAACATTACTTTCCAGATATCTTTTCCCGGAACAGTAAAAAACGCATATTTCCCTGCTGGTAGTTTTTTTTCACCAAAAATAAGATCCTTGTTCGTTTCCAACCAGGTAACATTATGAGCGCCAGATTGCCAAACACTATTGTAGCCTACAAGGCCACCAAAAATGATTCGGTCTCGCACCCTTGGGGAGGAATAATCTATATGTACATGGGCATCCCCCACCATAGCCATAGCACTGGTATGCGGACTCATAACCTTTTTCTTTGTTTCTGTAGCTTCACTTTTAGTTTTCCCGTCTGCTCCATGATCATGTTCCTGTGCAAAACCTGAATAACTTATTACTGATATAATTGCTATTATTAATATCTTTTTCATCTCTTAAAATTTTATTGTTTTGGTTTATAGTCTCTGGAAGAGGAGTGGGTTTTTATAATTTTCCACTCATCGCCCTGTTTTTTTAGAACCGAGGTTGCCACCCCTTTCTTCTGGATTTTTGTTTTTTCGCCTTCTTTCTCATTGAGAACTATGGTATACATATAAGTTTCAGTAGTAAAAGCGTAAGGAAGGTCCACATCCACATCAAGCTCATAATCTGAAAAACGAAAACTCTCAAAATGGCCCAGCTCAGGACCTAAATGATGATCTATATATTCTTTATAGGTCCCTTCCACACCACCAGACTCATATACCCTTGAAGAATCTGCAAAGAGCTGAAAAGTACCTTCTGTCGTTAAATTCTCCAATGCAGATTTGTAGCTTCTCATATGTTTTCTTACTGCCTCCTCTTCTGCTTTTAATAAAACCGAATCCTTATTTTCCATTTTCATGGTTTCCTTTTCCAATTCAGGCTCGTTTTTATTTTCCTGACAGGAGCAAAAATGAGTATGATAAAGAGAAGCCAAAGCTTTGAATTTAGTTTTTTCATAATTTCAGTTTTTAAGAAGTCTATTTATAAGGTTTTGGTTGTTTCTCCACAATTTAACATGGCTTCACCGTAATATGGATTTTCAACGTTTTCTGAAAGGCTTAGCCAGTCTGCACCTTTATTATTATTTGCCATTGGGCAATGCTGTAAATAGATCGTTTTATCCAGATTTTTCATATTGGAAGCAAAGGCGATCATATTTTCTGAAAGCACTATGAAATGGTCACGTTGGTTCTCGATATTTGCATTTTCTGAAATAGCCTCCAGCATGCTCTTTATTTTGCTGATATGGCTAGTTTCCATAGCGCCGAGATTATCGATCTTTAAACTCTCTACTTCCTTAAGCATTTTATAAGAGAGTGCTTTTGCTTTTTCAACGTCAGAGTCCACAAATGCATCTTTTAAATTGAAATAAACAGCCAGTACGCTAGTAAAATCCTTTTGAAAAGTATCGGGTAACTGCATTTCCATTTTAGAAGACTGCTCTTTCATTGCTGTTTTGGTCATCATCGATTTTTTACCCTGTAATTGGGCAGCGGCATCTACAGTAAAAGTCCCATTAGCCACAATTTCTTCACCTCCATCAAGCCCTGAAATAACCTGATAAGAATCACCCATTGCAGTTCCAAGTTTGATTTCCCGCATTTCAAAAACGGGTTCTTCAGGATTCGTCTTTACGTAGACCAGGGAACGTTCACCCGTCCACAACACGGCACTTTTTGGAATACTTAATATAGATTTAGAGGATGATTCCCCACTGGTTTCGATTGTTGCCTTTACAAACATTCCAGGTTTTAGAATATCATTCTTATTATCTAATACCGCTCTTACCATTAACGTTCTTCGTGAAGTATTCAAAACGGGATCAATAAATGAAACTGTTGCCTCAAATTCTTTATCGGGATAAGCGTTGGTAGTTACCTTAATTTTCTGCCCTTTTTTTAAAGTGGCAATCTGATTCTCATAGGCATCAAATACAGCCCATACTGAGCTTAAATTCGCAATTTTCAGCATAGGTTCGCCTTTAGCTACATAATCTCCTTCCTGCACTAATTTTTCAGTCACGGTACCGGAAACCGTAGCGAAGACAGGAAAATTTTCCTTTACCTGTCCCGCGTTCTCGATGGAGTTGATTTGATCTTCTGTAAGTTTCCATAATTTCAGTTTATTGCGAACAGCTTTATATAAGGCTGGCTGACTTTCTTTTAATTTAGCAGCGGTAAGCAATTCCTGTTGCGCAGCAACCAGTTCCGGAGAATAAATTGTCGCTAAAAGTTGTCCTCTGGTCACGCTCTCACCAGTGAAATTAACATTCAAATTTTCTATTCTCCCGGCAAAATAGGCTGCCTGTACCGCATTGGCTTCTTCATTTACCTGGATCTTTCCAGACAGGCTGATCGAGTTATCCAGATTTTCGCCACCACCAATGGTTATGGTCTGGATATTGGCAAGAGCCATGGCGTTTTTTGTCATTTTAAATTCATCTACCCCAAGCCCATTTGCGCTGGCATCGGTCGGGATAAGATCCATTCCGCAAATTGGGCAATCGCCAGGTTCAGGTTGCATGATCTGTGGATGCATGGAACAGGTCCACATTTGAGTATCTTCCTCGTGGTCATGTCCTTCGGCAGTTTCAGTCCCCTTACTTTCCTTGTTCCCATCCCCCGTTCCGAAGAAAAGGTAACCCAACGCGAGTCCACTGATTAGGATTGCTACGTAAATGATGTATTTTTTCATTGTTCTATGTTTTGTTTGTGTTAGGTCTCTGTTATGGGTTTTCTGTTGTAATTAGTCGGTTGTCGAAAGTTGAATTTTCCATTTTCATTTAATTTAAGTCATTGCGAGCCTTTGAAGAAGGCGAAGCAATCTCAAGTTCATTTGCACTAACCATCAACAGTTTGCTTCGTCGTGCCTCCTCGCAAAGACGTTTAAATTTTCACTTTTCCCTTTTCCCTTTTCCCTTTTCACTCTTCACTTTTCACTCTTCACTCTTCACTTTTCACTTTTCACTCTTCACTCTTCACTCTTCACTTACTAATTGCTTAAATAATTAATCACTGCAGATTGCATATAATAATTCTTTACAGCT
>NZ_JAPYPC010000030.1:9818-11686 GCF_029937855.1 Christiangramia sp.
CTAATTGCTTAAATAATTAATCACTGCAGATTGCATATAATAATTCTTTACAGCTTCAATAAGCCCGATTTGAAATTTCAATTGTAATTCCTGTATTTCCAGCACATCATTAAAATCGATAGTACCAGTCTCGTAACTTTTTATCAGAATTTCCTCTGCATCATTAGCTTGCTGAATATTGTTCAAAAAAGTGGTCGCAGTGATCTTTGCCGAAGCCCGATTGCTCAAAGCCTCTTCAAGTTTTGTTTGCAGCGTATTTAACCTTGATTCCCGTTGCGCTTCCAGCTCCTGCTGTCTAAGTTCATTTTGCCTGGTGACCGATTTATATTTATTATTGAAAATTGGAATAGAGACTGAAACCATGGGCATTAGAATGTCCTTTCCATTATCTGAAGGCATCATATCTGTTCGTTCCTGTACGCTGACGTAATCCACTCCAAAACCGAGTTTTGGTGCTGCTTCTTTCTGATTCAGGTTTTCAGCTTCATTAATAGATGCATATAACTTGTCAAACTTCAATAATTCTGGATGTACCTCTGTTACAGTCTCCTTTTCTATGATTTCATCCCGTGGAATCTCCATAGAATCTACTACTGAAACAGCTGCACCGGTTTCCCGATTCAACAGATTATTGAACAGAACTTTTTCCGCCTGAAATTCCTGTTCCAGAGTTTGTTGTTGCTGCTTCAGATCGTTTTGTCTCATCTGAAGTCTAAGCACATCAACAGCCGAAGCACTTCCCACTTCCAGAGAATTTAGTGCCAATTCATGAAAAGTTTCCAGCAGCGCTATATTCTCCTGCAGGATCTTCTGCTTAGAGGAATTAGCATAAAGCCGATAATAAGCCTGTGCTACCGATAATTTGAGATTACGTTTGGCAATAGCTACCTCCACATATTCGGCGTCTGCCATAGAACCCGCATAATTCTCACGGGCGGTGATCGTTCCAAACCATGGTAACATCTGCCTAATGGAGAATCTTGCCTTCTGAGCACCCGTTCTTGTTTCCGGTTCACTAACGAAATATCCGAATCCAAATTCAGTATCTGGATAGGAGTTCACTTCATTTAATTTTTCTTCAGCAATTTCATATCTCAAATTAAAAGCCTGGATCTCGGGATTGTTTTCTTCAGCAATTTGGATGTAAGAGTCCAGTTGTTGGGCATTTAAAGAAGTGAAAGTGAGAAGGGAAAATAGTATCATAATTATAGATGCTGGAAGCTGGAAGCTGGAGGCTAGAGGCTGGAGACTGGAGGCTCGAAGCTGTAGCCCTGAGACCGGAAACCGGAATTTGGCTCGAACCTGGGAATTGGAGCATCGTAGGCTAAAACCAAAAAACAAAATTTCAACTAATGCGAATTGAATAGCTTTACTGAAAAAATTCCATTTTCCATTTTCCAACTTCCCACTACTTAATTTTTTTCTACTTTTCATGACTTTTCCAATTTTGGTGAAGCTTGGTAATCTTACGTCCTATAACTGAATTCTCACCAGTGAGTTTCTGAAATGTATTTTTATCGATATAATCACAATCCAGGGCAAATGTTAGCCAGGTTTCAACTTCAGCATTTGACCCCAAAGCATGAATTAAATGTTGCTTAAAAGTATTTTCATAATTTCTTTTTGCCCATCCTTCAGAAATATTCGCCGGCACAGATCTGCTAGCTCTAACCAACTGTGAGGTGAGTGAAAAAACTTCCTCTTTCGGAAACTTCCTTGTCAACCGAAAAATTTCCGTAGCCAGAACATAGGACTCTTTATATACCTCTAAATCCTTAAAAGACTTGATCATAATAATTTGTATATTATATTCTTAAAAAACTGAACTTCCAACTTCCAACTTCCAACTTCCAACTTCCAACTTCCAA
>NZ_JAPYPC010000030.1:11786-51330 GCF_029937855.1 Christiangramia sp.
TTCACTCTTCACTTTCAACTCGCTCTCTCTTCTCCAGCTAAACAATACTGGAACCACAAAAAGAGTGATCAACGCGATAAGCATTCCGCCAAAACTTGGAATGGCCATCGGGATCATGATATCACTCCCCCTACCCGTTGAGGTAAGAATTGGCAGCAAGGCCAAAATGGTCGTAGCTGTTGTCATCAAACAAGGTCTTATCCGTTTTTCTCCTGCTTCTATTACAGAGGCTCTTATCTGTTCTTTGGTTTCGGTTACATTTTTATCGAAGGTCTGGGTTAGATAAGTCGCCATTACTACGCCATCATCTGTAGCTATCCCAAAAAGGGCAATAAAACCAACCCATACAGCTACACTAAGATTGATCGTATGCATCTGGAAAAGATCTCTCAGGTTCTCTCCAAAAAAGCTGAAATTCATAAACCAGTCCTGACCGTAAAACCAGATCATAAGGAAACCTCCGGCAAAAGCCACGGCGATACCGGTGAATACCATAAGGGAAGTAGAAACCGATTTAAACTGAAAGTAAAGGATCAGGAAAATGATAATAAGCGATAAAGGCACCACAATAGAAAGTGTTTTTTCTGCCCTAAGCTGATTTTCATAGGTTCCTGTAAACCTGTAGTTGATACCTTCAGGTACCACCAGTTCACCGGAATCTATTTTTTCCTGAATAAGGGCCTGGGCATTTTCCACCACATTTACCTCAGCATATCCGTCAATTTTATCAAACAATACATAACCTATTAAAAAGGTATCTTCACTTTTGATAACCTGCGGGCCCTGCTCATATCTTATCTCTACCAATTCGCTAAGCGGTACCGGGCTTCCATCTTCTACCGGCACATAAATGCTCTTAATATCTTCCGGGTTCGCCCTTAGTTCGCGAGGGTAACGTACTCTTACCCCATATCGTTCCCTGCCTTCAACAGTCTGAGAAATTTGCATTCCACCTACGGCTACTTCCAGAATTTGTTGTACATCTTCTATGGAAACCCCGTATCTCGCCAGTCGGTCACGTTTGATATCGATCAACAAATACGGTTTCCCTACGATCCTGTCAGCAAAAACAGCTTCATCTTTCACCCCTTCAGCCTCCTTTAAGATCTCTTCCAGTTTTAATCCAAAAGCTTCGATTTGTTGCAGGTTCTCCCCTTTCACTTTGATTCCCATAGGCGCACGCATACCTGTTTGAAGCATCACCAGGCGGGTTTCTATAGGTTGTAATTTTGGTGCCGAAGTCACTCCTGGCAGCTTGGTGACCTTTACGATCTCATTCCAGATATCATCAGGAGATTGAATATTCGGCCTCCAGTTTCTGAAAAATTCCCCATCTTCATTTGCGATCAATTCTTCATGTTTCAGGTTAAGTGGAGCTGAAACTAATTTAGTTTCCTCATAATTCGAGTCGTCATCTACTTCGGTATTTGGATTTAAAGCCAGTTTGCCGTTCTTCAGCATAAATAAACCGTCTTCATTTACTTTGTACCGCTGGCGTTCACCTTCCGCATTCCGCATATATTCAGATTTATACTGAATAATATTTTCATACATCATAAGTGGCGCAGGATCCAGGGCAGATTCGGTTCGTCCGGCTTTTCCCACCACGGTTTTAATTTCAGGAATACTGGCTACGGCCATATCCAGTTGTTGCAAAACGCGTTTGTTTTCCTCCACTCCCGCATGTGGCATCGAAGTAGGCATTAAAAGGAAAGAACCTTCATTTAGTGAGGGCATAAACTCTTTCCCGGTATTCCTCATTATCAGGAAGCCAAAGATTACAATAAGCGTTGGCACCGATAAAAACAGAATTTTATGGGCCAGGGCCCAGTTTAATATTCGGGTATAATATTTTCTGAAAATTGCAAAAAGGGCCAGCAATCCAAAAGCGATAAGTCCCACAAATATCAGGTTCATGAAAATACTTCGGTCAAAACCTAATGGCCTCCAGTATTCTGCCAGTAAGAAAACGATCGCAAAAGATGAAATAATGATATTGATAAGATTTGCACGCTTAGGACTGATCTTTTTCTGAAGCAATAAAACACCCGTAACTCCAAAAGCTATGAGTAGGATCCCTGTAAAATAACCGAAGATCATTGCCGTAATCCCTGCCAGAATGAGGATGCTATTTATTATATAACCAACACTCGTCTTTGCAGTCCGTTTTTTAAAGAAAGTAGCGGCAAATGGAGGAATAAGGAACAGGGCCACAATTAACGAAGCCGTTAATGCCATGGTTTTTGTAAAAGCGAGGGGCCTAAAAAGTTTTCCTTCTGCCCCAACCATGGTAAAGACCGGAATAAAACTAATGATCGTAGTTAGCACCGCGGTTAATATCGCT
Source organism: Christiangramia sp. (assembly GCF_029937855.1). Classification (GTDB taxonomy): domain Bacteria; phylum Bacteroidota; class Bacteroidia; order Flavobacteriales; family Flavobacteriaceae; genus Christiangramia. Next base: position 14,131 of record NZ_JAPYPC010000030.1, read on the forward strand.
CCGGAAACTTCAGAAGTAGCATTATAAACCACCGCATTTATCGGTAATTTATTGCCTTTTTCATCGGTACTAAGCTCCTCTAAATGCCGCAGTATGTTTTCAGATAAAATAACACCCACATCCACCATGGTACCAATAGCAATGGCAATTCCCGATAAAGCCACAATATTAGCAGGAACATTGAAAAGCTTCATGGAAATGAAGACCATCAGCACTGCCACGGGTAACAATCCGGAGATTAACACGGAAGCTCGCAGATTATAAACCATAACAATGATCACCAGGATTGTGATAAGAATTTCCATGGTGAGCGCTTCATTCAGGGTGCCTAATGTTTCCTGAATAAGTTCTGTCCTGTCGTAGAAAGGCACGATCGTTACCTGTGAAACGGTCCCGTCTTCCAGAGTTTTAGAGGGAAGTCCGCCACTGATCTCATCGATCTGATCTTTCACATTATTAATTACTTCCAGCGGATTTGCGCCATAACGCGCTACCACGACTCCACCTACAACCTCTGCACCTTCTTTATCCAGTATCCCCCTTCTTTGGGCAGGACCTAAAACAACCTTTGCGATGTCTTTAATCCTCAGGGAAGTAAAATCTTCTGAAGTTATCACGGCATTCTCTATATCTTCTACAGATTTTACATACCCAAGCCCTCGTACCAGATATTCAGCATTATTGATCTCCAGGGTTTGGGCTCCTATATCGCGGTTACTTTCCTTTACAGCCATAACCACTTCGCTGAGCCCTATATTATACTGGCGCATAAGTTCAGGATTCACATCGATCTGGTATTCCTGAACATAACCTCCAATAGAAGCAACTTCTGAAACACCACTGGCACCGGAAAGAGCATATTTCACGTAATAATCCTGAATACTCCTCAATTCATGCAGATCCCAACCGCCGGTGACATTACCCTCTTTATCCCGACCTTCCAAGGTGTACCAGAAAATTTGACCCAGCCCGGTAGCATCTGGCCCCAATGCCGGATTCACACCCTCAGGCAAAAGATTGGCTGGAAGGGAATTCAGTTTTTCCAGGATCCGGCTTCGGCTCCAATAGAATTCGATATCTTCTTCAAAAATGATATAGATACTGGAAAAACCAAACATGGAAGAACTACGAATGGTCTTAACGCCGGGAATTCCAAGCAGGGAAGTTGTAAGCGGATAAGTAATCTGATCTTCAATATCCTGGGGAGAGCGTCCTGCCCATTTGGTAAAAACAATCTGCTGGTTTTCACCAATATCGGGAATCGCGTCTACCGCGACAGGATCTGTAGGTAAAAAACCGGTATTCCAGTTAAACGGCGAATTTACTATACCCCAGCCCACAAAAAGTACCAGCAGGATTACCGCTACAAGTTTATTTTCTATTAAGAATTTAATGCTTTTATTCAGCATATCTATTTAATTATCAAATTTTTAGAATCAATTCAAAGCCAGTTATAGAAACAGGGCTAATGCCGGATTCAGAAATGAACCGGTAAGTGTCTAAAATTCAATAATCAAATAAGGAAAACCTGATCTTCGAGCTGTATATCGCTCACGATCAAAGGAGGAGAATAATCTTTAAAAGGAATGGACTGTTTTGGTAAGGTTTCAAACAGTTCAAAATAAGTAAAGGTGAAAGTGGTTATAAAAAGTTGCTGATGAAAATCGATAGAATCAAAAGAGATTTTTAATTCATCCTGACCTTCCACTGAAATTTTTTCATTGGTACAGCAGTGATCTTCAGTCTCTGCGTTCATTTGCATGCCGCAGGTTTTAGCTTTTGAAAAAACAGCTTTATCTACAAGCTGGCTTCCGCAGAAATGTTTATCTACCGTAAAAGACATGGTAGACAACATCACCAGAAGGGCCATACTCAAAGAGATGATATATTTAAAAGCTTTTTTCACCGTTACAAAAATACAAATTTTTTAAATATCAGCGTATTAAGATACTTTTACTGATATTTTAATAAGCAAAAATAGTCTAAAACAGCCTGAAAGAATTTCAGTTTTTGGGAATAATCTTTCAATAATCGTAGGAGTTCTAATATTCCTCTTCTACTAAAATATTCAGCCTCAATTATGCTCTTTTAGTTTATAATAGTAAAATGCTGGCAAAAGTATCAGTAAAAATAATGGATGAATTAAAAATCTTCTAACATAAAAGAGTGCCAGATAATGTTCCTTTTCCATGTTGAGCACTAAAAATATAAATATGAAGGTTGCCAGTACATAAAGAATACTATATAAAATGGTTGAAAATTTAAGAATCCCGGCATCTTTAAAGCTTAAATAAATTATGGCCAGAGAAATGCCCGTATTCAAAAAATATCTTATGGTGAGGTTAATCATAAGTTCAGCCATATTCATTGGCGGGATTATTCCTAACAAATAATCTGATTTAAAGAAAACAATGAGGGGGTCATAAAAAATATCCTCTTCAAAAAAACGAATTGCAGCCAACATAAGGATTAGAATACCAATCTGAAATACCCGATACCTTTTCTTATCTAATTTTTTTTCCATCCCGAGTAAATTCTAATCCAAATTAACCATAGGAGAAATACGGTTCCATAAATAGCCAGAGGAAAAAATATGGAGTGCATAACACCGGAGTATTGCGGATATTCATATATACTTACGGCAAGCACTACAATTCTCAACAAATTAGTGCCATATATTATAACCGAACCGGCAAAAATGAAAAGAAAAGTCGAAACCGGTTTTCCAAAAAAGGCAAGCACAAAGGAAGTAAAAAGGATGATTATACTGGCTGAATTGCAACCTTCCACAATTCCAGCCAGGAAATAGTCATCTACCATGAGTTTCATAGATAAACCTGTATAATGCATTACCACCTCTACATTTTCATAGCCAAATCCCTGCATCAGGCTTCCGCTTTGGCGTGCAACAAGTTGCGTAAGAGGATCGGGCTCAGGATTTTCTGTATCATATAATATTAGAAATCCGTTATAAAGGCTTGAGAATAGAAAATAACTGCCCAGAAAAATGAAAATAAAGCGAAGAACTAGTCGGTATTTTCTAATTAAACTAAGCAAATAGAAGGTTTGTTTTTAACAAATTTATAGAAATGAAGTACTCGTATTACATTAGAAATTGAATACTTTTGCACTAAATATTGTTAATATGCCATTTCAAAAATTAAAGCCGCAGGTAGAAAAAATTCTTAAAAACCAGGATGCTAGTGTAGACAAAAGGCTTACGGAGGTATGTGAGTTACTGGAATCCACCATTCCTTATTATGATTGGGTGGGTTTCTATTTTAAGAATGGAGATAAGGAGGAATTAAAATTGAAATCATTTGCCGGTGAACCTACCGATCACGAAATCATTCCTTTTGGTAAGGGTATTTGCGGACAGGTTGCCGTTTCGAATAAAAATTTTGTGGTACCAGATGTAAAAGCTCAAAACAACTACATCGCCTGCAGTATTCATGTTAAGGCTGAAATTGTGATTCCACTTTTTAAGAATGGAGAAAACATTGGCCAGATAGATATAGATAGTCATACCGATGACCCCTTTTCCCACGAGGATGAACTTTTCCTCGAATGGGTTAATGCAAAAGTTGCTGAAATTTTATAGCAGATTCATTTCTAAATTAAAAAAGCCTCGAAAAGTTCGAGGCTTTTTTAGTTTATAGCGCGTAGGTAAGTTTTAACTTATAAGCTCCTATCTTTTTAGCCTTGAAATGCAATGATCAAAAATAAGATGATAAAAAATCCTATTAATTGTATCACTGATGACGCATAATCCTTTTCTATTTCATTCCCCATTTTCGAATCATTTTGGCTTAAATATATGCAAGCCAACAATTTAAAATTAGGCATTTAACTAACTTTAATGCTTTTTAAAATATTTTAAGGAAATATAGGCAGGAAACTTAATTAGTTTTAACGAGATTTTTACATTCCAGTTCTAATCGCTTCCACAGGATCTAATTTGGAGGCGGAGATCGCAGGAATAATACCGGAAATTAAACCTATCATTGCTGAAACTGCCGTTCCTATAAATATATTAAATGGAGAGAGTACAAATTCAAAATCACCTGTGAATTGTGAGGCCACTATAGATACCAGCCAGACAATAAATAGTCCCACGAGTCCGCCAATAACAGAAAGAATAATTGCTTCAAAAAGAAATTGTGAGAGAATAAATTTGTTCTTGGCTCCCAGGGACTTTTGGATCCCAATGAGATTGGTTCGCTCTTTTACACTTACAAACATGATATTGGCAATTCCAAAACCTCCTACCAGAAGTGAAAATCCACTTATTACCAAACCAATAATATTCAACTGCCCGGTAATATTATCAATTAAATCTGTAAAGCCCTTCAACTGATTGACGAAGAAATTATTGATCTCACCAGGTTTCACCCCACGCATATTTCTTAATTGCTGTTCCAAAATTGCAATAAATTCCTCGTCATCTACTCCTTCTTCAGGCTTAAGCACTATTTGGGGAAAAACTGTTCCTTTTGTAGTCCCATAAACCCTTCGCGCAAAATTCGCCGGCACAAAAGCCTGGCCATCCCGGGAATTTCCGAATAAAGACTGACCTTGCTTTTTCATAACTCCTATCACCGTGGCTTTTCTTCCAAATACCCTGATTTCTTTTCCCATGGGATTACTGGAACCAAATAAATTACTGGCAACTTCATGACCTAAAATAATTACTGGAGAACCACTAACAGCTTCGGGCTCATTAAAGAAACGACCATTTTCCAGCTCAAAGGCTTCAATATCGTAATATTCATGAGTTACTGCACCCACATCCACGCCGGCACTCGTCACATCCCGATATTTTAAGGAAGCTCCACCAGGAATTCCCAACGCAAAACTAATAGCCTCAAGATTGGGCATAGTTTTTTTCAGGCTCTGATATTCTTCATAAGTTACATCTGGGAACTGTTCCCGCTTCCAGCGGGGGATATCGGAGGGGCCAAAATTAAATCTCATTAAAATAATGGTACTATTATCCAGGGCACTAAGGCTCCCTTTAATATCTTTTTGAAGAGAATCTACCGCAGCCAAAACGGCAATAATCGAAAATATACCAATAGTCACACCCAATAAAGAAAGGAAAGTCCTTAACCGGTTGTTTTTAAGAGCGCTTAACGCAAAATTAAAACTCTCTTTGAGTACGCGTAAATAAATTAGCATGGTATAATAATCAGCTGTTTTTGGACATTTTAAAGATAGGACGCACAAAGGAATTTTTCGTTACAAAATTTATGGATATTTCATTACTTCTACTTTCTAATTTTTGGCTTAATTAATTACTTTTGCAGCTTTAACAAACACAACACAATGAGCGAATTAAAACAAGCAAAATCTGCTTTAATTTCAGTTTTCAGTAAAGATGGCTTAGAACCTATCGTAAAAAAGCTTGATGATCTGGGAATCAGGATTTATTCTACAGGAGGAACCGAAAAGTTTATAAGAGATCTTGGAATCGAGGTAATCCCGGTGGAAGATGTAACTTCCTATCCTTCTATTTTAGGCGGAAGAGTAAAAACCCTTCACCCTAAAGTTTTTGGAGGAATCTTAAACCGTCAGGATCATGAAGGTGATGTAAAGGAACTGGAGCAATATGAAATTCCGCAGATAGACATTGTGATTGTAGATCTTTACCCATTTGAAAAAACCGTGGCTTCAGGAGCGTCTGAACAGGATATAATTGAAAAGATTGATATTGGCGGGATTTCCCTTATCCGGGCCGCAGCTAAAAACTTTAAAGATGTCACCTGTGTTTCTTCAGTAGACGATTACCAGGAATTTCTTGACCTTCTGAATGAGAAAAACGGAGAGACAAATATTTCCGATAGAAAAAGATTCGCTACTAAAGCTTTTAATATTTCTTCTCATTATGACGCTGCGATCTTTAATTATTTCAATGCTGAGGCTGAAGTAAATTCATTTAAACAAAGTGAATTAAAAGGAAAAGAATTGAGATATGGTGAAAATCCCCATCAGAAAGGAACTTTTTACGGAGATTTCGAAGCTATTTTTGACAAGCTTCACGGAAAAGAACTTTCCTATAACAATCTTCTGGATGTAGATGCTGCCGTGAATTTGATGAATGAATTTAAAGAAGAAAACCCAACCTTTGCAATTCTTAAACATAATAACGCCTGCGGACTCGCTCAACGCAAAACTATTAAACAGGCTTATATAGATGCCCTGGCCGGAGATCCGGTTTCAGCTTTTGGCGGAATCCTGATTAGTAATGTAGAAATAGATGCCGAAACTGCTGAAGAAATCCACAAACTTTTTTGCGAAGTGGTGATCGCTCCGTCCTTTTCAGAAAAAGCTTTGGAAATTTTAAAAGGAAAGAAAAACAGGATTCTCCTTGTTCAGAAAGACATAGAACTTCCAAAAAACCAAATAAGAACCTGTCTAAATGGTGTTTTGGTTCAGGACAAAGATCTAAAAACCGACTCTCAGGAAGAGTTGAAGCAGGCCACAGATAATAAACCTACCGATGAGGAGTTATCTGACATGATATTTGCTTCGAAGATCTGCAAGCATACAAAATCCAATACAATAGTACTGGCCAAGAATAAACAACTTTGTGCAAGTGGGACAGGACAAACATCACGCGTAGATGCTCTTACCCAGAGTATTGAAAAAGCCCGCTCGTTTGATTTTGACCTAAATGGCGCTGTAATGGCCAGTGATGCATTTTTCCCTTTCCCCGATTGTGTGGAGATTGCCGGAAATTCAGGAATCACTGCGGTAATTCAGCCTGGAGGATCTATAAAAGACCAGTTGAGTATCGATTATTGTAATGCAAATAATATCGCAATGGTGATGACAGGAACGCGCCATTTTAAACATTAAATTTAGTACATTTACCCAAACCTCAATACTTATAATACACTATGGGATTTTTTGACTTTCTCATTGAAGAAATTGCAATTGACTTAGGTACAGCAAACACCCTGATAATCCACAACGATAAAGTAGTTGTAGACAGCCCCTCTATAGTCGCCCGGGACAGGACTTCCGGGAAAATAACCGCCGTGGGGAAAGAAGCGGCCATGATGCAGGGAAAAACCCATGAGAACATCAAAACCATACGTCCTTTAAAAGATGGTGTAATTGCAGATTTTGATGCCAGTGAGAAGATGCTCACCATGTTTATTAAGGAAATCCCGGCGTTAAAAAAGAAATTGTTCACACCGGCCTTGAGAATGGTTATTTGTATCCCTTCCGGTATTACCGAGGTGGAGATGCGTGCCGTTAAGGAAAGTGCTGAAAGGGTAAACGGAAAAGAGGTTTATCTTATCCACGAACCTATGGCCGCTGCAATTGGTATTGGCGTGGATATTATGCAGCCAAAAGGGAATATGATTGTGGATATAGGGGGTGGTACCACCGAGATTGCCGTAATTGCTTTAGGTGGAATTGTTTGTGATAAATCGGTAAAAATTGCAGGTGATGTTTTCACCAATGATATCGTGTATTATATGCGTACCCAACATAATCTTTATGTAGGAGAACGTACTGCGGAAAAAATAAAAATCCAGATTGGTGCAGCAACTGAAGATTTGGAAGTTCCGCCAGAAGAAATGAGCGTTCAGGGTAGGGATCTTTTAACAGGGAAACCAAAACAGGTAAATATTTCTTATCGCGAGATCGCAAAAGCACTTGATAAATCGATTTTAAGAATTGAGGATGCGGTAATGGAAACTTTATCCCAAACTCCCCCGGAACTAGCTGCCGATATCTATAATACGGGTATTTATCTTGCTGGTGGTGGTTCAATGCTTAGAGGACTGGATAAACGTTTATCTCAAAAAACAGATCTTCCGGTTTATATCGCAGAAGACCCTCTAAGAGCGGTAGTACGTGGAACAGGAATCACCTTGAAAACATTGAACAGATACAAAGGAATTTTGATCAAGTAGGAGAAGCTTAATTTATGCAGCAGATTTTCAATTTTCTTATAAGGAATAAGAATTCAATTTTATTCTTAATCCTGCTTGCTGTATCTATTTTTTTAACCGTTCAAAATCATGCTTTTCAAAAAAGCCGATTTATAAGCTCTGCTAATTTCGTTTCCGGCGGAATTTATTCCTGGTCCAATAATATCAATACCTATCTTCATTTAGATGAATATAATGAACGGCTTCTTGAAGAGAACAATAAATTGCGAAATATCATTTCTAATATTAATGATAGCATAACCATCAATAAGCAATTAGACAGTACCTCTTTTGAAGGAGATTATCTATTTCGAACTGCCAGGGTGATAAACAATAATTTCGCCAAAATAGACAATTATCTCACCTTAAACCGTGGGGCAAATTCTGGAATTAAGCCGGAATATGGGGTAATTACCAGCAAGGGAATTGTGGGGATCGTAGACCGCGTAAATGATGAATATTCGCGGGTGATCTCTATTTTAAACAGCAGGTCGAGGATTAATGCACAGTTAAGCAACACCAACCATTTTGGAAGTTTGGTATGGGACGGAAAAGATCCAAATATCGTTCAACTTATTGATGTGCCCAGGCAGGCACCCCTCAAAAAAGGTGATACAATAATCACGGGAGGCCGCTCGTTGATCTTTCCAAAAGGATTACCCATAGGAAGTATCGAAGATTTTAGCCTGGATCAAACGCAAAGTTACTATACTATCAATATCAAATTATTTAATGACATGACGAATATTGGATACGTGTATGTGATTGAGAATGTGAATAAGGAGGCTGTAGAGAAATTACAGGAAACGCCAAATGAATAGTAAGCTATTATCAAATATCACCCGCTTTATTATCCTGGTATTTTTACAGGTGCTCATTTTGAACAACATCAATTTTGCAGGATATATAAATCCGTATTTGTACGTTCTGTTCATATTACTTTACCCTTTTTCCGGAAATCAAAGTCTTTTCCTTTTTCTCTCGTTCCTTTTAGGAATTAGTATAGATATTTTTGAAGATAGTGGCGGAATAAATGCGGCGGCGTGCCTTGTAGCTGCTTTCGTAAGACCTAATTTACTTCGGTTCTCATTTGGAATTAGTTATGACCACCAAAATATCAGGCTTGCCCATACTCCTTTTGGAGCAAAATTGAGTTATATATTTTTAATGGTGCTTATCCATCATTTTGTATTATTTTCTTTGGAAATGTTCAGTTTAAATCATATAATTTTAATACTGAAAAAAACATTATTTTCCAGTATATTCACTATAATCCTAATCCTTTTAAGCCTTACGCTATTCAGTAAGAAATACCGATGAGAAAAGTTTTACTCTACATAACCATATTAACTACAGGTATACTTTTTATTGGAAGACTATTTTACCTACAGATAGTGGATACTTCGCTGGCCATCCGCTCTCAGGATAATGCAATTAAGGTTATTTATGATTATCCGCAAAGAGGATATATTTATGACAGGAATGGTGAATTAATGGTTTCCAATCAGCCATCATATGATGTGATGGTGATTCCGCGCAACCTAAAGCCTTTTGACACTACTGAATTCTGCAATATATTAAACCTATCCAGGGAAGATCTCGAAAAGAAGCTGGATAAGGCAAGAATTTATTCGCCTATGTTACCTTCAGTGGTAATTCCGCAATTGACCAAAAGTGAATATGCGATTCTTCAGGAGAAAATGAGAAATTACGAAGGCTTTTATATTCAGAAGAGATCTCTTAGGGATTATCAGGTGGACCATAGTGCCAATGTGCTTGGATATATTGCCGAGGTAAACCAGAAAAAAGTAAATGAAAATCCGTACTACATTTCGGGGGACCTTATTGGTCGTGCCGGTGTAGAAAGTTATTATGAAGAACTACTTCGGGGAGTAAAAGGAGTAAAATATATTCAGAAAGACAGGTTCAACAGAGATATTGGAGCTTATAAAGAAGGAATTTACGACACGCTGCCTGAAAAAGGAAAAGATATAACTATTACCATAGATGCTGCCCTGCAGGAATATGGACAACAGTTAATGGAAAATAAAAGAGGTGGTATTGTGGCACTTGAACCTGGGAGTGGAGAGATCCTCGCTTTGATCACAGCTCCAACCTACGATCCTGCAAAACTTGTGGGACGACAGCGATCTCCCAATTTTACTGAATTATATTACGATACTATTGCCAGACCTTTATATGATAGAGGCCTGCTTGCTGAATATCCTCCCGGCTCACCTTTTAAAACTTTGAATGCCTTAATAGGACTTCAGGAAGGAATTGTGGATACAGATGATAAATTCTCATGTAACCACGGCTATACCTACGGAAGAGGAAGAAAACTGGGTTGCCATGCGCACAGGAGTCCTTTGGATATGATTCCAGGCATCGCCCAATCTTGTAATGCTTATTTTGCCAATGTTTATAGACGCATTATAGAAAAATATCCTACTCCACAGGAAGGTATGGATACCTGGAATGCCCATTTAAAAAGTTTTGGACTGGGGGATTTTCTGGGGTCAGATCTTGAAACAGGAAGACCCGGAAAAATTCCCAATGCCAATTATTACAATCAGATATACAATTATCCTACATATAAATGGTATGCAACAGCAACCATATCTAATGCAATTGGGCAGGGTGAAGTTTTAATGACGCCTATACAATTAGCGAATATGGCTGCCACCATTGGAAATAAAGGCTGGTATTACACTCCCCATATTTTAAAGGAAGTAAATGGGCAGCCTATCAAAGATGAAAAATTCACTGAAAAGAATTATACGACGGTTGAAACCCGGCATTTTGATCCGGTAGTGGAAGGGATGCATGAAGTATATAAAAGCGGGACAGCATCTGCCTTAAGAATCCCGGATATTGAAATTGCCGGAAAAACCGGTACCGCTGAAAACTTCACCAAAATAGATGGAAAACGGGTACAACTTACAGACCATTCTATCTTTGTGGCTTTCGCGCCGGTGGACAATCCAAAAATTGCGATCGCTGTTTTTGTGGAAAATGGATATTGGGGAGGCCGCTATGCCGGCAGGATTGCCAGTTTAATGATTGAAAAATATATCAAAGGAACCATCACAAGAACCGATATGGAAGACTGGATACTCAGCCATAGTCTTGAAGATGAATATGCAAAACCACTAAGTGGAGAACCTTTCCGAATAAATCAGTAAATGAGCAAGAGCAGCGCAGCCGGATTTGACTGGATTAGCATCTTTATCTATTTAATTCTCATTTGTTTTGGCTGGGCCAATATCTACTCCGCCTCTCTTGGCAGTAATACCGGATCCTATTTTGATCTGAGTCAGCCTTACGGAAAACAAGCCCTGTTTATTGGATTAAGCATTTTCCTTATAATCATCGTTCTTTCTGTAGAGGCAAAATTCTACCAACGTTTTTCCAGTATTATCTATATTATCTCCCTGCTCTCCCTGGCAGGATTGTTTGTTTTTGGTAAAACGATTTCGGGAGCTACTTCCTGGTATTCTTTTGGCGCTTTTGGGTTACAACCTTCAGAATTTGCCAAGTTTGCCACGGCGCTGGCGCTGGCGAAATATTTAAGTGATATTCAAACTAATATTAGACGTTTAGATCACCAGATTAAAGCTTTTATAATAATTGCAGTTCCTGCATTACTAATCATACCCCAACCAGATCCCGGTAGCGCCCTGGTATATGCAGCATTCTTTTTCCCTTTATATAGAGAAGGATTATCCGGCTTTTACCTCGTTACAGGATTATCTGCAGTAGGCGTATTCATTTTTACTTTAATTGCGGGGCCATTATGGGTAAGTGCTGCGGTTATGGCGATTGGCCTGCTTATTTTCTTCAGAAAACGAAAAAAACGTCCTGGCAGGATTTTAATCACACTTTTCATTATAATTTCTATAGGTCTGAGCTTTTCGGTAAATTATATTTTTGAAAATGTATTTGAACAAAGGCACAGGGACCGGTTCAATATTGTTTTAGGAAAAGAAGTAGATTCCAGGGGCATTGGGTATAATACCAATCAAAGTGAAATCGCTATTGGAAGCGGTGGCTGGTTCGGAAAAGGCTGGACTGAGGGCACTCAAACAAAAGGACACTTTGTCCCGGAACAACATACCGATTATATCTTCAGTACGGTAGGGGAAGAGTGGGGATTCCTGGGTAGCGCGATGGTAGTTATTCTTTTTGTGCTTCTCCTCTTAAGACTGATCGTCCTGGCAGAAAGACAACGCAATCAATTCTACCGGGTTTACGGCTACTCGGTAATCGGTATACTTTTTATACACTTCCTGGTAAACATTGGGATGGTAATAGGTGTTTTTCCTACCGTCGGAATTCCTTTACCTTTCTTTAGTTATGGCGGCTCCGGACTCTGGGGCTTTACAATCTTACTGTTTATTTTTATTAAACTGGATTCAGACAGGCTCTCTTATTAAGCGCATTGTTCTGCCATTAATAGAATCGCTGCGACTAAAAGTATGATCACCGGATAGATATATTTTCTTGAAATAATCTGAATCATAAAAAAACCCGGAAGCTTAATTCCGGGTTTTAATTTATTGAATTCCTTTTAATCCTTCACTTTCTTTTTTGAATTATCAGCAAGTTTATTTCTTGTGATATTATTCATTTTCATATCTGAAAGCACGTTGATCGCCTCTTCGATATAAACATCTTTGCTGAGGCTTTCATGCCATCTCTGTCTCTTTTCTTTCAGAATAGTATCTGTTACGAAAAGCTGCTCTTCATAAGGAAGGGAATTATAAGTGAGATTCGTTTTATAATCTTTAATGGCTTCAAATTGTTTAGCCATTTCTTTATTCTTTTCAGCTTCTTCGGCATATTCAGTATAGTTTAGAGAATAACTATTATCATCACTTTGAGTCTTTACCCATTTGGCATTCTCTTCTATAAGCTTTAACTGAGGGTTAGAATCCATTCTGCTTTTACTTGCTTCAATCGCTTCGTCATATCCTACATAGCCATCCCAAATGTCATAATCTGCCGCATCGATCTTGTCCCATGGAAGCGGATTTTCCTGATCTTTTTCCCCGATATCTACAAAGCTATACCTATCTGGAACCACTACATCACTTTTCACTCCTTCAAGCTGAGTTGATCCCCCATTTACACGGTAAAATTTCTGAGTGGTGATCTTAAGGGCTCCCATGTCTCCCATATCATTATTTCTAAGCCATCTGTTTAGGTCTATAACATTCTGAACTGTTCCTTTACCATAGGTTTGTTTACTACCAATAATAATAGCTCTTTTATAATCCTGCATCGCAGCTGCTAAAATTTCAGAAGCTGAAGCAGATAATTCATTCACCAGAATAACTAAAGGTCCATCCCACAACACTTGTGGATCTTCATCTTTTAAAACTTCTTTACGGGATCCATTAGATTTCACCTGCACTATAGGGCCTTCTTCAATAAACATCCCGGCGATATCCACCACAGTTTTCAAAGAACCTCCACCATTATTTCTAAGGTCCAGAACAAGGCCTTCCATTCCTTCTTTTTTCAATTTAATAATATCTTCTTTGATATCTGAAGCTGCATTTCTCTTATTATAATCTTCCATATCGAAATAAAACTTAGGCAGGTTGATCACGCCAAATTTTCTATCATCCTTTTTAACCATAGAAGTTTTTGCATAAGTTTCTTCGATTTCAATGACATCACGCACCAACGTAATTTCTTCAATATTCCCCATTACTTTTTTACGTACAGTAAGCGTAACTTTAGTATCCTTAGGGCCTTTAATAAGATCTACAGCATCATCCAGCCTCATTCCTACAATACTCACCGCTTCTTTTTCACCTTCCTGCTTCACTTTAAGAATTACATCACCTTCTGAAATTTCATCACTTCTCCAGGCAGGTCCACCTGAGATGACTTCCGTAATCGTAATATCATCGCTATCCTTTATTAAACGGGCACCAATACCTTCGAGCTTACCGGACATGGCGATATCAAATCTATCTTTATCCTGAGGAGCAAAATAGAATGTATGCGGATCAAATTCTTCTACGATCGCGTTGATATATACCGAAAAATAATCTTCTCTTTCCAGGTCATCAGTAAAATCGTAATATCGGTCTATATTAGAAAGTGTAGTTTCCCTAGCCTCTTTCTCAAGTTCGACATCGCTTTTCATTTCATAAGAAGCATCCTCTTCTTTTTTAGTCTTTTCTTCCTGTTTAAGATCGTAATACGTGATTAGCGTATTGAATTTCAACTGCTCTTTCCATCTTTTTCTCATTTCATCTTTGGAAGAAACATAATCCAGACTATCATAAGAAGTATTAATCTTTTCCTCTTCAGTAAAATCAAATGGTTTTGAAAGTATCTCTTTATAAAGCGACCTGGTCTCTTCCATACGTTTTCCCAGTCGGGCATAGGTAAGATTAAAGAAATCTATATTCTTATCTTTTATTTGATCATCCAGCTTTTCTTTATAAGCGTTAAATTCCTCAATATCCTTTTCATAAAAGAAACGCTTGGAAGGATCTAGACCTTCCAGGTATCCTTCATAGACACTGGCTGAAAAACTGTCATTGATATCTTTAGCTTCATAATGCCCCTGATTTAGGACATAAGTAATTAAATCTATAAGAAGTTTATCTTTATTAGGATCTTCAAACTTCTTCGTAGTAAAACTACAGGAAGCTGCAGCCATTAAAAGAACAACCGCTAAAATTTTAAAATTCCTTTTCATATTTCGTTTTAATTTCGTCATTGTATGGTTACCATAATTATAGTAAAAACTGTGCCAATAAGTTATATAACCCGCACTAATTTGTGAATGCACTAATATAAGCTTTCCTTATTTAAATTCTTATTTTAGCAGAACCAAATAACGATGCATGAATAAAGAAAAACCGCTTATCCTGGTTACTAATGATGATGGCATTACTGCTCCCGGAATAAGAACCCTGGTAGAAGTGATGAAAGAACTGGGAGATGTAATCGTGGTTGCCCCAGATAGTCCCCAAAGTGGAATGGGGCACGCGATAACCATTAGCGACACCCTTTTTTGCGAACAGGTTACAATAAAAGAAACCTATAAACATAAAGAATATAGTTGTTCCGGCACACCAGCCGATTGTGTAAAAATAGCCACACAGGAAATACTGCATAGGAAACCTGATCTTTGTGTAAGCGGGATTAACCATGGCTCTAACTCCTCTATCAATGTAATATATTCCGGAACTATGAGTGCGGCTGTAGAAGCTGGAATTGAAGGTATTCCTGCAATTGGATTTTCACTTTTGGATTATTCTCTTAATGCCGATTTTGAACCGACAAGAAAATTTATAAAGACAATTACCAGGAATGTCTTAAAGAATGGGTTACCCCTGGGAGTAGTTCTTAATGTAAACATCCCAAAATTGAAGGAATCTGAAATAAAGGGAATCAAGGTTTGCAGACAGGCCAATGCACACTGGGAAGAAGAGTTCGATAAAAGAACAAATCCGCAGGGTCGCGAATATTACTGGCTTACCGGAAAATTTGTAAATAAAGATGAAGGTGAAGATACCGATGAAAAAGCTTTGGAAGAAGGTTATGTCTCTGTGGTTCCAGTACAATTTGACCTTACCGCACACCAATTTATAAAAGATCTAAGCAGCTGGCCCCTCAATGATTAAGCAAAATCTCTTTACAGGATTTTTAACCGGTATCGCAGCAAATATTGCAGGCGTGATATTGTACGTCACCTTATTTTCTAATGCAGATCTGGATAAAACCCTCGAGAATGCGGTGGCAAATGATTATTTGGGAAAAATTATAGCGCTTGGCGCTGTTTTAAATTTTTTACCATTTTTTGTTTTCCTGAAAAAGAAACAAAATTATCATGCTCGTGGCGTTTTACTGGCGACTGTATGCATAGCCGTGGCCGTAGCCATTTTCAAATTCTTTTAAGATGAAGTATTATATTATTGCAGGCGAAGCTTCCGGGGATTTACACGCTTCTAACCTGATGAAAGCTTTAAAAGAAGTGGACAAGGAATCAGATTTTCGATTCTGGGGTGGCGATCTTATGGAAAATCAGGGTGGTACGCTGGTAAAACATTACAGGGAGCTGGCATTTATGGGCTTCTCTGAAGTGATCATGAACCTTAGAACTATTTTCAGAAACATTAAATTCTGTAAAGAGGACATTGAAAATTATAATCCAGATGTGATCATTTTTGTGGATTATCCCGGCTTCAATATGAGAATTGCTGAATGGGCAAAGAAAAAAGGATACAGGACTAATTATTACATCTCTCCCCAAATATGGGCCTGGAAGGAAAATAGGATCAAAAAGATTAAAAGGGATGTAGATGAAATGTACGTGATCCTTCCCTTTGAGCATGATTTTTACAATGATAAACACGATTTTCCGGTTCATTTTGTGGGCCATCCCTTATTGGATGCCATTGATAATCGTTCCCCTGTAGATATAGATTCTTTTAGAAAAAATCATGGTTTAGACCATCGTCCGGTAATTGCGTTGCTTCCCGGCAGCCGAAAACAGGAAATTGAAAAGATGCTAAATATAATGTTGAGTGTAACTTCAGCATTTAAAGAATATCAATTTGTGATTGCAGGAGCACCCAGTCAGGATAAAGAATTTTATCAGAATTTTATTAAAAAATCCAACGTAAGCCTTATCATGAACAAGACCTATGATGTACTAAGCATATCCCATGCTGCGTTAGTCACTTCGGGGACGGCTACTTTAGAAGCTGCTCTTTTTAAGGTTCCGGAGGTAGTTTGTTATAAGGGAAGTTTTATTTCCTATCATATCGCAAAAAGAATTATTAATCTTAATTATATTTCTTTGGTTAATTTGATCATGGATAGAGAGGTTGTTAAAGAATTGATCCAAAATGAATTTAATACCAAAGACTTAAAAACGGAACTCCATAAGATCCTGAATGAAGATAATCGTAAAAGAATTTTTGAAGATTACTACGAGTTAGAAAAAACGCTTGGCGGGAAAGGTGCCAGCAAAAAAACCGCTGAATTGATTTATAAGAATTTAAAATGAGAACTCAAGCGATATTTAAATTTCTGGGCTTAATCTTTATAATTTTATTTCTTGCCTCCTGTGGATCCTCGCGTTCACGAGTGGTAACCACCAAAAAAGAAGCCGATAGAACAGAAAAAGCTTCCGAGGTATATGAGCGTACCCCTGCCGCCGAACCGGAAGACAAAAAAGCCTACAAAGTGGTTCGTACCGCGAAAAAATTTGAAGGCACAAAATATAAGTACGGAGGAACCACTAAAAAAGGAATGGATTGTTCCGGACTTATCTACGTTTCATTTCTTGAAGAAGGCGTTTCGCTGCCCCGAACTTCCAGAGCAATGTCGCTCGAAGGCAAACGGCTTAATTTAAAAGAAGTTAGTATTGGGGACCTTTTATTTTTCGAAACCAATAAAAATCGAAAAGTGATAAATCATGTAGGTTTAGTTATAGAGGTAGATAAAGATGGTATTTATTTTATTCATTCCTCTACCTCCAGAGGTGTAATTATTTCCTCATTATCAGAATATTACTGGTATAATAATTTTGTCATGGCCCGCCGGGTGATTTGATTTTTTCATACCTTCAATAGGTAAAAATCAATCATTGAAAGATTTCCAATTTATCTTCCTAAGGCTATCCATTTATCTTATCTTAGGAATACTTTCCGCATTTTACACCACTATACAAACCAGCGTTCTTCTGATTTCTGGTTTAGGTATTTTGCTATTATTTCTAATCGCATACTTCAGAGCTCAAAAGAAAATATTTCCGGATTCCTTCTTCGGAATAAGCTGTTTTCTACTCCTATTTTTCCTGGGATTTTCTACTGCATATTTCAATATGCCTGAAAATCAGCCAAAGCATTTTATAAACCAGAATATCGCAGAGAGAGGAAATTTAATTTTAGAAGCTAGAGTTTCGGAAGAATTGAAACCAACCGCCTTTTCCCAAAGATTTATACTGAAAACTGAGAATTTATTGGACGGGGAAAATAGCCTTGATATTAGCGGAAAGTTATTATTAAACCTAAAAGTCGATTCCAGTAAAATATCAAATTTAAAGCCTGGGATGCACATCCTGGTTCCCTGGATTCCTGAAGAAATAAAACCACCCTTAAACCCTTTTCAGTTTAGTTACAAAAATTATATGGGTCAGCTTAAAGTACATCGGCAGATTAATCCCAACATTCCAAAAATTAAAATCCTGGATAACGACGATGAAAGTTTAAGATCTTTTTCCTGGAGCTTAAGAGAAGAATTAATTTCAGGTTTAAAAGAGCATGATTTTGGCGCAAATGAACTGGCAGTTTTCCAGGCGCTGATCCTGGGACAAAGAAGGGAAATAAGCAATGAACTTTATAAAGATTATGCCGCTGCCGGAGCCATTCACATCCTCGCAATCTCTGGTCTCCATGTGGGAATTTTACTATTCATTTTGAACTTCCTTTTTCGGGGACTTAACAGAATCAAATACGGGAAATTTATAAAAGCAGCTATCCTTATTCTTTTGCTATGGAGCTTTGCGGTTTTAACCGGGCTCAGCGCCTCTGTGGTGAGAGCAGTGACTATGTTTTCGTTCATTGCCATTGGGCTGCAAATAAAAAGGAAGACCAGCGTTCTAAATAGTCTTTTTCTCTCTCTTTTCGTCCTCCTACTTATTGATCCTTATTATTTATTCCAGGTGGGCTTTCAATTAAGCTATCTGGCCGTATTCAGCATTATTCTTTTTCAGCCTATGCTTTATAATTTATATAAACCCAAGTTCAAGCTTGTAGATTATTTTTGGAAATTAAGTGCTGTAAGTATTGCGGCCCAAATTGGAGTGATCCCGCTTAGTCTCTATTATTTTCATCAATTTCCGGGACTTTTTCTTTTAAGCAACCTTATTATTCTGCCATTTTTAGGAATCATCCTGGCATTGGGCATCCTGATCATTATTCTCGCTTATATTAATGGATTGTCCCCTTTTGTTACAGAGGTATTCAATTTTATTCTCCGAATGTTAAATGATTTTATAGCATGGGTTGCAGGAATAGAGAGCTTTGTAATTGATAATATTCAGATTAGTGATTTTCAAACCATTTCTCTTTATCTTCTAATTATAAGCCTATTTCTTCTGCTGAAAAAAATAGAATTTACACGGATATGTTTTCTGCTCACCTGTGTTCTTATTTTTCAGGTATCAACATATTATTTCAGAAAAAATATACCCGATTCTGAAAGTGTTATTTTTCATAGATCATGGCACTCTTTCATCACTATGAAAAATGATCGAATGCTGACAATTTTTTCCGAAGATTCTATAGAAAACTTTAATATAGGAGATTATAAAAGAGAACGAAAAATAACTAAAGTCAGAATGGAGAAAATTCCTGAGATCATGAATCTCTCCAATAAGCTAAGCCTAATAATTGATACAACCGGAAATTATAATATCCCTGATTTTCAACCTGAAATTATAATATTACGAAACTCGCCAAAAATAAACCTGGAAAGGCTTATTGTTCAACTTTCACCGGTGCAAATAGTAGTAGACGGAAGTAATTATAATTCTTTTGTAAATCGATGGAAAGCGACTGCAGAGCATAAAAAAATCCCTTTCCACTACACCGGCGAAAAGGGAGCATATATTTTAAACTCAAATAACTGAAATTTAGCTGGAAAAAGTACCTTCAAACTCTTCCTGGTATTTCTTCCATTCTTCATCAGATTTTACTTTTTTATAATCATCTGTGGCAAATACTTTTAAAAAGATTTCTAATTTTTCAGGAGTTAGATAACCTTTTACCGGGGATAAAAATGCGCCGGTTTCATCAAAGAAGACCATCGTGGGATAAGCATTCACCCCCATGGCTAAAGCAAATTGATGAACTGCATTTCTGCCCTTTCTCTCAGGATCGTAATTAGGATTCTTAAACACTTTATCCTTAAAGTTTATTATTTCATTTCCTTCTGCATTGAATTTTACAGCGTAGTAATGCTTGTTTATATATTCAGCAACATCTTTATTGCCAAAAGTATTTTTATCCAGAAGTTTACAGGGACCACACCAGGTGGTGTAGGCATCAACAAAGATTTTCTTTGGATTTTCTTTCTGGGCTTTTAAAGCTTCATTCATGCTCATCCATTTAATTTCCTGCGCCTGAATGGCCGAAATTGAAAAAGCAAAAAGTATAAAGAGGAATATTTTTTTCATCTTTCAATAAATTTTAATCGTAAGTGCAAAAAGCATTCCCAAATTTAATGAATTCCATGCATCCATTTACGCAACAACGGAACAAGAAATAGCAAGATCAAAGCTGCAGCGCCCACCACACAAAATCCCCAGATAAAATAGGTATCGGAATAAATTCCTAAAGTCATAGTAGCCGGAGTATCATCGGTTACTGCTTCATTTGTAGTTAAAGTCCCAATGACTCCAGCCATTTTATTGGCAAGGGCAATAGATAAAAACCAGGCTCCCATTACAAAACCAACTACCTTCGCCGGCGAAAGCTTAGTCACCATGGAAAGGCCTATAGGGGAAAGGGATAACTCCCCTGTGGTATGAAGTAAATACATTAATGCCAGAAAAACAATAGATACAAGTCCGTCGCCGGAAGCAAAATATTTGGCTCCGATTACAATGACACCAAAACCTAGAGCCAATTGCGTAAGTCCCAGGACAAATTTCATAGGAGTACTTGGTTCTTTCCCGGCCCGGTTCAACTTTAGCCACATCCAGGAGAATACCGGCGCAAGAAGCATGATATAAAGCGGATTCAAACTTTGAAATATTGAAGCAGGAATCTCTGTGCCACCCACAAAGCGATCTACATTCTTATCTGTAAAAATCGTTAAACTACCACCTGCCTGTTCAAAGAGCGCCCAGAAAATAGCATGAAAAAAGAATAATACGATCACTACCAGAAGTCTTTGCCCTTCCACCCTGCTTTTAGATGTTAAAGCCTGATAAAGCAAATAGGCAATGATCAACAAGGAAATTACAATCATAGCTCCAGACATTACTTCATCCAGGTCCAGCATATAAGCGCAGACCGGGATCGCTAATAAAGAGACTATATAAACTCCATAATCTGGCTTAAGGCCTAAAAATTTTCTTTCGCCACGGGTTACCTCTTCAGGCTGCCCGCCTTTTCCTTCGAGCATATCTGTTTTAGAAGCGAAGTAAAAAACAATTAATCCCAGGAGCATTCCAATACCCGCAAGTCCGAATCCATAATGCCAGTTTATTTGCTGGCCCACATACCCACAGGTTAAGGTGGCTAAAAAAGAGCCGATATTCACCCCCATATAAAAGATGGAAAAAGCTCCATCTTTTCGAGGATCATCGGTTTCATAGAAGGTACCAAGGAAGGAACTGATATTGGGTTTAAAAAACCCATTCCCTATTATAATTAAAGACAGGGCCGCAAAGAAAAAAGGCATATTTCCTTCAAGACCTTCAATTCCCTGTAAGGCGAGTGTAAAATGTCCCAAAGACATTAAAAGTCCGCCCCAAATAATAGTTTTTTTAAATCCTAGTAATTTATCGGCAACCAAACCGCCCAGAACGGGGAATAAATAAACCATAGCGGTATAAGAGCCATAGATACCGTAGGCCTGAGTTTCGGCTACATTTTGAGCCAGGTCTATAAAAAGCACCTTGGTCATGTAAAGCACCAGAAGTGCGCGCATCCCGTAATAAGAGAAACGCTCCCACATTTCAGCGAAGAATAGCACGAATAATGCTTTAGGATGAGCTTTTTTATTAGTGTAAATAATAAAAGGTACCCAGATTAGTACAAATACCCACCCAATAATCATTATCCATAAAGTGATATCCATTGCTTATAAATTGAGAGTTATTTTAAATTTTCATCGGCAAGCTCATAACCTTCCTGCTCTTCCAGCTCTCTCTCATTATCCTCTACGCCGTGAGTTAGACGCTTTAATGGCTTCAACATAATTAATACGATACTTGCGAAAGCAATTGTAAAAATCGTTATACCCGAGAAAATTGCGATATCCCCCGCTTCAGAAGCAAATTCTCCCACGATTCCAGCTACTTTGTTTCCTAATCCAGTCGCAGCAAAATAAACTCCCATCATTAAGGAAGCGTACCTTATCGGAGCAAGTTTGGTAATAAAAGAGAGGGCAACCGGGGAGGAACAAAGTTCTCCAATAGTATGAAATAAATAAGCCAGCACTAACCAGTACATTGCAGAGGAACCGTTCGCTTCAAATTGTAGCGCAGCGAAAACCATAAATACAAATCCAAGTCCCATGATAATAACTCCTGTAGCCATCTTGAAGATAGAAGAAGCTTCTTTATTCTTTAGCTTTCTTTTAGCCCAAAAATTAGCAACTACAAGTCCGAAGATGATAATAAACATTGCGTTAAGGGACTGGAACCAGGATGCCGGCACTTCATTCCCAATTAATGGCAAACTAAAGGGTAATGATCTATTTGTATTATCTAATGCATAAATGTTCATTAAACCACCTGCCTGTTCAAAAGCTCCCCAAAAGACGATTACCAGAATAAAGGATAATAACATTACCACATACCTATCTTTCATCACTTTTGTAGTCAAATCCTTGTAGACCATCATCATCATAGAGATCACTAGGGTCAGGAAAATAAAAAGAAGGCCGTAGGCGATCCCCATATAATAGAAACCAAATAAGGATGCTATGAGTAAAATTGCGGATATTGTAAGCTGAAGTGGTGAACTGAAAAGATCCTGGAATAGATTTCCTAAAGAGGCTCCCTCATCCCTTTCCACCTTAGAAAGAAGATTTCCAACATTCGTCAAATGTTTTTGACCAAGGAGATAAACGATCAAGCCTAGAGCCATCGCGATGCCTGCCAGACCAAATCCATAATGCCATCCTATATTTTCTCCTACATAACCCACAATCAAACTGGATAAGAAAGCACCAAGGTTGATCCCGATATAAAATATAGTAAATCCTTTATCCCTTCTAATATCACCTTCTTTATAAAGTCCACCTACCATAGTAGAGATATTTGGCTTCAGAAATCCTACCCCAGCGATAATTAGGGCCAAACCTGTGTAAAAAGCCCACATTTGTTCCACCGCCAGTATTCCATGGCCTGCTACCAGGACAATTCCCCCGATGAGCACTGCCCGTTTCTGACCAAAAACCTTATCGGCCAGGATTCCTCCCGGGATGGAGGCCACATAAACGAGCATGGTATACCAGCCGTAAAGTGCCAAAGCTTCAGCCTGAGTCCAACCTAATCCCGCATTACCTTCGGTGGTAGCACTTACCAAATACAGCACCAGAATGGCGCGCATTCCATAATAGGAAAAGCGCTCCCACATTTCAGTAAAAAAGAGAATATAAAGCCCTACAGGATGTCCGAAAAGCTCTTTTTGATTAATACGTACGTCTTTTGTCGCCATTTATTCTAATAGGTTTAATTAAAGTTTTTCAAGTATAAAATCGGTCATCATTGTGTAAAGGTGTAATCTGGTATTACCTCCATAAATTCCATGATTTCTATCTGGATATATAGCCCAGTCAAATTGTTTATTGGCCTGAACCAATGCCTCTACCATTCTCATGGTATTCTGAAGATGAACATTATCATCTCCCCCTCCGTGGATCAATAAATAATCACCCTTTAATTTTTCAACATGATTTAAAGGTGAATTTTCATCATAACCTGAAGGGTTTTCCTGAGGAGTCCTCATATATCTCTCGGTATAAACCGTATCGTAAAATCTCCAGCTAGTAACGGGAGCTACAGCAATAGCCATAGAAAAAGTATCATTCCCTTTTAGAATTGCATTAGAAGACATAAAACCTCCGTAACTCCAGCCCCAAATTCCAATCCTTTCGGCATCTATATATTTTCTTTCTCCGAATTTTTTAGCTGCGGCAATCTGGTCTTCCACTTCATATTTTCCTAACTCCTGATATGTCACCTTTTTGAAATCTGCTCCTTTAAAACCGGTTCCACGACCATCTACCGTTGCTATAATGTACCCTTTATTTGCCAGTAACTGGTACCAGTAGTCATTGGTTCCAAAATATGAATTGGAAACCGACTGCGATCCCGGTCCTGAATATTGAAACATCAACAATGGATATTCTTTATTTTCATCAAAATTGGAAGGTTTGATCATCCACATGTTTAATTCATTTCCATTGATGTTTATAATTGAAAGTTCTTTTGGTGAAAACTCATAGCCTTCCACTTTCTTCAGAAGCTCATTATTGTTAAGTATTTCACGTACCTGTTTTCCGTCTGTTGCTCTGTGCAGCGTATAAACTGCCGGCGTTTCTACATTGGTAAAAGTGTTGATGAAATAGGAATAATCTGCGCTAAAATCGGCAGAATTCATTCCGGTTCTTTCGGTTAATCTCTTTTTGGATTTCCCATTAGATTTTATGGAAAATACATCACGGTTTACACTTCCGTTTTCGGTACTTTGAAAATAGATCCTATCTGCTTTTTTATCGTAACCATAATAATTAGTTACTTCCCAATCACCATTAGTTATCTGATCTAATAATTCGCCATTTTCATCATAATGATAAATGTGGTTATAACCATCCATTTCACTGGTCCAGATGAAGCTATTATCCTCCAGGAAAGTAAGATTATCCGTAATATCGATATAAGCCTTTTCGGTTTCATTTAAAACAACTTCGGCTTCATTATTTTCAGCATTTACAAAAAGAAGATCGAGGTTGTTCTGGTATCTGTTAAGCACCTGAACACTTAAAAGCATTGGATCTGCCGTCCATTTAATCCTTGGAATATAAAAATCACTATAGCCACCAAGCTGGATTTCCTCTGCATTTTCAGAAGCCACATCATACATATGAAGACTTACTTCTGAATTTGATTCCCCGGCTTTAGGATACTTAAAGACCTGTTGCGTGGGATAAAGATCTTTTCCGAAGAGATCCATTGAAAATTCTGGCACATCTGCTTCATCAAACCTTAGAAAAGCAATCTTTTCACCGGTTGGGTTCCATGCAAAAGCTTTTACAAAAGAAAATTCTTCTTCATACACCCAATCTGTAATCCCGTTGATGATACTATTGATTTCACCATCCTCGGTTACCTGAGTTCTCTCTTTAGAATTTAAATCTAAAATGTAAATATTATTATCAAAAACATAAGCGAGTTTGGAAGCATCTGGAGAAAAAGAAGCCTCCTGAATCTTATCTTCACTTACTTTCTTCAGGTCTTTTGAGTTTACATCGTATACGTAAAAAATTTCTTTAGATGATCTCCTATAGATGGGTTCAACTTCTGTAGATAAAAGTATTTTATCTTCGTTTTTACTGAATTTGAATCCCTGGAAAGCATCAATCTCCTCAAGTTCACCGCTATTTAAAAGAGTTCTTGTTTTTACACCCGTTTTATAGCTATAGACATCGATACTAGTATTACCGGAATTTTGGTCGCGGTTCATCACCACATATTCTTCACCATTCTTAAGAGATTGTAGAGATTGAAGACTTTCCTGTCGGAATGTTCCACTCCATATTTCTTCAAGATTCACTTCTTTTTGTTGTGCGGTAAGCACGGAAGATGTTGCCAAAATAAAGGCAACAATTATTTTAGAGAACTTCATAAAATTTTTGAAATATTTAATGCAGGCCAAGTTTACTAAAATTTAACGAAAAAATAGCTATTGAAAATTGTTAAATACTAACAATCTGTTAAAGAAAACAAGCTTTCTAGAAGATCATCGAAGCTAATAAATAGAACTCTAAAAAATATGCTTTGTATCTTTGAATTCCTGAAATACCGAAAAAATGACAAAACCCGTAAACGGATTTTCAAAACTTACCAAAACTGAGAAAATAGGATGGTTGGCCGAAAATTATTTAAATAGTGATAAAAAGGCTGTCAATATTCTGAAACAATACTGGAACGAAGACGAAAAGCTACAAAAGCTTCATGATGAATTTATTGAAAATACAGTCTCTAACTTCTATTTACCGCTAGGCCTTGCCCCCAATTTTTTAATTAACGGAAACTATCATGTACTTCCAATGGTGATTGAAGAAAGCTCTGTGGTAGCTGCAGCCAGTAAATCGGCTAAATTCTGGAGTGAACGTGGCGGTTTTACTGCCACCGTAATCAATCAAAAAAAAATAGGCCAGGTTCATTTCTTATTCAAAGGTGATTTTTCAAAACTCGAAAGCCTTTTTAAAAATATTGAACCAAAGCTCCGTGAATCGGTCCAGCCCATCACAAAAAATATGGAAAAAAGAGGTGGGGGGATTTTGGAAATAGATCTTGTTGATAAGACCCAGGAGCTGGAAAATTACTACCAGTTATTTGTAAAATTCGACACCCGGGATTCCATGGGAGCGAACTTCATAAACTCCTGCCTTGAAAAATTCGCTGAAGTACTACAGCAAGAAGCTTCGAACGCAGAAAACTTTAATGAGCAAGAGAAAGATCTCCAAATAATAATGAGCATCCTCTCGAATTATGTTCCGGAATGTATTGTAAGAGCCGAGGTTTCCTGCCCGGTGAATGAACTCTCTGAAGATAAAAATATGACCGGCGAACAATTCGCCGAAAAATTTATACAGGCGGTAAAAATAGCCGAAATTGAACCTTACCGCGCCGTCACCCACAACAAAGGCGTGATGAATGGTATAGATGCTGTGGTTTTAGCTACTGGCAATGATTTTAGGGCAGTAGAGGCTGGAATTCATGCCTACGCCTCAAGAAACGGTAAATACTCGAGTCTGACTCATGCTGAAGTAACCCATGGTATTTTCAGGTTTTGGATGGAAATTCCGTTGGCATTAGGCACCGTGGGTGGACTTACCAGTTTACACCCATTAGTAAAACTAGCTCTGGACATCCTTCAAAGGCCTTCCGCTGAAGAATTAATGGAGATTACAACGGTGGCGGGACTAGCCCAAAACTTTGCAGCACTTAGGTCTCTGATCACCACAGGAATTCAGCAAGGACACATGAAGATGCACCTTATGAATATTTTAAACCAAATTCAGGCTACGGAACTGGAAAAAGAAGAAATGGTAGCGTATTTCACCCATCATACCATCACCCACAGTAGCGTAATCGAGCAATTGGAAAAAATGAGATCTTAATGCAAAATTTTAGAAGCAACGGAAAAATATTATTAACCGGCGAATATGTTGTTTTAAATGGTGCAAAATCACTGGCATTGCCTACCAAAATGGGGCAAAGCCTAGAAATTCATAAAGCTGAAAAGAATGAGGTTTCCTTGACAAGTTATGATGAAAATAGCAAGGTATGGTTCACTTCAAAATTTGTAATAAATAACGGCACTTTTGATCCTATTTTAAATGATGACGACCAGAATAACCTTGAGATTAAAGAAATATCCAAACGTCTTCAACAGATCCTTAGTGCAGCTTACCAGCAAAATCCGAGAGCCTTTTCAGAAAAAGGTTTTAAGCTTATCACAAAAATGGATTTTAACCGAAAATGGGGACTGGGCACTTCCTCTAGCCTAATCAACAATATTTCCCAATGGTTAGAAATAGATCCATACCAACTGCTTAAAGAAAGTTTTGGAGGTAGCGGTTATGATATCGCTGCAGCTGGAACCAACCTGCCTTTAACCTATCAAATTACGGAAAATGGCCCGGCCACTTTTACCGCTGATTTTGACCCGCCATTCAAAGAAGATTTATTTTTTGTTTATCTGAACAGAAAACAAAATAGTAGAGAAGCCATCGCACATTACAGAAATCAGCCGCAAGGGGATATTGACAGTCTAACTGATAAAATTTCCGGCATCACCGAACAGATCATCCAATGTGACAGTCTGGAAGAATTTAAACTTTTACTTAAAGTGCACGAAACGCTAATTTCAAAGGCCATTAAACTGCCCAGAATTCAAACGGAGTTATTCCCTGATTATCCTGGTTTTATAAAAAGTCTTGGTGGCTGGGGAGGAGATTTTATCCTCGCAACCGGCGGGGTGGAGGAAAAAGAATACTTCAGGAATAAAAATTATACAACTATTTTCGATTATAAAGATTTGATAAAATAAAAAAGCCTCACCAAATGGTGAAGCTTTTTTATTTAGAAATTATTTAAATGTCTAGTAGAATCTAGCTCTATTATCTTCAATTTCGGCTTTCTTTTTAAGGGCGTCAAAAACTCTCGTGGTTGCCTGTGCTCTTCGCGCTGCACTTTCCTGCTGAGCAAATCCTTTATAAGAATCCATCGCAGGAGCTTCAAATTTGCTTACTAATTCAGCAACATACACCCCTTTTTCTCCGGCAATAGGCGAACTAACTTTACCTGGTTCCATAGAAAATACAGCTCCTACAACTTCCGGCTCTTCACCAGCTCCAGCCAAAGTAGGATTGTTCAGATTCACCGCATCTGCAGTTTGAACACTTACTCCCTGATTATTGGCAATCTCCTGAAGCGAATTCCCTTTTATCCTTTCTTTGATCAGTTCAGCCTTTTTCTCTTTTCTAAGAATTGGAGTCACTTCAGCAGAAGCTTCCTCAACGCTCATAAGACCTTTATCTCTTCTAGAAGTTAGCTGAGCAACGATATAACCATTATTAGTATCAAATCTTCTAACATCCCCAACATTAGCTTCATCTTCAAAAGCCCATTGTATCACTCTACGCTGAGCTCCGGCTCCAGGTATATTCTCCTCTAAGGCTTTTACATCTTTTACCGTACGAACTTCGTAATTACCTTCTTTTGCAACTTCTCCAAAATCACCTTCTGAAGCTGAAATTTCAAATTTTGTCACTTCGTTAAAAAGATCATTCATGGTCTTTTCAGAAGCTTCAATTTCTCTGGCAATAGTTGCAACCTTAACAGCTCTTGCCGCTTCCGTCTGGTCTTCAATAGAAATTACATGAAAACCAAGTGGCGTTTCTACTACGCCAACATCTCCTGTAGAATTATCAAATACATAATTATCAAAAGCAGGGATCATCGTTCCAGGAACAAAATATCCAAGATCTCCACCTTGCTCCTTATTAGAAGTATCTGCTGAATATTCAGAAGCGAGCTCAGCGAATTTCGCACTATCATTTCTTACCACACCAGCAATACTATCGGCTAAAGCTTGCGCTTCCTCTTTAGACCTGCTAACTCCAGCGCCTAATTGAGAACCCTGGTAGGTAACTAAAATATGGCTTGCCTTTACCGAATCTGGAATATTTTTAGTTTCCACAACTTTGCTCAACTTCCAGTAACCATTCTCTTCGTATGGCCCGTAAGTTTCTCCTTCATTTAAATTAAAAATCGCTTCAGCATTAGCTCCGGAAAATTCATTCCTAAATTTAAACCTGTTCTCAAATGGCAGATCTGAGTTATTATTCACAAAATCTGCATAATCTTCAGTAGTATCAAAGCCCTGAAGTGTATCGTTCGCTCCAATGGCTGCGTTATACTCCACACGCTGTTCCCTCAATGAATTCAGAGTTTCCTTAGCTTCGGTTTTATCTTCTCCTGAAGCACTTTCGTTAAAGATCACATACTGAAGGCTTCTTGAAGCTTCTGTCTCAAAACGGGCAGAATGATCTTCAATATAAGATTTAATGTCAGATTTTGTCACTTCCACTTCCGAGTCTGGAATTGAAGTGTAAGGAATCTGAACGAACTTCAAATTGATATTATCATTCTGAAGCCTATAAGCCTGCTCACCTTCTAAAAGTGTGGCTCCAACGCCCACACCTACCATATTATAGTAGCTGTTCATCTTGGCAGTTTGGGCAAGATTAGAAGTAAATTGCTGCCATTGCTCGTATGCCTGAGGAGAGGTTTCCTTTAAATTAGCAACATATTCCCTCAACCTGTTTTCATCGAACATCCCTGCTTCATTAGTGAAGTTAGGATTATTGGCCATTTGAGCGCGTACCAGTTGGGTTACCTGAGCTTCTCCAGCTCTTATTCCGAGCTTTTCAACTTCGTTCTCAAGAATCACCTGTTGCAATTTCTGCTCCCAGATACGGTTTACAGCCTGAGTAGTGCTCATACTATTGCCCATGTTTCTCTGAAAAGCTTCTACTTCCCGCGCAAACTCTTCTCTGCTAATCTCTTCCCCGTTTACGGTAGCGATGACGTTTTGAGAACTTTGAGAACTCATGCCCCCATTTCTAATTACATCGGCCAAAACAAAAGAAAATAAAGCCAGTGCAATAATGATAATCAAGAAAACAGACCTTTGTCTGATTTTATTTAATACTGCCATTTGAATGTATAATTTGTCAAAATATAGGGGGCGAAAATAAGGTTTTTAGGCTAATAATAAAATTTAAAATTAGCAAATTCTTAACTTTAAAGCTTTAATCTTCAGGATTGATTTTAAGCTCTACCAATTCTATTTTGGTATTGGAAGTTTCGAGGATTTTTATTTCAAAATCCTCAATATTTATAACTTCTCCCTGTTGCGGAATCTCTTCAGTATGATTCACGATAAAACCACTTAAAGTCTCGTAATTTTCTCCTACGGGAATTTCAGTTTTATAAGTTTCATTGAGATAGTCAACCTCCAGCCTGGCTGAAAACTTATAGTGGTCTTCCTCAATCTTTTCTTCTATAAGTACTGCTGAATCATGTTCATCTTCTATTTCTCCAAATAGTTCCTCTACGATATCCTCCACCGTCATCATTCCGCTGGTTCCACCATATTCATCAATAACCACCGCAATGCTCTTTCTTTTTTTCATAAGGATATTAAGAACATCCTTCACCCACATGGTTTCCGGAACAAATACCACGGGAAGTAAAATTGACTTAATGGATTTTGGTCGTTTGAACAATTCGAAAGAATGCACATAACCTATAATATCATCTATAGTCTCATTATAGACCAGGATCTTGGAAAGTCCGGTTTCAGTAAAAGTCTTTACAAGATCATTAGGAGCTTCATCCTGGGCGACGGCTATGATCTCGGTACGTGGAATCATTACTTCCCTGGCCTTTATATCTGAAAATTGTAAAGCATTCTGAAAGATCTGTATTTCACTGTCTACATTCTCGTGCTCTTCTACAGTTTCCATTTGTTCACTGATAAAATTCCCGAGCTCCACCTTACTAAACGCCAATTGCACTTCATCCCCATCGGTTCTAAAGAAACGTTTCAGGATAATATCTGATATCCAGATTATAAATGAAGAAACAAAGCTGAAAAGTATATAAAAGATGTATGCCGGAACTGCGAAGAATTTCAGCATGGAATTAGCGTAAATTTGAAAAAATACCTTCGGAAGAAATTCAGCGGTAAGTAGAATTATTAAAGTAGAAATTATGGTTTGGGTCATCAGGCTGAGATCTTCTATGATATACCTTACGAACCCGCTTTCGGTTTCGATGCCGGTTAGCCACGCCATTAATAGGTCTCCCATAAAGAAACCATAAACTACCAGGGCAATATTATTCCCTACGAGCATGGTCGCAATAAATTTAGACGGCTTTTTAGTAAGTTTCTTTAAAACTGTGGCTAGAAAATCATTTTGCCGCTTCTCAATTTCTATAAAGATCTTGTTGGAAGATACATAGGCAATCTCCATCCCTGAAAAAAAAGCAGAAAGCAGCAGGGAACAAACAATAATAAGTATATCAACCTCCATTCAGGTTATTTGTTACGATCTTCATATTTGCGCCTAAAACGTCTTTTAAAGAAGAACATAAAGATGGCAACAATCACAAAGAAAAGAAATAGATATGCCCTGTTCCTCTCCTCACCCCATATTCGAAAGGCTTCAAAAAGAAAGAATGCCGCAAATAGTAAATATGCGTATTCAAAATATCTGAAAAATTTACTCATCTTTATTCTCCTGTTCTATAATTTGTATTCCCGTATTGGTTCTTGAACGGAAATTAGTGAAATCCTGATTAGAATCAAAACCTAAATCTTCTGTATAGGATCCATCTGGAAATCTAATGGTGTTAGGTTTATCTGTGAAAATCCAGCTTCTATCCTGATCCCAGAATAACTGACTCGCCTCTAAAATAGTACTATCGGCTGTAATCACCTCCACATTACCCTGCAGATCGATAAGCTTTGTTTGCTCATAAACAATTCCATAATCTGCCGTTACCGTATTTTTCCTATCCTGTTCATCAAAAAATTCCACTTCAACTCCGTTGGGAAACTCCCTGTACGGAAATGATTTATTGGTATAGTCGAGCATTTTAGCGCTTTTTAAAGTAGCCACTAACCTACCAGAATCGGTAAACTTCAGGTTGATACCCTCAGCTACTGCCTGCGGCGCATCTTCTTCAAGGCTAAAAGCCCTTACCTCCTGTAGATTACCTTCACATGAAAAAAACATTGTCACGCCCAAGAGCGTGACAATGCCTGAAATTATATTACCGTATGTAAGTTTCATCTTATAGGTTCGGGATACGAACAGTCTCTCCTATCCAGCATCCAATTGAGATTGCATCACCTGCATTCTTACTGGATTGGAACACATCAGATTTCTGTGGTGCTCTACCTCTATATGCAGCCGCAGCCTGATTTGCATTGCTAGCGATAGAAGGATCTACCCTTGCTGCTCTTGAAGCATAATCTGCAGCCAACCAGTATACTGCTCTTTTAGTAAATGCATCATCGCCACAATTATTAGCACTATTTGCGTACATATTAGCGATCTGTAAATATGCACTACCTAATGATGGTTTAGAAGCTAAAGCTTTTCTATAAAAACTTCTTGCCTGACCATAACTACCTTTATCTTTATAGTTATTAGCGATTCTATAATAGATCTTCGCCTGATCTGATTTATTGGTTTCAAGCTCTGCAGCCTGGTTATAATACTGAAGTGCTTTAGAACTATTCCCTTCAGATTCTGCTAACTGACCTAATGAATAGGCTGATTTCGCAGAAGGCTCAAGTTTATGAAGTGCTTCAGAAACCTGGATAAACAATGGATCTTCTGTACAATCTTTACTTGAAAGCCTTGCATTTACATTCTTTAACCAGCTAACATCCCCTTGTTTCTCTTCAAAATCTTTCTTATAAAGAGGCACAAGATTATCACAATCTGCACGCGCACCAAGCTTTGCATTAAGCGCCGCTTTAACGTTACTATAGTTCTTAAGGTTGATTTCAGCGTATTTAATTTGCTTCTCTTCTTTTGAAGTAAGATCTTCTCCCTCTTCCTGCTTCTTTAACAAAGGAGCAAGATTTTCTGCCGCATCATTTTCTTCTACTTCAATTTTAGCAAAAACCCTATCATACATGTCAAATACATCCTGAAGACTTCTTTCTCCTTCATCCTGCATTTCCACTACAAGATCGAAATAAGCATACAAACCTTTAGGACTTGTGAAGTTCTCCTTATCTACTTCCCAAACTTTATCAAAAGCATTAAAAAGTTCTTCTTTAGACCCCATTTTGTTATCATACTTCAACTGAGCTATATCTGTATATACTTTTGCTTTCTCAGTTTTTCCGGGATAAAGCTCCAATCTGGTTTCCCAAACATCAATCAGTTCTTCAACCAATTCTTCTTTATCACCTTCTTCCTCTTTATTAATTTTAGCTTCGATCGCTCTCTCAAGATACTGGTATGTCGCAAGGCTGTACTTTGGACATTCCTCTTTAACTTTCATCAAAGCTGGATACGCAGCATCATAATTCTTAGCTTTTGCATCATCATATGCTAAAGCAGCCATTGTTGCACAATCACCTGATTGCGCACTAGCAGCTCCCGAACCTAACAGGGCAACCGTTATTAGTGTTAGAAATCTGTTTTTCATCTTTTTGTTTATTGTATGGTTAATTAAACTTTCTTTTTGTGAACCATTTGTCATTTAAAGACAATCCTATAGATAGTCTAAAAAAGTTCTCCTGAATTAAACCCGAATCCCTGGTACCTCTTTGCCCAAGCTCGATTCCAAGGTTTGCATTAGAGAAATATGTCCCAACTGGTAATCCTAGTCCAAAAGATATGCCAAACTCGTTTATCGATTCATCATTGACCATCAAGCCCGTCTCATCATAACGAAATCCAGCCCGGTAAACAACTCGATCTAAGTAACTTGTAAAAGAATTATAATTTGGTATAAAAAATCCCCCAATAGAAAATTCTGAAGCATCTTCAAAAGTACCTCCATCCCCTCTAAATCTAAAACTATCTTCATATGAAGAAGAACCAACACTAGAATATTCTGCCCCGGCAAACCATTTATTTTCTTCTCCTATCCCTGCCCCAATAGTAAGTTTAGAAGGAAATTCAAATTGGGTATCAATAAGATCCAAATCTCTGGATTCGATTGTCCTACCTGTTCCCGAAGAAAAATCTATTGTAGAAATTGTCCTTGAATTTTCTGAATCCAGATCTATGGATGGCGCGTAAGAACCTGAAACATGCAAATTAAGTTTCTCAGATATATCAGTCTTGTAATTTGCGCCAAAATTAAAGCTAAAACCCTTAATATCAGACCTATTTACATCGGTGGTACCGTATTGCAGTTCCTCTCGATTGATACTTTGTGAATTCTGAAAATTTCCGAAATTATAATTTGCATCTACACCAGCACTTAATTCATCTGTGATAGCAACTCCGGCAGAAAGAAAAACCTTGTTCATCCCTCCCCTACCATTCAGTAAACTTGCAGATCCTTCGTCGGTATCAAGAATTCTATAGCCGACAGAGGTATAAGGAATCACTCCAAAACCAATCCCGACTTTATCACTTACCGGAAAAGCCAAGGCCAGATAATCCAGGGAAGTGATTTTTGCATTATCACTGGCTTCATCACTTTCAAGCTTAATCCGGTCGTGACTGGCACCGACAGTAAAATTTGTCAGCTTTAATGTTCCATAGCTTGCAGGGTTTTGAATATTCATATGAATACTATCACTAAATATACTCAAGCCTCCCATGGACCTGTTCTCTACGGTTCCTTTGAAGTTTGTTAAACCGATACCATAATATGAATAGGGCGAGGATACATTTTCCTGTGCTTCTGCAGTAAATGCTAAAAATAAAGCTACGATTACTATAAATCGTTTTATCATTGAGTCTTGTTAAATTCTAGAATGAAATTAAGTCCTTCTAACAAAAAATTTGAGTTGGCAAATATGCTATTTTTTAATGG
Organism: Christiangramia sp.; assembly: GCF_029937855.1. Classification (GTDB taxonomy): domain Bacteria; phylum Bacteroidota; class Bacteroidia; order Flavobacteriales; family Flavobacteriaceae; genus Christiangramia. The sequence goes on from NZ_JAPYPC010000030.1 coordinate 49,165, forward strand.
CATAGACAAAATTTGACTATCTCCACCCGTAAAAATTACTGTTAAATCTTCAAATTGAGAGTTGTAGCATTCTATGACCCCCTTTAATTCCATTTTTATTCCATTAATAATTCCGGATAAAATACTGGATTCCGTAGAATTACCTATCAATTCAGTTTCCGGCTTCGGTTCTATTAACGGTAAATTTTCGGTAAACTTGTGCAGACTTTGAAATCTCATTCCCAAACCGGGGGAAATAGCTCCACCAAGGTAAATTTCCTGTGTGGTTTTAATATCGTATGTGATACAGGTGCCGGTATCTATAACCAATACATTTTTCTGTGGATAGGCATATACAGCAGCCGCAACTAAGGCTAACCTATCCTTACCCAATGTTTCGGGAGTGGCGTATTCATTTTTAAAGGGCAACCGAATGCTGTTATCTAATTTAGTTACGACATAAGAGTTTATAAGTGCCTTCTCGAATTCCGAATTAAGCGAAGTGACGTTGGAAAGTATGGATTCTTTGATCTCCGGGAATTTTTTTTGGATGTACTTTAAATTTTTAAAAAAATCTTCCTTTTTAAAAACCTGTTTCTCGAGAAGCATATTGTCTTGAAAAACAGCCGTCTTAACCAGAGTATTACCGGCATCAATAACTAAATTCATTTATATTTTCTTTATAAATCAAAAGTACAAAAGCATTTTTTTAAAATTTCCTTTGTGAGTTCCTAAAAATGAAATTATATTTGCCACCGCTTAAACAAGCAACTGGTGCCTTAGCTCAGTTGGTAGAGCAAAGGACTGAAAATCCTTGTGTCCCTGGTTCGATTCCTGGAGGCACCACCAGACTCCCGAAGCCCACCACATTTAGCTTCGGGGGTTTTTTTTAAAAACTTCCTTACCGCTGTAGTTTTTCAAACGTTAATAAAATCGTTAATAAAAACTACAATGAAAATCTTTCTTCCAAACAACTGCAATTGCAGTAAACCGTCCGGTTATCCTAAGAATTGGAAAACCTGTAAAACCTCAGCATTAAAAAAGAAATGGTACCTACAGTATTATTTCCGGGATCCTGAATTTAAAGATGATTATCCTTACGGAAAACTAATTATTGTTAAGGCAGGGATTAATAATTATCATACGTTGGCAGAAAGAAGGGCTGCTATAAAAGCATTACTGGAAGATGAGGAAATGAGACTACGAAATGGATGGAACCCTATAACCAATAAGACAACCACACAATTCGAAGTTAATTATGAAATAGATCCGTTCACACCGGCCAGTAAAGCCTTGGACAAAGCCTTTGATCGTATAAAAGCAGCTCCCAGTACTATAAGTGACCTCAAATCTGCCAAGAAACATTTTATCCAGTCCCTTAAGCAGCTGAGAATCGATAATTTTTATATTAGGGATATTAAAAGGCGGCATGTAAGGGCTACACTTGAAAATTTAGCAGACCGACGTAAATTTTCAAATGCCAGGTATAATAAGATAAGGGCTTATGTAATGATGCTGTTTGCCGAATTGGTAGAGACAGAAACCATTGATATAAACCCGGTAAAAGAAATTAAGAAGCTGAAAACGGTTAAAAGAATCAGGACTATCCTGACAGAAAAGGAACGTCAGAAAATTGACATCAATTTAAATAAAAGTAATTATACATTTTGGAGGTTCTTACAGATCTTCTTTCATTCCGGATGTAGGATAACCGAAATATTGAACCTAAAAAAATCTGATGTAAACATATTTCAATCAGAATTCAAGGTAATGGTAAAAAAAGGCAGAACATACCAGGAAGAAATAAGAGCTATCAATGGGAATGTAAAACACCTTTGGTTAGAGATACTAAATGAAGCTGTTAAAAATGATTATCTGTTTTCAGTAGGATTAGTTCCCGGTGTTAAAAATATCAGACCAGACCAAATCACAAGAAGATGGAAAAGACATGTTAAGGATAAATTGAATATCACTGCCGATTTTTACGCCCTGAAACATCTTCATACAGATATGATTGCTGAAAAAGTAAATATTGATATGGCCAGTGCGGTAAATGGTCACAAATCAAACACTATGGCCGAACATCACTATGCAGTGGGACAACAAAAAAGGATACTAAACAATATTAAAAAGGGACTGTCTCAAAAACTGTGTAAGTAGAAAATATAGGGGTTTGCAAACCCCTAT
>NZ_JAPYPC010000005.1 GCF_029937855.1 Christiangramia sp.
TTTGTTTACCACGTCTTTCCATTTCCTCGCCATTGCGAGTGCAACGCGCCACTGTTCCTTTCCGGGGTTTTGTACGGGTTCTTCAGGAATATAATCTCCATAGTAGATGATAATGGGAATTTCAGTCAGGCGTTTAAACTCAGCCATGGGGACACCGCGGGCACTTAGTTCTCCGCCAAGATAAGGCATTGGCTCCGGCACTTCGCCTTCAGGAAAAACGAAATTACTTCCGGGTTCATAAGAGGCAATCGCCTTAATACTATAGGTTTTCAGAGCGGTTATCCAGCCCTGGCCGCCACTATGTGAATGCGTAACCAGCACTGCGGGGCCTGTTTTTTCGAATAATTCTGAAACAGCATCAATATTCACATCGATCTCCAATGGGCCGGTATCCGGTGTGATCTGCCTGAAGAATTGTTCTACAGCTTCAGGTTCTTTGGAGAACTGGATACCGGGATAAAAATCGGGCCATAGTCCCAATCTAAAAATCCCAAACCAGAGTTGGTCATCCGTTGCAGCTGTAATGGTGGTTGGTTTTGTGCTGCGTCCCGCTTTCCCGCGCCTGGGCTGATCGATTAGATAAACCGGAAAACCTTTCCGCAGAAATAGCGTCTGAAATCCTTCCCTGCCATCGGGCGTGGTTTGCCAGGTTTTCATAGACTGGCCGTAGCCGTGCCAGAAAACAAGGGGAAGCTTCCGCGCTTTTACAGGTTTTTGATAAAAAACAAAAGCGTGGTCCCCGTGCAGGGTCTGGCCCTCTGTACTTTGATTGCCCGGATTAAACGCACCGTGCGCGATGGGATCAAAAGTTCCCGGACTCGTTTTTACGGTACCTCCCACAGCGAAACTTCCCTGTTCTTCGATAATCAATTGATCATTCTTTTTTATTCCGCAGGAAATCGTTATCAAGATTAACAGCAACATTAAAAATCCTTTGAAGCTTTTACCCTGTATGCTTTCGGCTAAACCTTTAAGAGAAAAATCTAAATTATCTTGCTTTTTAAATAGTTTCATTATCTGCTCTTTACATTTTAATCTTTCTAATATCAAATATCATTCTATTATAAAGTTTTTTGAATATCCAGAAAACTGTTTTCCTAACCATTTTTACTGATTGGCTTCCATTTTCAATTTAGAACTTACTATCCTTCAGTTATTTGATTTAAAGATTTAACCAATAGGTAAACTTTAAGTTAATAGATCTGTATCTCGGTTCAAACCGGTTTGTGAAATAATTATCATTATATACCAGAAAAAGGTCTGATAACGGGGCGAACCGCCACTGTAGCCTGGAGTTGATCCCTAAATTTTCCCGCTGATTGCTGTACTGTACCAAAGTTGACCAGAACAGATTTTTGGTAAAAGTCACCTCAGCCTGGGGAGAGACCAGCCAGATATCGGCATCTGCGTAGGGTTGCGGTAACCTGATACCGTCATAATTCACCGCCAGGTTTAACTGTACCCAGGGCTGAAATCTATACCCGGCCCGGATACCCGCACCATAGCTTTCCCCATTAAAGAATCCACCTGCGGAAACTTCACCGCCATAGGTAAACAATTTTGAAAGGTTGGATTGATATTTCAGAGTGCCTTGCGTAAAACGGTATCCCCGGTTCCCCGGGAGCGGTTCGGCGCCCTGGCTTCGTGTAGGATCAAAAGGATTGGCCAGAAATATATAGTTATTGATAATTTGGGCTTCTAAAACAGATTGGTCTTTGAACTCCGCGTCCCAGGAAAACCTGAAGAACTGGTCAGTATTCTGATAATTAAGTGTGGGCCTCCAGAAAAGCACCGATAGCCCGCCAAACGAATGACGGTTAATGTTTCCGGAATCCGGATAAAAATTTCTCGTTGCGGAGAGCCCGTTTTTAATGATATCCTTCCTGGGAACAAAACCAAGATCTGCCCGGTATTCCTCATCAACATAAACGAGATCTGCTGCAAATCGCCAGTTCCTGGTATTGCGTACGATAAAAGCCTGAGTAGAAAAATTTCCTTTGCTGTCATCAGGCTGGAAAGATTTATGCACGTAGAAATTACCGGTCCAGACGTTATCCGGGGAAGCCAGGTCATAATCTATTCCTATTACCCTGTTGTAACGCTCTTTTGGATCAAGAAAATCGTAGTCGTCAAATGTCTGCCTGTTCACCACGAAGAATCCCAGATTTGATCTGGAAAACATTTTTTTCTGAAAAGCGAGCATCGAATTATTAAATGAAGCGATCTCGTTCTCACGATCTGCCGCAGTTTGCAGATTTAAAAATCCGAGTCTCCAATCCTGGTCCAGTTTTCCGCTTAAACGCACACCGCCCAGGATTTGGTTCTCGATACGGTTGCCTTCAGGATCCCTGGCTATTCCTATTCTTCTGGAAAAGAAAGGACGGTCATCCCTGCCACTTCCGTAATTTGAAAAAAGATCGGCGTTATCAATAAAAAACTGACGCTTTTCAGGAAGGAATACCTCAAACCGGGTGAGGTTGGTGAAAATATCATCTACCTCCACATTGGAAAAATCCGGATTAATAGTGATATCGAGGTTCATTCCGTTGCTGACCGCGATTTTGGCGTCCCCGCCTACTTTAAAGTCTAAATTGGAATTATCTGCGGCATAATCTTTTTCCGCCAGTGTATTCACATAGGGTATCAAAGCCAGGAGTGTCCTGGAGCGCCCCAGCGGCTTTTCAAAAACCAGTTCGTTCATATAGGCAAGGCTGGAGAGCATTTGGTTTTGAGGCACCCGGGCAGAAGTACTTTGTTCGTTGGTCTGCAGGTCCCATCTATAAGCCCTGAACCTCCAGCTTTGACTTTCTTCCACAAATTTTAATGAAGTGAACGGGATGGCTATTTCCAGCACATAATGGTCATCATACATCTGGCTTTCTGCCTGCCAATTATTGTCCCAGGTAGTGTTAAATGCCGAACCGCCTTCGGAAACAAGACCTTCCCGCTGTACCCCATAAGGTGTCACCCCAAACACAAAGGCGTTTGCGCCATCACTAAATGTATCGAACAAAAAAGAAATATTATCATTACTGGTTCCCCCGAAATCCCTTTTCAGGGAGGAAACCACATAATTGCCACTTTTCGCATCGGCTCGTACACCTATATACAGGTTCAGCTCATCATAAAGGATTTTGACCGTTGTTTGGGACACCGCCCTTACGGAGTCGGTTGGGAAAAATTGAAAGAAATTGTCAAGCGAATCTGCTTCTTCCCAAACCTGCTCATCCAGAATTCCATCCAGTTCTATAAAATCATTTATATATTTTACCTGAATGGATCTTTCGGTATTTTGAGCATAACCAAAAATGCCGGAAAATAACAGCAAAACAAAAAGAGTTAATTCGAACTTTTTAGGCATTTTAATTCTTTCCTGCAAATTTAGACTGCAAAACCCCCGCGCCCTGTACCCGGATTACGGAAATCCTTACCTTGATTACGGTTTTCAAAAAAAGCTTTTGATTTGCTTGGTATCAATGCCTTATCTTTGATTAAACTTTTATTTCGAAATGAAGAACATACTACATATTGAAACCATAGGCGATTATTTTTCGCTTCGAAAACAGGAAGTGCTTCATCCTTTGGTGGGCATCGTTGATTTTAACCAGGTAGAACCGGAAGCAAAGAAAGCATCCGGTTATGATGCTTTTAAATTTGAGTGTTATGCCATTTTCCTGAAAGATGCAAAGGGATGCAAAATGAAATATGGCGGCAAAGCATATGACTATGATGAAGGCACCCTTGTTTTTATCGGGCCAGGCCAGACCATAGAACTTGGCGGTTATGAACCCGGTCATGTTCCAAAAGGCTATGCACTCCTTTTTCATCCCGATCTTTTACTGGGAAGTTCTATGAGCAGGAAAATTCATGATTATAATTTTTTCGCCTATTCGGTAAACGAGGCTTTGCACCTTTCTGCCAAAGAGCGGAAAGTGATTTTAAGTCTGCTTGAAAAAATACAGTTTGAACTGGAACAAAACCTGGACAGGCACAGCAAAAAACTGATCGTTTCCAATATTGAACTTTTCCTGGATTATTGTGTGCGTTTTTACGACCGCCAATTTTTGATCCGGGAATTCGAAAATCAAGGCTCCCTGGAAAAATTCAATGATCTGCTGAACGAATATTTCCTATCTGATAAAGCACAAAAATACGGGACACCTTCAGTGGCCTATTTTGCAGAGAAACTTCATCTTTCACCAAACTATTTTGGAGATCTGGTTAAAAAGGAAACCGGAAAATCTGCGCAGGAGCACATTCAGAATAAATTGATCGAAGAAGCAAAAGAAAAAGTTTTTGACGCTGAAAAATCTATAAGCCAGATCGCTTATGAATTAGGTTTTAAATATCCACAACATTTCAACAGGATGTTTAAGAAGAATACCGGTTATACTCCCAATGAATACAGGTCGTTGAATTAACATATTAAGAAAAATGACTTAAAATTAAGGAGGTTTTCATTCTTTCAAAAATTCCTATTCTTTGTCTGCAGTCAAAAGAACTTTATCATATCCATCGCTTTACTTATTTTAAAAATAATTAATGGGCAATAAAAGAATAGAACCTTGCCTAAAATAAAATTTTTCATTAATAATACACTATAAAACAGCTGTTTAGTTGTATATTCCCTTTTCCATCAAAGATTTATAGAAAACCTTGATCTTCATAGAAAATAATATTTTAAGGCTGGTTTTTATCTTCTTTTTGAGCTTTCCTGTTAATGGGCAGATCTTTGATTTTTCACAGCAAGATCCTTATAAAAAAGTGTTTGTAGAAACTGATGCTTTTGATGCATCGTATTTGCAGGAACTGGAAGATGCTCTCAAAATAGTAAAGCAGGACACGGTTTATTATAATATACTAAATGATCTGGCTTATTACTGGCATACACGTAATTTAGTAACAGCCCTAAAATTCACACGGAAAGGACTGAAGCTAACCTCCCAAAAAAAAGATTCTCTATGGCATGGAAAATTTCGGATTACCCAGGGCGCTATCTTATTAAGACAGGAAAAACTTGATGCCGCTGAAGTAGTTTTAAAAACTGCTGAAAGAAAGGTGGAAAAAATAGAACTGCCACTTTTGTTTACCCAATTGGGATATGTATATGAACGGCGCGGAAAACTAGATCTTGCTGCAGATTATGCTATGAAATCACTGGCGCTAGGGGAAGAAATTAATGATGATTGGGCCCGGGGAATGGCCTATAGCGATCTTAGCAACCTTTTTTGGAAACAGGGAAAATACGACGAGGGTCTTAAATATGGGCTTATGTCCCTGTCTTTTTTTGAACGTAGGAATATCGAAGACCTTGACTATGATTTTACGCTTTATATCGTTGGAAATAATTACCTAAGCCTCGAAAAATATGAAGAGGCTATGGATTATTATTTGCGCGCTATAACAATTGGGGAGCGTTATGGCTTCTATAATAATTTAAGCGATGTTTATATTTCCCTCGTAGCTCTTTACGATATTTTAGATGATTTTGAAAATGCTGAAAAAGCCGGAGAGAATGCTATTAAATACGCTTATCTTTTAGATAACTCCTTTATGTTAATGCGGTCTTATCTTTCAGTCGGGGAATTACAAATCCAGAACCAGGATTATTCTGCTGCCATAGAGAATATAGAAAAATCTATAGCTGTAGCTACCCCAAATTTTGGAGATCATTTTTTCCTAAGTAAAGCTTATAACAATCTGGGTATGGCTTATGCGGGTAATGAACAATATAAAGAGGCTTATGCAGCCTTCTCCAAATATGATTCCATCAGTAGTCTTGTTTTTACTGCAGAAGCAGACCAGCGTATTGCCCAACTGGAGACCCAGTTTAATGTGGCGCAAAAGGAAAATACGATACAGCAGCAGGGAAATCGGCTTATCCAGCAAAGAACCCGGCAAAATCTTATAAGCCTGGTGGCCGTCTTATTATTTCTTACTCTTACAGTTTTACTGGTTGCTTTTTTTAATAACCGCAGGAAGAATAGACTTTTGGCAGAACAAAACCGGGAAAAAGAATTTCTTTTAAAGGAAATACATCACCGGGTGAAGAATAATCTCCAGATTGTTTCCAGTTTGCTCGCCCTTCAAACTGCACAAACAAATAATCCAACGGTGGTAAGTGCAATGAAGGAGAGCCAGAACAGGGTATATTCTATGAGTATGATACACCAGCGTCTCTACCAGAAAGAACATCTCTCCTCTATAGAAATGAAAGATTACTTAAAAAATCTTGGAAGTCACATTCTGGAATCGTTTGGGTTGGAAGATCGAATACAAATAGTCTGTCACTTCCAGGAGTTGCATCTGGATGTAGATACGGCGGTGCCTTTAGGGCTTATAATTAACGAATTGATCACGAACAGTCTTAAATATGCCTTCCCGAATAATCGGAAAGGGAAGATATATATCGATCTTTCCAGGGAAGCTTCAGGCATTCTAAAGCTGGAAGTAAAAGATAACGGATTGGGTAGCTTGGCTGATGAGCCCGCTAAAGGCACAGGCTTTGGTAAAAAGCTTATAGAATTACTTACCCGGCAGTTAGATGGCAGCTTTAAAGTGAATACTACAGCAGGCACTCAATATCTCTTTTTATTTAAGCTGCATCGCATGTAGTTTATCCTGGCTTAAAAGTTTCTTTTTAAACAGGAATTTACTCATATTCAATAATTTTTAAGTTCCTTGGTAATCAGATTTTCTAGTCCTTCGGCCCTTGAAATAAATTGGGTGCTTACGTAATCAATATATAGAATTCGGTATCATCTGCAATGCGATTTAAATCAAAACTTACTAGAGAATATGATAGGTTCAGATTCAGTGAACTAGAAATATCAGAATTTTCCGATTTACACGCAGCCAGTATCGAAATGAGTATTACGGTTACAATTAGGATAAAACGGTTTTTATTCATTTAGCTTTTTTTAAATATGGCTTTAACCGACATTAAATAGATACCATTATTTACTCGTGGCATCGGCCAGTTTTTTGGTATCCACATACTGCTGAAAGCCCATTATTTTCCCGTTTTTAAGCGTCCAGAGATGGGCCACCTGTGCATTAAAGGTGTTACCGGTTTCTTTCACTTTTGCATCATAGCGCAGTGTTGCCAGGACTTTGTTATCGCTCATTTCGTGCAGCTCAATATCTTCCAGTTTAAAATAATCGTATTCCGCGCCAACCCTTGCAAAAACACCATTCAAAACAGCATCGGGTCCTATATATGGGTTGCCGTCTGCATAGGCATTTCCTTCGGCTTCCATCCAGACCACCTTTTCATCAAGAGCGGCCAGAACAACAGGGATATCCCCTGCGGAAAAGGCTTGGTAGAGACCGTCAACAATATCTTTATTATTTGTAGTTTCAGTAAAACGATAGCTCTTATCAATTTTCCATTGGCCTTCAACATTTTTCAGGGTGTTCACAAATGTGCCTTTTTGAATCATTTGTGGTTCATCAATTTTGGTAAAGACAAAAGCGCCACTAACAAACTTAAAATCCTTATTCAAGGCTTGTTCTTCTATAGTTTTTAGAGTGATTTCGTAATCTCCATTATCAAATGTGGCATTGTATTGTTCTTTAACATTATTAAGTCCGGCTACCATACTGCCGTCTGAATTCCGGATGGAAATATCATCTGTATATAAAGCGTTCAAATTACCGGAATCACCTGTATTTATAGTTTTGATATAGAGTTTATGTAATTCTTCTACCGCTGTACTTTGAGCATTTGTTTGAAAGGAAAATATTGAAACAAAAAAAGCGAGTAAAATGCTGTAAATAATTTTTTGACTGTTCATGATTTCTAAAATTTTTGGTTGTCTTTTTGAATTTTAAGTGTATTGTTTTGTCTATTATAATATATGCGCTTCCAGTTCTATCTCTATCAGAAATTCGGGGAGTGCAAGTTCATTTACTCCAAGCCATGAACCGGTAGGAAAATGGCTGGTATAAATTTCTTTTCTATAGTCCGCAACTTCTAAGAATTTAGCCATGTTGGTGGTAAATATGTTTTCTACCACTACATCTTCAAAGCTACAGGCAAAGTGTTCCAGTATCTTTTCCAGATCTGAATAGCAATTTTTCATCTGCTGCTTAAGATCATTTACAGCAGTGGGATTGCCTTCATCATCCATGCTTACTGCCCCAGAAATTTTTATACTATTACCAATTTTTACGGCATGTGAATAGCCATAGGCTCTTTCTGTTTCCGGACGAAGTAGAAAATAATCGGGTTTTTGAATGTTTTTATTCATGATTAAGAGTTTTGATAATTATTTAAAGTTTCTTTTACAGGTCTGAATTGCACTCCCAAATCAGTTTTTGCCAGATTGTTCTTATAGATGATCTGTGCATTTTCTTTTGGCTCCCGTTTATTTAACATCTCGTGGATATCAGATACCTTATAAGATTCACTTGTTAAGAGATAGTCTTTTCCGTGCAATCCTTTGGTAGTCGCTGCTTTATATACTGCTTTTGCTACATCTTCAACATCAACTACCGCAAAGGCCAAATTCTTATCATAAAATGACTGAAATAATTCATCGGGGGCTATCTTATTTTTTATAAGAAACTGCACCCCCTTAGAAGTAGATTCACGGGTAGAGAGTGATTTTCCCATAACCATCACGGGTGAGACTGAAACAATTTCAAAAGGAAGATCCTTATTTTTTTTTATGAATGTCTCTACCACCTGGTTAGCAATGAACTTTGCCTGGCAATACGGATGGCTTTCTGGACTGCTGAACCGCAGCTCCTGCTCATCAAAAATATCCTCAGCGCTTTTACCCGCTGCGGGAAGTGGAAAATTGGTGTTCCAGGCCGCTACCGATGCAAGAAATAATACTTTCTTAACATGGGACACTTCTGAAACAGCTTCAAGAAAATTCGTGGTGCCCTTTATAGTAGGATCCAACAGTTCGGTTTTCGCGTCCCGAACGTTCAGCCGGAATGGAGTGCCACTATGTACCATGATTTCACAGTCTTCAATAAAATGGTTTAAGGCTTTCCGGTCTTCAAGTTTTAAACGCTGAATATTAATATTCTCTGAGTTTTTAAATTTAAAAAGGTGTTCATATTTTTCACTCCGCTTAATATCGGTTACAGATACTTTTACCCGGTATCCTTCTTTCAGAAATTTCTTTGTGATATAGCTTCCTATGAAACCAGCGCCACCAACAACTCCTATAGCTTTCATTTTTTAACTGGTTTTGTTCTAAGTGATGATCAAAATTCTGAAGGGAAAATACTTCGACATACTGGGCCCAGACTTCTATTGAAAACCAGGTTCCTGGATTCGTTTATCACCTCTAATTCTATTGCGATCGCAGAAAAATCCCAGTATCCTATTTCCTTTACTATTTTACCCTCTACAAATTCAATATTTATCTGAGTGGGAACCATATATTTTTTATTATTGGCTTTTAAGACACCTTCCCTTACACCTCGAAAATTTACCCAGGTTTTCCCATCATCGGTTACCACCATTTCAAATTGAGAATATCTATCTATAAACCTCCACCTGCTGAAAATTGCCTCATCTCTTTTATTTTTTTGTAAGACTTCGGAAATATCAATCCCCTTACTTTCAATAATATTGTGAATTATGATTGCAGTATCTGCATAAAAGGTGACAAAGCTTTCCCAATCTTTGTTATCATAAGCCTCCAGTGATTCTTTATAGAATTCTATTTCTTCTGACTGCTGAGTGTATTGCCTTTTTGGCTCATTATGCGCTATAAAAAGCACTGCTGCGAATCCCAATGTTGCCACCTTGTTCATATTTCTCCTTTTTTGATTACTCTATAAATTGTATAAGTTCCTCCTTCCGCGAAATCCATGTGTGTTCAAAGAAATTTGAAATAAAATCACATTCTGTAGGTTGCCGTGCTTTTACAGTTCCATGTACCACTATCCTGTCTTCGGTTACTATTTGAAACTTAAGATCTTCAAACTGAACATTGATCCAATGCCTCCTGAGTATAGCCCCTACTGAAATTTTATCTGGTGAAATTATTTCCGGTGAGACTTCATTCCACTTTATATCCGGTATAGACGCCGTGGTATGTCGTGAAGATTTATCCTTATCCTGCAAATCCTCATAGAACTTTAATATTTTCTGATGCTTGCCTATATTCTGTCCCATCAAACCATGGGATGAAGTCACTATCGCTATCATCAATGCCAAAAACAGTTGTGGTAGTTTCATCCCGGAATTATTTCTCAATTAGAAGCGTATGCTAAATCAGGTCTCATACGCCCGATTTTTGACTCATATTTATGTACATATTTCATCATTTCATCAAATAACTTTTCGCCTTCCTTTCCCAGAACTCTTTCGGTCTCATCGGAAGTTTGCGCATAAGATTGCGCATCTTTTGCGGAAATTACTACGAGGTAATAATCTCCGTCACTTCCAAAACCATTACGGTAAACCCGAAAATGCTCTTTGGATTCTTTCTTTTCATAGAGTTCTTTAATTTCTAACATCTTATTTCTAAGATTTACCACATTTTCAGGAGTAACATGTAAAAAATGCCACTTTCTATATTCTTTTCCCGGTGTATTGGTAGTTAAGCCGTTCGGCATGTAAGACATCTCACTTATAAGGTGCACAATATAATCGCGGTGGGAGTCATAGCATTTATTAAAGCGGGTGAATATCTGGCCAAATTTTTCTTCTCCCATTTTTTCAGCAAGCGGTGCTAGCGGATTTTTATCAAGATCGGCCATTTTGGTCACGGGAGATATACTTAAATATGTCCCATCATCTAAACTGGCTGTAGTAAAACTGGCGTCTTTAAGGCCATGTTCTTTACAGGCAGCGATAAAATCTTTGGTCACTGCCTCATACTCGGTTAGCATAGAGGGTTTAACCTTGTCTTCGTGTACCCAAAAGGCCTGATTTTCATTCGTGGCCTGGGCAATTAGATTTGTAGTTTGTAATGAAAATAAAGCAACGAATAGCGGCAATAGAGATGTAGTTTTCATAATTTCTGACTTTTTTTAGTTAATCATAAACTAATATATACCTGTAAATCACTGAAAACAAATGATCTAGGACGAAGATACTGTTATATTGTCCGAAAGGTTAGAATTGATACCCGAATGGGGTTTAGATGGTTTGCAACCTCTTTAGAAGCTCTTTACGCATCTTTTTGGCCATGGGGATGGCCTTTTTGGAAATTACAATATGAGTGCCGGCAATTTCATCAATTCTAGAGAGGTTTATAATATAGGACCGATGCAGCCGGAAGAAATGTTTCTGAGGTAAATTTTTCTCCATTTCCTTGAGTGTACAAACCAGCAGAAATTCTTTTTTTGAGGTAATAATATGGCAATAATTACGGTCTGCCTCAATGTAAAGGATATCTCTGATATCTACTTTTATCATAGAGTCATGGTGCCTTATAAACAGGCAATCTTTCAGAATATAGGTAGAGCGAGCGTTGTTAAGCTCCTGCGGAAAGCTATCATCATTATTTTGTAGTTGCGAGATAGTTAATTCTAAACTGCGTTGTAGGTCAAGCTTCTTAAATGGTTTAGAAATAAAAGCGTAGGGATGGGTGGCTTTTGCCCGCTTAAAGTAGGCCTCGTCATTATTGGCGGTAATATAAATCACAGCAATATTGCTATTATATTCTTGCATCTTTTGAGCTGTATCTATACCATCCAGGGGCCCTTTAAGTTGGATATCTATAAGTAAGATATCAGGGACTTCGTTCTTAATAAAATTTAATGCTTCTTTACCACTAGGGATGATTCCCAATACGATATGACCCATCTCTGCTAGTTGCATTGAGATATTGGCTGCAATGATCATTTCATCTTCAACTACTAATATCTTTGCAGGTTGCTCCATGGCAATGCTTTATTTTGGATTCAAATTAACTTCAGGGAAATATTCATATAATACGGTTTTCAAAAAAGCAGGGATCTTACATAAGCCAATTAATTGAAATACAAAATATTAGGAGGAGGGTAAGACTGCTAATTTAATAAAAACAAGAATAAAAAATAAGCTTTATTTCTGATTATTAGTCATATAGCATAAATCCAAATGTTTCGGAAAACAAATAGAATTCGTCCTCTTCAGGTTAAACAGCATATATGCTATCTATCACATACCTGCCATCCAAAGATCTAAATGATACTCGATTTGAAATCATGAAAGTCTGACAAAATTAAATGAGTCGTAGGTTCTCCATAAGCCAAAAGCCTATCTATGAATTGCTGAAGATGCGACTGATCTTTCAGCACTACTTTCATAAAAATATTATGTGGGCCGGTAATTCTATATAGCTCTTTAATTTCCGGAAAATCATGCACCTGCTTATTAAAGTCCTTTAATTTCCCACTGAACATCTTTAGCATGATCATTACTTCCAGCCCATAACCCAGTTTATTATAATCCAGCTGAGCCTTATAAGCTTTGATCACATTGGTTTCTTCCAGCTTTTGTACCCGCTCCCTTACCGAAGAAGGTGAAAGCCCTATTTGTTTTCCAATTTCAACAAATGATGCCCTGGAATTTAATTGAAGTCTGCTTATAATTTTAAGATCTATCGCGTCTACCATAAAATAATCTGTAAAAACCTTAAAATTATATTTTTCTATGGGAAAATCAAACAAAATCCGTTGAATCAATTTTAAAAATTATTGATCTCCAAGTACTTTTATACTATGGATATGATGCTTTTATTATTGATTATTGGAATATTTGTCGGGTTTTTTATTCAAACCATTATTGGCTTTGCAGGTGCGCTCATTGCTCTTCCTTTTTTACTATTTGTTATGCCTTTGCCCAGCGCCATCGCGTATCTGTCTATTTTTTATTTGATCTCCACCCCTTACTACGTTTATAAAGAGCGTCATAATATTGATAAGCAATTATTAATGAGGCTGGCGATCTCCTCCCTTATTGGAGTTGTAGCAGGAATTATCCTGCTAGTCTATGCCAAACCCATCATATTAAAAAAAGCACTGGGAGTATTTATTATTCTGTTTGTGCTGAACAGTCTGAGACCAAAAGGAGACCTGCAACTGGGAGCGAAGATGAAATATCTCTTTGGCTTTTTGGGAGGTTTCTTTTCCGGGGTTTTTTCTACAGGAGGCCCTTTGTATGTGATGATCGTAAAAAATGCCACACCAGATGTACGAACCTTTAGAGCCACGATGTTTGGGGTATTAGGCCTGGTGACTTTAATTAGAATACCCGCCCTGGCCATCGGCGGAATCTTAACCTTAAATCAGTTATATAACTCTTTATTTGTGATCCCCTTTTTTATTCTTGCTATTTTCCTTGGCAAAAAAGTTTATATGAAATTAAACGAAAATGTTTTAAAGAAGGTCATCCTGGGTTTGTTGTGTCTTTCAGGAATTATGTTGATTTTCTAAATTCTGCCTCATTATAAAAATATTTCTGCAATTTATTCACGCATAATATATGTAATTTTGTGATCTGAATAACTTTCTGAAAATCGGATGTTTCATCAAATAGCCACGCATATACAACGCGACATTCAGCTGGAAAAAGCTGAAATGGATGAATTCCTTAGTCTGTTAGTGGAAAAAAAAGTTTCAAAAAAGGATTTCCTCATCAAACCTGGACAGGAAGTGCAATATGAATATTTTGTAGTTAAAGGCTGCTTAAAAGCTTATTACCTGGACAAAAAAGGCAACAAACATATTCTGCAATTCGCTATTGAAGACTGGTGGATCAGTGATTTTGAAGCTTTTTTTAAAAATGAACCGGCTTCGCTACATATCGAAGCCATTGAAGATTCTTATTTACTAGGCATTAAAAAGGAAATCCTGGAACCTTTATATGAACGAATTCCTAAATTTGAACGTTTTTTCAGGATCAAAACCACCAATGCTTTTGTAGCGCTTAGAAGCCGAATCCTTTCCAGTCTGCAAATGGACGCGCGTGAACGCTATCTCGATTTCTGTGCTACCTATCCATCCATAGAAAAAAGAGTCCCAAATTATCATATCGCCAATTACCTGGGGATCACTCCAGAAAGTTTGAGCCGCATTCGTAGATCGGTCTAATGCTTAACATGCTTTAACGCTTCTTATTAACCTACATCAATTTTTAGAAGAAGGCTTTCCGGTACTTTTGTATTCAATTTTTGAAGAATTAAACTATGAGTACACAAGCACTTTTAAAAACATACAAATTAGGCGACCTGGAACTTAAAAATCGGGTTATAATGGCACCCATGACACGTGGTCGTGCAGATAACGAGGAGAAAAAGCCTACCCGTGAACTACATGCAGAATATTATAAGCAGCGTGCAAGTGCAGGTCTTATCATTTCAGAAGGTTCGCAGATTTCTGAAGATGCCGTTGGTTATATAAATACACCTGGAATTCATTCAAAACCACAAATAGAAGGATGGAAAGAAGTGACCTCTGCAGTTCACGATGCCGATGGAAAAATCTTTATTCAGCTTTGGCATGTGGGCAGGATGTCCCATCCAGATTTTCATGGCGGTGAGTTGCCACTGGCACCTTCCCCGGTAAATCCAAATGCTAAATCTTTTACACCGGAAGGTTTTAAAGACACCGTGGCACCAAGAGAAATGACCATTGATGACATCAAGCAAACGATTGCCGATTTTAAACAGGCTGCAAAGAATGCCATGGAAGCCGGTTTTGACGGAGTAGAAATTCACTCTTCTAATGGTTATCTTTTTCATCAGTTCTTTAATGCAACTTCCAACCATAGAAATGATGAGTATGGCGGAAGCATAGAGAACAGGGCCAAAATACTTTTTGAGGTTCTTGATGCCGTTAAAGAGGTAATGCCAGAAAATAGAATTGGTATTCGCCTTAATCCTTCCATGCATGGATTATTTGGAATGACGATGGACGAAGAAACGATCCCTACTTTCGATTACATTATTGAGAAACTGAATGAGTATGATCTTTCCTACCTTCATCTTTCGGAACCTTTCTCAGATGTATCTGAAATTTCTTTTGCTGAAACACATATCGCCAAACGTTACCGTCCGGTTTATAATGGGACATTAATGATCAACAGCAATTTTGATCAGGAAAAAGGAAACAAGGTAATTGAAGATGGCGATGCAGATCTTGTCGCTTTTGGAAAACCTTTTATTTCCAATCCAGATCTTGCTGAAAGGTTTGCTCAGGATGTGGAGCTTGATCCGTGGGATGAGGATACTTTTTACTCTGGTGGTGAAAAAGGATATACCGATTATAAAGTAAAAACAGAAAGAGAAGGAGTTCTTAATTAATTTAGAAATATCAGTTATAAAAAAGTCCTTTAGATCATTTCTAAAGGACTTTTTTTATGTTAATTCAAACAATACTCAAAAATCTAGAATTCCTGTACCGTTGGTCTTATCACGATCTCATTCACATCTACATCATTTGGTTGTTCAATTGCATAAGCAATAGCCCTGGCAATAGAATCTCCGGGAATCGCCTGCTTGTAAAATTCATTTACATTTTCTGAACTTTCATCATGGCTACTTCCATATTTTAATTCAGAATCTATAGCTCCAGGTTCAATAGTAGTAGTTCTAATATTTCCACCTACTTCATGTCTCAATCCTTCAGAAATTGCTCTTACCGCATATTTCGTTCCACTGTAAACCGTTCCTCCGGGGCTAAATACTTTAATCCCCGCCACTGAAGACAGGTTAATAAAGTGCCCATGTCCCTGTTCCTGGAATACCGGTAAAGCCGCAGAAATTCCGTACAACACTCCTTTTACGTTGATGTCTATCATTTTATCCCACTCTTCTACCTTATCCTCAGCCATCGGTGCGATCGCCATAAGACCGGCATTATTGATAAGCACATCAATTTTTCCAAATTCTTTTTTGGTGGTATCTATAAGATTTTTCACTTCCTTTCTATTGGTCACATCGGTTTTCACTACCAATGCTTCGCCTCCATTTTTCTTAATGTCTTCGGCAATAGCTTCCAGTTTTTCCTTACGTCTGGCAGCAATGACTACTTTGGCTCCTTTTGAAGCTAAATGACGGGCAGTATCTTCACCTAGTCCGCTGCTTCCACCTGTAATTATTACTACTTTTCCTTTAATATTATCGTCCATCATTCTATAATTTTAATTTATGATTCCTTGAGAAGACAAAACTAGGGCTCTTAAATAAGGAAATCTGGTATATCGAGATGATTATAAATAGTTTAACCTGTTTTCTTAACCTAGGTCAAGAGGATTCCTTAACAGAAGTTTAAATAAGAATCCTGCCTCGAATAGATTCTAATAAATCCTGAAATTATTACTTTTCTGAATAAACTATGAATTTCAATAATTGTCGGCTAACTTTATTCCTGGAACAATGAGGTTTAATAAGGTCACCCCCGATTTACAAAAGGAAATGAGCATAGCATTTTCAGAAGTCAGTTTTTCTTACCATCCTGAACAGGATCCGGTAATCAATAAGGTATCATTAGAAGCAAATCCTGGGGATGTAATTGGCATCAAAGGAAGCTCAGGATCAGGAAAAACTACACTGTTTCGTCTGCTTCTGGGTTTTGAAACTCCCACTAGCGGAAAAATTCTATATAAAGGCAAAGAATTGAAACCGGAGCGAATAAAAGTTTTACGTAAACAAACAAGCTGGTTACCCCAGGATCTGGATTTAGGAGAAGGTCCTCTTAGCGAAGTGTTTTTCTATCCCTTTACTTTTAAAGCCAACAAATCGAAAATACCTTCAGAAGAAAAGGTGTTGGAAATTTTTGCAGCTCTGGGCCTGAATAAAAATATCTGGACACAATTATTTAGTGATCTTTCTACCGGACAGCGTCAACGCGTAGGACTTGCATTGGGCTATTTGATGGATAAAAATATACTCATTTTAGATGAACCTACCTCTGCCCTGGACGACGAATCCAAAGAGAAAGTAGAAAATTTACTTTTTGACGGCACACGTATTATTATCTCTGCTTCTCACGATCCATGGTGGCTTGAGCGATGTTCAAAAGTGATCGATTTAAATGCTTCCTAATATGGATATTATAGATCTCACCTGGCCTCAGTTAGCTATTGGTTTTGCCATTCTCATTATACCGGCGTTTATACTCTGGAAATTTAAAACCGGCCTCCTCAGCAAAATGGGAATTGCCGTAGTGCGGATGACCCTCCAATTAATATTCGTAGGTTACTATTTAGAATATTTGTTTGAATACGACAATGCCTGGATAAACATGGGTTGGATCTTCATCATGGTTGTTGTAGCCGACTATGCGACCATAGATCGCAGTGAACTTAAACGCACAAAGGGGCTTCTAATCAGTATATTTGGAGCCACATTTTTAGGAATTATAATAATTGATATTTTTTTCCTTCGATTTGTGATACAGCTACCTGAACTTCTTGCCGCCCAATATACCATTCCCATAACCGGTATGGTGCTGGGTAACTGCCTGCGCAGTAATGTAATTGGTATTAATGAATTCTATTATGGTTTATCTGGTCACCAGGAACGCTACCGGTACTTTCTGGCCAATGGAGCAAGTCGCAGGGAGGCCATTTATCCTTTTTTCCAAGGCGCTTTAAAGAAATCTGCCAATCCCACCCTCGCTTCTATGGCTACTATAGGCCTGGTTTCCTTACCCGGAATGATGACAGGGCAAATTTTAAGCGGTAGTTCACCACTTATAGCAATTAAATACCAGATCATGATCATGCTGGCGATCTTCTCCGGCACTATTTTGTCTGTGTATTTGGGGATCAGGTTTTCCAGTAAATTTGTTTTTGATAAACAGGATAATTTTAACAAGAACATTTTAAAGAAGAATTAATTTGGATTCCCTCCCTAATAAATAGAATTCCAGTTATCTACCTAACAAATTGAAATTTTATTCAATTAAAAAACTTCTAATAAAACCGCATTCTCATTATTCTCGTAACTATAATATGTATATTGTCGCGGAAATTTAGCCGCTTAATCTTATAAATTATTTCTACCAGAAAAAATACTGCCTTACTCGTTTTTTCACTTTCTGCCCATATAGAGGCAGAAAGGAAAGTCCTTTTTAATAAAACGAGAGGATCCCGCTCTGTTCAGGGAGATTTTTTCAATCTATTAATTGAAAATACCCGGGATATCGCCGAAACCAGTAATCTGGATATTTTCTGGTATGATGAGGAAAAACAAAAAGGCGCAAACTTTGCTGAAAGATTCAGCAATGCATTTCAGGAAATTTTTGAGCAGGGTTATAACAAAGTGATTTCTATTGGAAATGACTGTCCTTACCTCACCACTTCCATTCTTGAGGAAGCGATAGAAATGATTTATCATAATAATGTGGTATTGGGCCCGGCCAGTGATGGCGGTGCTTACCTCATCGGAATGGATAGATCGGCTTTTCATGCTGAAAGCTTTCAGTCTTTATCCTGGCAACAGGAAAATCTTCTAGAGGAATTTTTAGCTCTTGGCTTCCACAACGAGCATTCTATTGAATTTCTCGAAGAACTTTCTGATGTGGATGAGCTTCAGGACATGCTGGAATTGATAAGCCTGAAATCTGAAATTTTCTTTCAGTTTATTTGGTTTTGTATTACCACCTGTATTAAAAAGCTTGCATTCGCTCATATCTCGTTTGAAAATAAATTCAACCAGGTCTATTTTTCCCTAAGGGCACCACCTCACTCCGCTTAAACCCGAATCTTTTCTGAAAAATGTTTTATAACATTCTTTTCAGCACTTAATCTATCTATCCAATTACAATATTAAATTTATGAGAATAGCTATAATAGCTGTGCTCCAGCTATTTGTTACTACGGTATTATGCCAAACGAAGGAGTATTCTTCCACAGTAATAGATAATGAAGGGCAACCGGTAGCTTTTGCTACTATTAACCAGACAGGAACCGATAACTACACTACTTCAAATGAAAACGGTTATTTCACCCTGCAAACAAATTCACGTGAATTTACCCTGAAAATAACTTCCATAGGCTATGAACCTTTGGAGATAAAGATTTCCAACGGAAACTTCCCCGATCAAATCTTAATGCAAATTTCTTCGGAGGCCCTGGATGAAGTAATCGTTACTGCATTGGGTATCGAAAGAGAAAGACAATCTTTGGTATCTTCGGTAACCGAAATCGATTCTGAAAAACTGACCGATGTGACCATACCCAATGTGGTAAACAGCCTCGCCGGTCAGGTTGCCGGGGTGCAGATCACCAATGGCGCTTCTGGCGTTGGTTCTTCTTCCCGAATTGTAATTCGAGGGGAAAATTCTCTTGGTGGCAGTAACCAACCGCTATTCGTAGTAGACGGTGTACCTATTAATAACGAACAAATTACCAGCGACCTGGTAAACGATGGTGCTTTACAGGAGGTGGATTACGGGAATGGAGCTTCAGAAATTAGCCCCGACGATATTGCATCCATTTCGGTTTTAAAAGGAGCGGGTTCTGCCGCTTTATATGGAACCAGGGCTGCAAATGGTGTTATTCTTATTACTACCAAAAAAGGAAAAAACAATCGTGGCTTTGGGGTGAGCACCAACAGTTCTCTTACTATTGAAACTTTATTGACCCTCCCGGATTATCAGAACGTGTATGGTGGTGGATCCAACGGTGAATATGCTTTTGAAAATGGAATTGGCGCCGGCGTAAATGATGGTGGAATTAGCAGTTATGGCCCCAGGTTAGATCAGGGTTTGTTAATCCCGCAATTCGACAGTCCTTCCGTAGATATTAATGGAAACCCGGTTCGTGGGGGCGATGTAATTGCCCGCACCTTTCCCGATGGTTCTTTTACAGAGATCACTCCTACACCATGGGTTTCAAGACCAGATAACGTAAGGGATTTCTTTGAAACAGGGGTTACTTACCAGGATAATATCGCTATTAGTTCTGGATGGGAAGAAGGAAGCGCAAGACTCTCTTACAGTAGCCTAAGAAATGAAGGCATTCTACCCAATACCGATCTTAAGAGGGACGGGATTTCCATAAGCCTGGACCAGGAACTTTCGGAAGATTTCCGCATAAATACCTTCTTAAATTATATAAATACCAGAAGTGGTAACCGGCCAAACCTGGGTTATGGGTACGAAAATGTGATGTATGGTTTTAACTGGACCGGAAGACAGACCAATATTGGTTCTTTAAGGGATTACTGGCAGGCCGGTCAGGAAGGCGTGCAGCATTTTGACTTCAACTACTTATGGCTTACCAACCCTTATCTAACTCTTTTTGAAAACACCAACAGTTTTGATAAAAATCGCGTATTGGGAAATGTTTCCGCTATCTATGATATCACTGATAAATTAAGCTTAAAGATAAGGGCCGGACTGGATACTTATAACGATGATCGTGAATTCAGACGAGCGGTAAGTACTAACCGAAATCCAAAAGGAACCTACAGGGAAGACAATGTGAATTTCAGGGAGCTGAACACAGATTTTTTACTCACCTACCAGGACAGCTTTAATGAGGATTGGAATTATACGCTTACCGCCGGCGGGAACAGGTTCGATCAGCATATCAAATACCAGTTTGCAGAAGCTTCTCAACTGGCCCTTCCGGGGATCTATACCCTGGCAAATTCGGCAACTCCATTGAAAGGGGATAGCCAGAATTTTGAAAAAAGGATCAACAGCTTATACGGAACAGGAAATTTAGCCTATAAAGATCAGGTGTATCTTGATCTTACCTTCAGGAATGACTGGAGTAGTACCTTGCCAAGTGGTGATAACTCCTTCGCTTATTATTCTGCCGGCTTCAGTTATGTAATTTCAAATATGTTCGATCTACCTGAAGACATTTCTTTTCTGAAATTAAGGGGAAGTGTGGCCAGTGTGGGTAATGATACCGATCCTTACCAAAATGCACAGAACTTTTTATTCAACCAAAACTATGGTTCCAACTTCAGGGTAACCAACGAAACCGTTCTTAAGAACATCAATTTAAAGCCAGAAAGGCTCAATGCCTATGAAGCCGGTTTAGAAGCATGGTTTTTCGGCGGAAGACTGCAAACCGATTTTTCAGCCTATCAAAATGTGAGTATAGACCAGATCATTTCCCGTCCTATCTCCCCTACCAGTGGTTTTCTTAATTATAATGTAAATGGAGGAGAAGTGCGCACGCGAGGATTTGAAGCAGCGATTAGTGGAGAAATTATCCAGGCACAGGATTTTAGCTGGAAATCGTCTTTAAACTTTTCCACCTATGAAAGTGAAGTCACTGAACTGCCTGAAGGGGTTACCCAGTTTGTAACCGGTACTGCCGATGTTTTTGGCGGTTCAGGAGGATCAAATTCCGTTTTCTATATCGCCCGGGAAGGTGGTAAAGTGGGAGATATGTATGGCACCGGGTTTGTAGAAATTGACGGCCAAACGCTTTATAATTCAAACGGACTTCCGGTACAGGATGGTACCTTAAAATTGCTGGGGAATTATAACCCAGATTTCATTGTAGGCTTTAATAATAGCTTCAGCTATAAAGATTTTAATCTGAATATTTTATTCGACTGGCGTAAAGGCGGCACTATTGTTTCCAGAACAAAAGCCCTGGGAAGTACCTCAGGTGTATTACAGGAAACTCTCGCAGGCCGTGAAAATGGAGTTATTGGAGAAGGAGTTACCAATGTGGGCACGCCTGAAAATCCGCAATATGCACCCAATACCACCTCGGTACCTGCAAGCCAGTTCTACAATAATTTCTATGACCGCGGAAATGAAGCCAGTGCACTTTACAGCGCTTCTTACGTAAAACTGAGACAGCTAAGCCTTTACTATTCATTTTCAGACAAATTTGTAAAGTCTATAGGATTCCAGAGTTTAAAACTGGGCTTTGTAGGAAGCAACTTATTATTATTTACCGAAAACCCGCATTTTGATCCGGAACTGAATGCCCTGCAGGGAAGAAATATCGTTTACGGAGTAGAAGATATGTCATACCCTTCTACCCGTAGCTTTGGAATGAGTTTAAAAACACAATTTTAGAACATACTAACATGAAAAACATAAAATCAATTATACTTGGATGTAGCATTTTCAGCTTAGTACTATTTAGCTGCACCAATGATTTTGAAGAGATTAATACAAATCCAAATTCACCGGAAAATGTAGATCCACAGTTCCTGCTGGCGAATGTAATTTCTGTTCAGGCGAATATGAACACTTATGACCAGGGATTCCGCCTGGCGAATTACCTCGATCAATTCTCGGCCAGTGTAGAATTTGAACGAATAGATCGCTATGAAATGGGGTCTAACAGTGGTTACTGGAACAACATATTCAGGTTACAATCAGATATTCGCAGTATGAAAGACCTGCCGGCCTCCAACGAAGCTTATGCTGCCGTGGGTGATATTTTAAGAAGTTATCTGTTCTCCCAGTTAACCGATATGTGGGGGGATGTACCCTATACCGAAGCTATTCAGGCCCTGGACGGGAATTACACTCCAAAATATGACACCCAGGAAAGTATCTATACCAATCCTGAAACAGGAATTCTGGCAGTGCTGAAAAGATCTGCCACCACCCTGGAGAATACTTCCGCTACCATTAAAGGTGACGTAATGTTTCAGAATGATCTGGACAAATGGGTGCGCTTTGCCAATTCTCTTAGATTGCGCTACCTGATGAGAATTAGTAAAAGGTTGAGCGATTATTCTGAAATTCAGGAACTGGCAGATTCAGGCAAACTGATACAATCAAACTCACAGAATGCCGTCGTTCCTTACCTGAGCACGGCACCAAACCAGTGGCCGATGTTTCTTTCAGGTCTTGGATTATACCAGGAACATCGTATGACAAAAACGGTAGATTCGGTTCTTACGCTATGGAACGATCCCCGTGTTGAAGTACTTTACAAACCCACCCAAAAAAGTGTAAATGATGGAAATCCTCAATATAAAGGATTATTGAACGGGCAAAGTCGGGAGACCATTAGTTCAAAAGGCATTAACCTAAACGATATTTCCCTTTTTGGCGCCATGTTTCGTGATGTCCCCGATGCTGTGAACGGGCAGTATATGCAATATGCTGAAGTTCAATTTGCTCTGGCAGAAGCTGCAGAACGCGGTTTTATAACTCAGGATCCTGAACCTTATTATAAAGAAGCAATCAGAGCCAGTTTTGACTATTTTGATGTAGAAGTGCCAGAAGATTATTTTAACAGGGATGCAATCGCACTTGGTGAAGATAATCTCACTAAGATTCTAACTCAAAAATGGCTGAGTCTAATTAATAATGGACATGAAGCTTGGTTTAACGTGCGTAGAACGGGAATTCCAAATCTTAATCCGGGCCCAGATAATTTGAATGATGATCGCTATCCTGTGCGTTATCTTTACCCGGAATCTGAACAGGCGACCAATAGAACGAATTATGAGGAGGCTGCAGAGCGTATAGGTGGAGATAACATCAACAGCGAAGGCTGGTGGGAAATGTAGTATATAATTAAACGCAAAAAGGTCACCTCGAGCGCAGTCGAGATGTCTTAATAAGCCTTCGACTGCGCTCAGGGTGACGAAACCAAATTGAAATAGATAGAAATGAATTATTAAATAGCACAAAAGCTAACTTTAGTAAAGAGTAAAAATATTTCACTTCTGTTCTTTTTTGCAAGTGTAGCGATTCCCTGGCGTCAAAAATTTTTTAAGCCCTGGAGGAAATTTAGCCAGGGAATCGCGGTTTTGATTTTGCATTAGCAAAACTGGAACACCACAATGATAAAAAACGTCATTCTGAACTCCTTTCAGAATCTCATTTGAGAGTAAATCAAAGCTATATTGAGACCCTGAAATAAATTCAGGGTGACGAAAACAAATTGAAATAATATAAATTCAGTTTTTATGAAATTGAAACAAATTCAGCAAGTCTTTTTAATGTTAGGTTTTTCACTGCTATTGGCTAGCTGTGGTTCCGAATCAAAAAAAGAAGACGACCTGCAAAAAGCTTCCTGGGAAGAAATTGAAGAAAAAGCAGATGGTACCACCGTAAATTTTATGATGTGGCAGGGAAGCCCGGTGATCAACAATTATATCAATAATTATGTAATCCCCACGGTGAAGGAAAATTACAACATTAATCTTGAAATTAGTGGCGGGCAGGGCCCCGAGATCGTTCAACTGGTAATGGGCGAAAAGGAAGCCGGTGTGACCAGAAGTCAGGTAGATATGGTTTGGATCAATGGGGAGACCTTTTTTCAGCTTAGAAAGATCAAAGGCCTTTATGGCCCTTTTGTTAAGCAACTTCCAAACGCAGAATATATTGATTTTTCAGATCCCTATATTAATACCGATTTTCAACAACCGGTGAATTATATGGAAGCACCATGGAGTATTGGGCAGTTTGCCATGGTAGCTAATTCAGCCAAAATACAGGAACCGCCCTCGAACCTGGAAGAACTGGAAGCTTATGTCAAGGAATATCCGGGAACTTTTACCATTTCGAATGATTTTACGGGAATGACATTACTTAAAAGTTTCCTTGCAGAAATTGGTGGCGGCCCCAACAGCCTGGATGGAGAATTTAAAGAGGAGAAATATCTTGAATTATCTAGTCAGCTTTGGGAATATCTTAACCGGAATAAGCAATATTTCTGGAAAGAAGGCGAAACTTTTCCGAAGGAACAGTCCAAAATGAGTCAGTTGTTCGCCAATGGAGAACTGGCAATCGCCTGCGGATTTAGCGAAGGTGGCATTGAGGAAAAAGTAAAAAGTGGCTTATATCCCAAATCTACCATTGCTTACGCCTGGGACAACGGTACCATTAAAAATGCCAATTATCTTGGGATTTTGGATAATGCCTCGAACAAAGCCGGAGCGATGCAGGTAATCAACTTTCTTATCTCCCCGGAAGCACAATATCTCAAGGCTAATGCAGATGGGATGGATGCCAATACGGTACTGGAAATTAGCAGGCTTCCCGAAAAATGGAAACAAAAATTTGAAAATGCGCAAGAACGTGAATATGGCCTGAAAATGAAAGACCTGGAAGCATACGCCATTGCCGAGCCAGCCCCGGAATATATGATTCGTTTGTATGAAGATTTTAGAACCAAAGTAATTGAACAGTAAAACCTCCAATATTGGCATCCTGTTTTTTATCCTCATTGGGGTGATTCCCTTTGCGGCGGCATTTATCTATGCTTTATTATACAGTTTTGGAATCCTGGGAGTGTTTAACGACGGTTTTACGCTGAAATTCTGGGAAAGTGTTTTTAGCTCCGGGGAATTTCTATCTTCTTTTGGGTACAGCGCACTTATTGCCTTGGTTTCTACCGTACTTTCTGTAAGTGGTGCCCTTTGGATCACCCTGAAATTCAAGGAAAGCCTGGACAAACGCTTTCTTTCTTTTGTTATGTACCTTCCTTTGGCAATACCAGGAGTTGTAGCTGGTTTTTTCACTTTTCAATTACTTTCCCGTGGCGGATTTTTCGCCAGGCTTTCCTATCAATTAGGACTGATTTCTGAAGCGCGGCAATTTCCCGATCTGGTTAACGACACCTATGCCATTGGGATCATTTTGGCTTTTATCACCATGGTAATGCCATTTTTCGTGTTACTTTTTCTAAATGTCTATAAGAATGAAAGGCTGGAGGATCTGGGCGTTCTGGCACAATCACTCGGCGCTAAAAAGAACCAGGTGACCACCAAAGTTTTTCTGCCCATTCTGCTGAAAAAGACCTCGATTTTAATTGTATTATATTTTATTTTTCTATTGGGAGCCTATGAAATTCCGCTAATTTTAGGTCAGGAATCACCGCAAATGCTTTCCGTATTAATTATCAGGGAAATTAAACAGTTTGATCTCAGCCAAATTTCTGAAGGTTATGTGGTAGCAGTAATCTATACCATCGTGGTGAGTATCTCGGCAATTTTATTGTTTTTACCCAAAAAAGGTATCGCCCATGAGACTTAACTGGAAAACTTTTGTATTAAGCTTTTTAGTGATATTGGTACTTTTCCCCTTTATCTATATGGTTTTGCTTTCACTGGCGACCGACTGGCGTTTCCCCGATCTCATGCCCAATTATATCGGACTCAAAAACTGGAAAACCATCCTTAATTCTGAAACCGGACTACTGGAAAGCTTTTTTCAATCATTATTTATTTCCCTCTCGGTTGGTATAGTTTCCACATTTTCCGGCTTTTTTATAAGTCGTAGTGTGTATTACCACCCGAAGAGAAAATACCTGAATCTGCTCACCTATTTCCCCTATATCCTGGCACCAGTGGTTTTTGCTGCCTGCCTGAGCTTTTTCTTTATTAAAATGGGACTCTTCGGAAATATTGGCGGTGTGATCATCGCCCAGTTTTTAATCGGTTTCCCTTATGCTATGATCTTTTTCAGCAGTTTCTGGAACAAAAAAATTCGGCATTACGAAGATCTCGTGGCAACCCTGGGCGGGAACAGGCGCCAAACATTTATAAAAGTATTGCTGCCACTGGCCAAAAGTATGCTGCTCATCTGCTTTTTCCAGACCTTTTTGATTTCCTGGTTTGAATATGGATTAACTTCAATTATCGGTATTGGAAAAGTACAGACCCTGACCATTAAGGTTTTCCTGTTTATCAAGGAATCCAATAATTATTACGGCGCTTTAAGTTGCTGTTTGCTTATTTTTCCGCCCGTGGTTTTATTATATCTTAACAAGCGGTACGTGTTTAAAAATCTGGTGTAATGTTTTTAGAAGTAGAAAGAGTTTTTAAAAGTTTTCAGAAAGAAAAGGTGGTAAAAGACCTGAATTTCAGCCTGGATCCTCAGCATACCCTGAGTATCCTGGGAAAATCGGGCTGCGGTAAAACTACCATGCTTAAAACCATTAGCGGACTCGTAAAGCCGGACTCGGGCAGGATTATGTTGAACGGGGAAGATATTACGATGCAGAAGCCCGAAAAGCGAAATATCGTGTATCTCTACCAGGAAGATTTGCTTTTTCCGCATTTAAACGCTTTTGAAAATATTGCTTTTGGTCTAAGGCTGAAAAAGATTAGTGAAAGTGAAATTAAAATTCGCGTAAATAATATGATACATAGCCTGGAACTGGAAAAACAGGCCTTGAAAATGCCCAATCAGTTATCTGGCGGTCAGCGGCAGCGGGTTTCTTTTGGAAGGGCCATTATTACCAATCCGTCGCTACTACTTTTAGACGAACCTTTTGGAAGTCTGGACTCAGGAACGCGCCAGAGAATGCAGGTATTGTTTAAAAAGCTAAGTGCCGAATTTAAGATCACCTCCCTCTTTGTAACCCACGATCTAAAAGAAGCTGTATTAATGGGAGATCAAATTGGGTATATGCGTGAAGGAATGCTGAAAGTATATAAAAATAAGACAGATTTTGTGAACGATCCCGAAACTGGTGTACAAAATGAAATTGAATTCTGGGATAATCTAAAAATAAGAACAGGAACAGAAATGAGTGGTTTGTAGTAAATAAAAGTCATCAAGAACTTTATAAGCACACTTCGACAAGCTCAGTGTGACAAGCGCAGTGTGACAAGTTAAACCTGATGAGAAAAAGATTTTTTGCACCTATCTTTTTTTGGTTCACTTTTTTGACAGGCAAAAAATGAAAAATCATAAAATTACCTCGAAATATATTTTGAGCAAAGCGAATGTTTTAAAGGAGTGAGTAAATTATGCTCAATTTCAGCTTCTAATTTTAAAGATTCTGAAACAAGTGCAGGATGACGTGCAGCTACTTTTAAAACTTCCTTATTTAATAAACGGGTCCATAATTTTAAAAATTGATGGCCAAAAAATATAAAAAAATGAAAAAACAGGTTTGGATAGATACCGATCTTTCGGTAGGAATGAAAAGGCATCAACGGGAAGGTTATTGTGATGTTGATGATGGATTTGCGGTACTTCAGCTTATGAAAGCTGATAATATTGAAATTAAAGGCATCAGTGCCGTTTTTGGCAATACGCTTATCGAGAACTCCTTTCCCCTATCCCAGAAAATAACTGAATTTTCCGAAGTTGATATTCCGGTTTATAAGGGTGCAGGAGAAGCGATAAAACTTCAGGATTTAACGTCCAATGAAGCAGTGGAAGCACTGGCTGAAGCTTTAAGGAAGGAGAAAATGACCATTATGGCCATTGGCCCGGCGACCGATATGGGCATCCTGCTTTTAAAATACCCGGAATTAAAGGATCAAATAGAAGAAGTGGTTTTGGTAGCCGGCAGAAGAAAACATACCGATCATTTTGGGATTGGAAACAAAGGTGTGTATGCCAGAGACCTTAATTTTGATCTGGACAATGATGCTTTCAGAATTATGTTTGAGCACGGAGTGAAAGTTGTTCTTTGTCCGTTTGAGATTTCCAGTAAGGTTTGGGTTAAAAAAGAAGACCTGGATATTTTAGCGAAAGGCGATGCCGGTAACCAATGGATTTCAGAAGCTTCTGAAGCCTGGCTGGAACAATGGATAGGTTTGGGCGCCGACGGATTTAATCCCTTCGATGTTTTGGCAAGCCATTATATCATTGCTCCCGAAGATATTATTTCAGAAGACTTAAATGCCCACCTCGAAATTCACCCGGACGATACTATTGCTGAAAATGACAAAAAACATTTTAAGCAGTACCTGATCTGTGATAAATCAGATGGGTTTCCGGTTACCTACTGCTATGATGTGGTGGAAGATTACCACCAGAAATTAATGGATAGTTTAACCTAAAATAGCACAATTTTGAAGTTAACATCAGACAAAAAAGAGCTAGAAAAGTATTTAAAAGATCAGGGATGGCTAAAATCCGCTGAAAGTATTGAAGCTGTAGAAATACCCGGTGAGGGAAATATGAATTTCACCTTGCGGATAAATACCGGTTCACGTAGCTTTATTATCAAGCAAAGTCGGGAATTTGTGAAGAAATATCCGCAGGTTGCCGCACCAGAAGAACGCGTGTTACGGGAAGCCGAATTCTACAAGCTCATTGAAAGCGAAGTGAAACTTAATGGCATGACCCCCGCAATTCTGGGTCTGGATAAAGAAAACCATGTTCTGGCCATGGAAGACCTGGGAGTAGGCGCAGACTATAGCTTTTTATATCAAATAGCTAAAGAGATTGCCGAAGATGAATTGCAGGTAATCATGGAATTTGCTGCAAAATTGCATACCGGAGTTACTGTTGCTAATACTCATACTCCTTTAAGAAACAGGGAAATGAGAAAGCTTAACCACGAGCATATTTTTCAATATCCGTATATGGAAGATAATGGTTTGAACCTGGATGATATTTTACCAGGCTTACAGGAAGAGGCTGAAAAATATAAGCGGGATGAAATACTCAAGAAAGAATTAAAAGTGCTTGGCGATCTATATCTGGAAGATGGAAACAGCCTGCTGCACGGGGATTATTTTCCCGGAAGCTGGTTGAAAACCAAAGACGGCGTAAAAATAATAGATCCCGAATTTGGTCATTTTGGGCAGCCTGAATTTGAAATAGGAGTTACTATTGCCCATCTAAAAATGGCTGATCAACCGGAACAACTTGTTAAAAAAGCTCTACAAACCTATCTGGAGATTGCACCTTTAGATGAGAATCTTCGGAAAAAATTCACCGCAGTGGAAATTCTAAGAAGGATTTTAGGCCTGGCGCAATTACCCCTGGAAATAGGACTGGAGAAAAGAAAGGCGTTATTGGGAGAATCCAGGGAAGCAATTCTGAGCAGTTAACGTCACCCTGGACTTGTTTCAGGGTCTATGCAAATGAATTGGTTAGAAATATTAGAATGAGATGCTGATATAAATTACCATTGACATATTTCTGAAATTAGTAATCATAAAGTTAAATACTTATTTTAAGAGCTTCCATTTTCCCGGCCAATCGAAAATTTATCGTAAAATGTGAAGTGTAAGCACCGTGAAATTTTAGGCTGTTTGAGCTAAACAAGTTTTCTATAAAAACACATTTCAATGGCGAGTTCCTAAAATTTAGGTGCTCAACGATAAATTTAAATAGAGTTTCGAAAACCTAATGGTTCGTTTTTTCATCCAATTTTTTACTCTATATTAAACTGATTTACAATTATTTAAATATATTTTCTATCTTTATCACAGCTTATGAAGATCTTTAGGTTAAAGGTCGTTAAAACATAAGAACAAGAACCCTTCTACACTTTCTGATTTTCAACATCAGACTTTTTGACCCTACTTTTTTTACCAACTAAATAAATCAAAAAAATTATGGGATTAAGGATCACGTTTGCCATGCTGTTAATCAGTTCACTTCTAATTTCTACCTATTCAAATGCGCAGGGGAAAAAAATCGATATCATATTAACAGTAGAAACCGACAGTATAAATCAGAACAATTTAGATAAAACCTGCAGTTTTGGTCAGCCCTCAACCATTAGTAATGAAGATTTTCTTACTGAAGTTCAAATGGGGGATGAAATCAAATGGAAAATAAAGCGTAAAGACGGCAGTAGCGGTTCTGCAAAACTGGTAAAATTTAAACATGATAACGGTACCAGGTTTTTCAAAAAAGACTCTATCCTGGAAAGGAGCGGCAGAATAAAAGGTGTCATAGATTCTGGGAGGGTAAATGATATAGAAAAATATTCTTTAGAGTTTATGGTGAAAAAGCAAAATAGTAATACCTGGGAAAATTACACAATTGACCCTAAGCTTAAGCTAATCCCTTCAGAGTGAATTATATCGTATGCAATTAAACTGGATTTGTATCTGGATTTTTAATAGCAGGAGCTGTTTGTTCCTGTGGTTTTTTATTGTTTCAGCAACAAATTTTTTAGATGCCCAAAACCAGGCTATAGCAGACAGTTTGGAAAAAATCTATAATTCAGGGGGAAGTAATAAACAAGATTTAGAGACTTTAAAAGGTCTGGCCGAAAACAGCGTTGCCCCATACAAAAAATTACAATTTTCCCAGGAACTTTTAATACTGGCTAAAAAAAAGGATTCCACTAGCTATATATATTCTGCGCTGTTACAAAAAGGAAATGCTCTTGCAACAAGAGGTGATTTTAGCGAAGCCCTGGAAAGTTATTTCAAGGCAGCTTCCATAGCACAGACACCAAAAGAATTGGCTTTAATAAAGGTAACTCTTGGTGATGTGTATTCCCTAACAAAAAATCACAATAGATCAATAAGCTACTATAATGAGGCCATAGACATTTTCAGAAAAGCAGATGACTCCCTTAGTCTTGGATCTGTAATTTTCAATACAGGAGATGAATACCTCAAACATAATGATATTGATAAAGCTATTTCTTATTTAGAGGAATCCCAGGGAATTTTCCGAAAATTAAAGTTTGACCTGGGACTCGCTTATTGCTCGGGTACATTGGGTCTTGCTTATGCCAAATTAGGGCGAAATGCAGAGGCCGAAGAAAATATTAAAACAGCCATCCAGGCGCTGGAAAGACATGGAGATTATTCTCCAATTTGTGAGTTCTTAAACGGGATGTCTGATATTTATGTAGAAAAGGATGAGGATTCAATCGCCATAGAATTTGCCAGTCTCAGCAGGGATTTAGCCAAAAGTTATGGTTTTAAAAATGAGATTAGGGAAGCAAATTTCAAATTGTCAAAGATCTATGAAAAAACTGGAAAAATACCGGAGGCATATGAATCCTACAAGGAGTATATTTTATACAGGGACAGTATACTAAATGTTTCTACCGCCCAAAACATGGCTGGACTGCGGGCAGATTATGAGGTAGCCCAAAAGCAAGCCGAAGTGGACCTGCTCCATGAACAAAGAAAAAATCAGCAGCTGGTAAATATATCGGTTGGTGTAGCCGCTTTTTTAATTTTTTTACTTGCTTTTGGACTTTATCGAAGGAACCGATTTATTAAGCGTACCAGCGCTATTATTGAAAAAGAAAGAAATCGCTCAGATCGCCTATTACTTAATATCCTTCCGGAAGAAACTGCTAAAGAATTAAAGAAAAATGGTAAGGTTAGAGCTAAGAAATTTGAATCGGTTACAGTACTATTTGCAGATTTTAAAAGGTTCACCCAAATTGCTGAAAAACTTCCTCCAGAAAGGCTTATAAAAACAATAGATTATTACTTCTCCCAATTTGATAAGATCATGGAGAAATACAATATAGAAAAAATAAAAACTATAGGTGATAGCTATATGGCGGCAAGCGGCTTACCTTTTACCAATCCTAATCATGCAATTAATATAGTACAGGCTGCCTTTGAAATGACTCAATTTGTTAAGGATACCAAAGAAAATTCCCTGTATGATGATGCAGATTTTGACGTTCGTATTGGTTTAAATTCCGGGCCGGTTGTTGCAGGGGTCGTTGGCACTAAAAAGTTTGCATACGATATATGGGGGGATACGGTAAATATTGCTGCAAGAATGGAATCTCATTCAGATATAGGCAGGATAAATATTTCTGAAAATACCTACGACCTAATAAAAGATAAATTTGAATGTGAATATCGCGGTGAAGTAGAAGTAAAAAATGGAAGAATACTTAAAATGTATTATGTAGAGGGATTTTTGCATGAAATTTCCCAGTCTGAAATAAATTTTTCGAAAAATACCGGTTAACTAATTTTACAGATACAAGATTAATTTATCTGTTTCTTAACCTTGATTTTCCAGATTTGCCATCTATAATAAATTTTCCGGTAATTAACCAGCCAATTCCAAGACCTATAAGAATTCCAGATAGTAGATGAACATCAGTTCTTGTGAAAAAGTAACCAATCAAAATTCCGCTGATAACAGCACCTATCCCCATAATCCTCGCTTTATTCATAATAGTTTTATTTATGGACTTAATCTCTAAATGCGGGGTAGGGTGTGCATCGAGTACGTTAAGATCTAATTTGGACGGGGAATTTAAACATTTTATCTTAATTTTTGAATGAAAATCCATGAAAATTTTATTTGCAAAAGACTACTGTTTACTCATTTAGAAATAAAAGAATACCTAACCTGGTCTAACATATCAAAATCGTAAAATACTATTGAGAGGGCTATAAATTATGCTAACCGGTCATTGTGAAGGATTTTTCTCCACTTCGAAATTGTAGTTTATTGAATCAGGATGAATTTGTGGATATCTATTTTCATTCTCTCTTTTCTGAATTTTTTTAAAATCTATATTTGGCCTCCCAAAAAAAGAAGATATGAGCGTTATATGGTATGAATGCAAAGTAAAATATAGAAAAACTCACGAAACAGGTGAAAGCAAAATAACTACAGAAAACTATCTACTTGATGCTGTTTCATATACGGAAGCAGAATCAAGGATCACCGAAGAAATGGCTGCCTACACCAGTGAGGAATTCAAAATCACCAATATAAAAGTCGCGAATTTCTCTGAGGTGCATCCTTTTGAAAATTCCGATCGTTGGTTCAAATCCAAAATTTCACTTATTTCTTACGATGAAGAGAGTGGTAAAGAAAGGAAATCCAATCTTTATATGCTTATTCAGGCCAATAATGTAAAAGAAGCATTTGAGAATACGGAACAGGCTTTACAGGGTACTACCGGGGATTATACTATTCCTGCGATCACAGAATCGCCTATTTTGGATGTGTTTCCTTATTTCTCTGGAGACGAAGAAGAAGCTGAAAAATTTGCTACAATAAAAGATTCTGAAACTTCTGAGGAAGAAGTTTTAGAAGAAACCGAAACCATGTGAATATAAAAGCTCCAAAAATATCTCCAGCAACCCCACTATTGGGGATTATTCTCCACTAGTGGAATAAATGCAGAAATATTCCACAGCCTGAGAGTTAAAAACCTTTCTAAGAACCTCATTACTAGCCAAATTTATCACTGGCACACGACTTGCTAGTGCCCTACACTAAAGGATTTAATTTAATCAGGAAATATGAGATCAGATTTGAAAAATTTTGAAATTGAACCTACAGAAACTAATACTTCTGCATCAACTATAAAAGAACCAAAGAATATATGGGGGATTGTCGTTTTATTAAGCACCTTTATTCTAATGATTGGGGCTGCTTTTTTAGTATTCAACCTTCAAAGCGACTTTTCCGCCTATAATATGGAAAGAATGAGTACTACCTGGGGATTAATCTTTGTGATTATCGCAGGGGCGTTATTTTTATATCGTGCAGGTTTCTTTATTTATAACCTGTACCTTTATTTTCGTTACAAGCCCGTGAAATCGGTTACCGATGAAGAATTACCAACTTCTACGGTTATAGTTCCAGCCTATAATGAAGGCAGGCAGGTATATGATACTTTAATGAGTCTGGCGGCTAGTGATTTCCCGAAGGAAAAACTTCAGTTATTAGCTATAGATGATGGTAGTAAAGATGATACCTGGCATTGGATGCAGGAGGCCAGGAAAATTCTGGGCGATCGGGTGGCGATTTACCAGCAACCAGAAAATAAAGGAAAACGTCATGCGCTCTACCGCGGTTTCAATCTGGGTACAGGAGATGTTTTTGTAACCGTAGACAGTGATTCTGTAGTAAAGCCGGATACCTTGAGAAACCTGGTAAGCCCCTTTGTGGTAAATGAGAAGTGTGGTGCCGTTGCCGGTAATATTCGAGTCCTGAACAATAAAAAGGCGCTGCTTCCAAAAATGCTTAATGTAAGTTTTGTATTGAGCTTTGAATTCGTAAGATCTGCGGAAAGCACCCTGGAATCTGTATTATGTACTCCTGGAGCACTGGCAGCCTATCGGAGGACTTCTGTTTTTGAATGCCTGCCTCAATGGATCAATCAGACCTTTATGGGAAAACCATCTGATATTGGTGAAGACCGGGCCATGACCAATATGATCTTAAAACAGGGAAAACACGTGCTTTTTCAGCGTAATGCCTATGCTTACACCAACGTTCCCGAGAAATACAAAGGCCTGTATAAAATGTTTATTCGTTGGGGAAGAAGTAATGTGCGTGAGAACATTGTGATGTCTAAATATGTATTCTCGAATTTTAGAGAAGGATCAAAAATAGGAACCCGTCTATTATTCGTTAATCAGTTTTTGAAGATCATCATGAGCTATCCATTGATTTTCCTGATGTTATTCTTTGTTATTTCTCATCCTATACTTTTCGTAAGTTCTACTTTGTTGAGCATCTTTATTCTGTCCAGCTTTCCAGCTTTGTTTTATGCAAAAAAATATAAGTCTACAGAATCTTTTTGGGCATATTCGTATAGTATACTTTATACTTTTGGGTTGTTCTGGATCACACCTTATGCGATTGCCACGGCAAGTAAAAGCGGATGGTTAACCCGCGAATTGAGTCAGAAATAAGTTGGAAAATCAAAAAACAAAAACACCGTTTCAATAAATTATTGAAACGGTGTTTGTTTTCCTAGCAGGTATAATTTATACCACTCCCGTATAGATAAAACTAAAAAATTCTCTAATAAATTTCTTATATATCAGGCTGACATCAGATCTCTTTTACCGGGATCTTTTCGGATCCATAAAAGCATTCAGGAGTTCTTCTGAAATTTCGGGATTTGCTCCTTCCTTAGCGGCTACCAATGCACCAACAGCGCATGCTTTGTCCAATGCCTGTTGAGGTTTCTCTCCCAGTAATAGTTTGGCCAGCAAAGTTCCTAAAAATGAATCCCCTGCACCTACCGTATCTTTTACGTTAACCTTATAACCCGAATTATAATACAGCTTTTTATCATGCAATAATACCGCTCCATGCCTGCCTTTGGTAACACAAATTTGTGCTGCATTAGATTTTACAGCAATAAAAAGAAGATTCTGTTCCAGCGAAGTATATTCAGAACCCATCATTGCGGCAATCTCAAAAAGCTCATCATCATTCAATTTAATGAATTCAGCATGTTGCATAAGCTCCATAAGGAGTTCTTTTGAATAATGAGGTGGTCGAAGGTTGAAATCCAGCACCCTGAATTTTGCCTTTGGAATTAATTCAAAAAGAGTATTTCGACTAACCTCATCACGGCATACCAGACTTCCAAAGATAAAAGCATCTGCATTTTTTACAGAAGTGATCATCGTATTAGTAATCTCAATTTTATCCCAGGCAGATGGATAGTTAATTTCATAGGTGGCTGAGCCGCTGGCAGAAAGTCTTACATCTACCATCCCGGTAGGATGATTTTCATCCTTAATAATATTCCCTTTTTCGATATTTCTTGAACTAAGATAATTAAGTAATTTCTCTCCTTTTTTATCCACGCCAATCCTGCTTATCATTTCGGTTTCTATACCCATACTACTAAGCCTGCTCGCTACATTCAGCGGCGCACCGCCTATTCTCTCCATATCCGGAAAAACATCATACAGGATCTCTCCAAAACAAACCGCTTTTATTTTTTTACTCATATATTGAAATTAAATTTGCTAATATCCGTTTTCTGTCCTACAAGTTTCTTTCGTCACCCTGAATTCATTTCAGGGTCTCAATATAGCATTGATTTAAATCAAAATGAGATTCTGAAACAAGTTCAGAATGACGTCATTTTTTGGTTTAGGAAACTTTACGGACAAACAATTAAATTTTAAACTAGCGCTCCCCTTTCGATTCAGCGTCTTTTTTCCTCTGCTTATTAAACTTCAGTTCGTAGGCTTTAAAATTTTTCACAGTAAAATCCTCCAGTCCGCTAAAACTAAATGCTTCCCATGGTTGATTCGGAAAGAATATCTCGGTCATTACTGTTTTTCCATCATCAAAGAACATTTCAATAGATGTCTTATCTAATATAAAAGTGGCTTTGAGATCCTCTGAATCTGAAATGCGTGGTGCGGTAGAAATTTCTGAAGCGAATTTATCTGAAAAATCTGTTTGTCCGGAATGGGACCTATTCACGCTGAATTTTTTCTGGGCGTGATCGTAAGATACGATGAATTCTTCACCGGCTTTATTAGAAAGTCTGAAATTATAAGTGATTTCCTGAAGGTCATTTATAGTAAAACTGATCTCTGCCTTTCCCAGATCTATATTTTCCGAGTTAAGCACTGTAGTATTCCCGTTGATATTGACTTCCTTTTTTATTACCTCAGCAGCGCGATATTTATCTAATTCTTCTACCGGTCTTGAAGTAATTAAATAGCGATCACCTTCTTTTATTAATTTCAATTCCCTGGCCACCGTCATGGCACTACGCCAGGTTTCCGTAGGAACTTCCTGTGCATAGAGCCAGTTAGACATCCACCCCATAAAAAGTTTACGGCCATCCTCAGCGGGTATATTTGCCCAGGTAACTCCTGCATAATTATCCCTTCCAAAGTCTATCCAGAAATTATGCTTTTCTTCCAGGTCTTTCATGTTTTCTTCCGGTGTAAAAGTCTTTCCGTCAAAATCACCAATAAAATACTGTGTTCCAGAGCCACCATTATAACCACCGGGATTCAGGCTTTGTATTAATACCCATTTGGTTTGGTCGCTCCCTTCCACCTGCATTGGAAAAAAATCCGGACATTCCCAAACGCCATTATGAGCACCAGTTCCTTCACCAAATTCTGAAACCTTTGTCCATTCTTTTAAGTTCTGTGAAGTATAAAAAAGTGTTTTCTCCCGGGTAGCAAGCGCCATAAGCCATTGCTTGTGAATATCATCCCAGGTTACCTTCGGGTCTCTAAAATCCTTGATGCCGGGATTGGGGATGACGGGATTCCCTTCATATTTGATCCAGCTATAACCCTCATCCAGGCTATAGGCTATTGCCTGCGATTGGTAATCTTCCCGTTCTTCTTCCTCTCCAATTGGATCGTGATATGTAAAGATTGCCACTACGGGAGTTTTTCCTTCCTCGCCAAAACCTGAAGTATTTTTTTTATCTACCACTGCACTACCCGAAAAAATATAGCCTTTTTCATCTGGATACAGGGCAATTTCCTGCTCTTCCCAAGTAATCATGTCTTTACTGGTCGCATGTCCCCAATGCATGGGTCCCCAAACGTTATCTTTAGGATAATATTGGAAATACAGATGGTAAGTGCCATTGAGATAGAACATCCCATTTGGATCGTTCATCCAGTTCTTTTCAGGAGTAAAATGGAAGTTTGGCCTAAAATCCTCATCGGTTTGAACTTCTGCTATTTGCCCTTCTTTGGAATCATTCGTTTCCTGCTCGTTATTCTTGCAGGAAAGAATAGAAAAAATAAAGATTCCGAAACATATAAAAGATAAAAGGTATTTTTTCATATTATTCTGTTGTAGTTGAAATTTGCTTTTTAAATGACAGTTCTTCCGCAAGCTGTTCCAGCGATTTTCCTTTAGTTTCCGGCATCATAAAGAGCACGAAAAGTAGTTGTAGGAACATCATAAAAGCGAAAAATGCAAACACATATCCTGGACCAATACTGGAGAATAAGAAAGGAATAGAAGATGGGATTATTGCCGCTAACACCCAGTGTGTTGAAGAACCAAAAGCCTGACCTGAAGCCCGTAGGCGATTCGGGAAAATTTCAGAAATAAATACCCAGATTACCGCTCCCTGGCCTATGGCATGAGAGGCTATAAAAAGGAATAGGAAAATTGGCACCCAAAGCCCTCCCCAGTTTAAAAAGAATGCGGCGGCTACCAAAGACAGTGAAATAATGTAACCTATGGAACCATAAAGCATGAGTTGTTTTCTTCCTAATTTATCAATAAGGAAAACTCCCAGCAATGTAAATAAGAGGTTCACCACTCCTATTCCAATACTGCTCAAAAGAGCCGTGCTTTCCCCAAGCCCTGCAGATTCGAATATTCTTGGTGCATAATATAGAAAAGCATTGATACCGGACAACTGATTGAAAAATGCAATGAGAAATGCTAAGATCAGAGGAAAGCGATATTTACGCATAAAGATGTTTTCTCCGGTTGCTTCCATCCTATTTTGATGTTCGATCTCCGCCACTTTATCCCGAACATCCATCCCGGGATCTATCATTTGTAGCACCTTCGTTGCTTCTTCCATCCTGCCTTTGGAAACCAGCCACCGCGGACTTCTGGGCAAAAACAGAACAAAAACACAATAAATAAGGGCCGGAATTGCCTCCACTCCCACCATCCATCTCCAGGGCTGCTCTCCTGTATCTCTTAATAAATAATTAGAAAGGAACGCGATAAGAATTCCCAAAACAATATTAAACTGGTATAAAGAAACCAGTTTACCTCTTTTATCTGCAGGCGCTATTTCTGAAACAAAAGCTGGTGCGGCAATGGTGGAAGCACCAACTCCAAGACCTCCAAGGAATCTAAAAACTGCAAATGTAATAGAATCATTCGCGAAAGCAGAACCAAGGGCAGAAACAAAGTATAGCACTCCAATAATCATGAGTGTGTTCTTTCTTCCAATCTTATTCGTGGGGATACCACCGAAAATAGCACCTACCACCGTTCCCCATAATGCCATTGCCATCACTACCGAACCGTGAAAAGCATCTGAAGTATTCCATAATTCCTGCAACTGCTTATCAGCACCAGAAATTACTACCGTATCAAATCCAAAAAGAAAACCAGCAAGCGCAGCACTGATAGACCAGGCAAGAATTTTATTCATATTTACTAATTGAAATTAAAACCTGAGAAACCTCCCTTTGGTCCCAAAAGCAGAAATCCTACAGGCTCTGAGGGCAGAATTTAGATAATTTTTGAAAGTTTCTACTTATTATTTTAGAAAAATCAACTCCAGGCTCCATATTTTCAGAAGCTTTTAAGTCATTTTAATGGCCAGAAAATGGGAACAAGGATTAAAATAAGAAGAATCAGGATGCTTGTAAGAGGAACACCTGCCTTAATAAAATCCATAAATTTATATTTCCCTGGGCCGTACACTAATATACAGGAAGGTTCAAAAGGAGTAATAAGCGAAACCGATGCGCCCAGCATAATTGCAATGGCAAAACTACGAGGATCTGCCTGAAGAATCGCTGCAGCATCCATGGCCACCGGTAAAATAACCAGTGCCGCGGCAGCATTAGACATAGGCTGGGTAAGCAGGATCACTAAGACCACAAAACCTGTTAACACCCACAGGGTACCCATTCCGCCTAAAATATTAATGATATTGTTCGCCAAAAATTCTGAAGCACCCGAATTATGCATGGCTGTTCCGAACGCGCTCATCCCTCCAATAAGAATGAGAAGTTTCCAATTCATTATCTCATACGCCCGCTCTGCGGGAATAGCACCTACTATTACTGTAACCAGGGCTGCAGTGAGAAAAGCTATAGACAGCGGAACCAGCTCCAAAGAGCCTGCGATAATTGCCAGAATAAAAATAATCACAGAAAAAATACCTTTTCGTTCTTTAAACATGTTTACCCTAAAATCTCCCATTACAGAAAATTCAGTAGAATTCTTTATAGCATTTACTGCCTCTTCCGTTCCCTGTACCAATAGTACATCTCCTATATTTAGCTTAAGACTTCCTATTTTTTGTGATATTACTCCATCGAACCTGTGGATAGCCAGCACCACCAGATCATAATTTTGTCTAAACCTTGTTTCAATTAGAGTACGTTTAACAAACGGAGAGCCTGGGGTGACCAGCACTTCCATCAGCCGTATTTTATCACTCTGAATTTCTTCATTATCTATAGTATCTGCAAGTACCTTTAATCCTGAATGTTCTTTCACTTTTATAAGATCATCTACTTTACACTCCACCAACAGGATATCGCTGAGCTGTAATTTTGTGGCATGATTAGGAATGATCTCATCCTTTTCCCGAATAATCTTGATGATACGCACATTCCATTTGGCCAATTCTGATGAAAAGGCCCTTTCCCCAATCAGGCTGGATCCTTCTAAAATTACAATTTCGGAAAGGTATTGTTTAATCTTATATTCTTCAGTATAGCTTCCTTTTTCCCTATCGGGCAGTAGCTTTTTCCAAAAAAGAAGCATGAAAATAATTCCTACAGTTGAAAGAATAAGTCCTATCCAGAAAATTTCAAAAAAATGCAGGGGTTCTAATCCTACACTGGCAATATATCCACTTACGGCAACATTAGTTGATGTTCCAATGAGGGTGCAGGTACCGCCAAGAATTGAAGAATATGCAACAGGAATAAGGACTTTGGAAGGACTTATGTTTAATTTTCTGCACATCCCCACTACAGGACCGGTTACCAAAGCAGTTACCGTGGTATTGTTCATGAATGCTGAAAATGAACCGGTAATAAGCATGGTATAGGCTATAAATAAAGATTTGCTTTTAATGCCTTTTATCAGCTTAGAGCCTAATTTATCGAGTAACCCGGTTTCAGAAAGTGCTCCAGATATGACAAAAATTGAGGCTAGAATGATCATAAAATCACTACTGAAACCCGCAAAAGCTTCAGCAGGAGTTAAGATTCCCGTGAGACTTAGAACCACCAATAAGCTTATGGTTATGATATCCACTGAAATCTTTTCCGTCGCAAAAAGAATTATGGCTACTACCAGCAGTCCCAAAACAAGCGCAATTTCCATAATTCAAAATCTTATAAATAAATTTAAATATAGATAAA
Organism: Christiangramia sp.; assembly: GCF_029937855.1. GTDB lineage: Bacteria > Bacteroidota > Bacteroidia > Flavobacteriales > Flavobacteriaceae > Christiangramia. Next base: position 41,376 of record NZ_JAPYPC010000005.1, read on the forward strand.
ATAGATGTCTATAAAATGTTAAATGAGAACTCGGTTTTTAATATTTAATTCAAAAGATAACTACTAGTATTCAAGATATACACTATCTTCATAATCGGCCAGAAATCAAAACTTTAAGCAACAAAAAACATAGAGTCCCGGGAATTGATAAAATTCCCTTTACCTATATCATGAATGGAAAGGATTTTTCTTTTGGTGCTTTTATTACTCCCAGCGCACGTCTTCTGCCAGTATTGGCTTACTCGGGAAGACCCTTATTTTTTTGCTGGTATAGGAGTTGATTTACGTAATGCGACTTTTGGGGGAACAGTAAACCCTCAGGCATACGACGGCACATTTAACCTGGGTTATAGAAATGAAAATTTCAGTATAATCGCCTATTATGAAACATTTTCAGCAATAGAATATGAATCTATGGGGATAAATCCCGGCTATGTCTTTAGACCAGGAAAGATGCTTATTCCTGTCGCCGACCTCTCTCTATCTTTTATAAGGCGTCCCTGGAAAATTTTTCCATCGCTCGCATTGAATAGTCGGTTAGAATTCCATTTTTCAAGGTTCTTCGTCCACCTGAGAGGTGAATATCGCTGGCGTACAGATTATGATTTTTTCCAGGTATCTGTATATGGAGGGATAAGTTATAAGTTTGGTTTTCCTAAATGAAAATTTTCTTGAAGCCCACTTTCCCCTGGGCAAACCGTAGGAACATTTCGCCGTACCGAGCTATCGGGATTTTATTTCCCCTCACCCGGAACTGCGAAAAAATAGTTCCGACCGTGCATTCCTCTCCCTGCGGTCGTCCGGTGCAAGAGGAGAGGTGAAGCGGAAATTCCGAGGTAGATCCGTGAGGGAATTTGTAAGATTAAATTTCAAGACACTTCCTTATTGCTTTGTCAAAACTTTAACTTGAACTCATCAATTTTTATCTAATTTTGATGCTTTGCCAACATATTTCTTATGGAGATCTTTTTACAACCGGATACCTGGGTAGCACTACTCACACTTACATTCCTCGAAATTGTACTAGGGATAGACAACATCATTTTTATCTCCCTGGTGGCTGGAAAAGTGCCCGAAGAAAATCAAAAAAAGGCAAGAGTTGGCGGACTTTCTCTCGCTCTCATTATGAGAATCTTACTACTTCTAAGTATCACGTGGATAATTGGTTTAACCAAACCTGTATTAACTATAGCAGATTTTGATTTGAGCTGGCGGGATATTATTTTAATTGCCGGAGGTATTTTCCTTCTAGTAAAGAGTACGCTGGAGATTCATCATAAAGTAGAAGGGCAACAGGAAGAAGCTGAAACTGGCAAAAAAGTCAACCAAACCATGTCTTTTTCTTCAGCCATTATACAAATCGTATTGCTGGACCTCGTATTCTCATTCGACTCCATTTTAACCGCTGTTGGCCTTACAGATCAAATCATTCTTATGGTAATTGCAGTGGTGGTTGCTATCATAGTAATGATGATTTTTGCAAAAGCCGTTGGTGAATTTGTAAACAAGCATCCAACGATTCAAATCCTGGCATTGTCATTCCTGATATTGATCGGGGTGATGCTTATTGTGGAAGGTGCACACTATCATGTTCCCAAGGGCTACATCTATTTCGCGGTTTTCTTTTCCTTAGCCATTGAAATGCTGAATATGAGATACCGAAAGAAGAATATTTAAATACCAGGTAAAATCTTTAATCTAAAATTTCGTAATGGATGGGCTTAAAACTCCCTCCATTGCTATCTTCTGCAGAACATGCTGTTAGACCTACGAAAAGGTCCATTTTAGCTTCAAAAAGTATATAATCGCCAGCTTTGCTTGTAGGCGGTTCCACCGTGATTTTACCGAATTTATCAAACTGAACATTCATAAAAATATTGAAAGCGGTAGGAATATCATCAGGCTCGATATCAAATCTCTTTAAATTGGAATATAAATTCTCAAAACAACTGGGATGATAATCGGTATTTTTATACATGATCTTAAACGTTTCCGGGCTACATGGAGCCAACAAGAAGTCATTTCTACCATTGGTATCTTCCAGGATCTCCATCATTTTATTACTCCGATTGCTCCAAATGTAATTCGCCTTGGTAATAAGTATACTTTCTTCAAAATCCATAGTTTTCCCGCTGGAAATCTTCTCCCTGGTATCGTTCGCATTAAACAAAACCATATCGCTTACCTGTTCTCCCATGGGATCAATTACTTTAAGCAACTTACCTTTTTCCAGTTTAAAAGCTGCCCCTGTTTGCTTTTCTATAATTTCCATCTAGTATTTTTTATTCTGTTCTATCCCGTTTTCTTCTCTAATTGCTTCGGAAAGATTCTTCTCATTTGCATTTTCAGAATTTTTCAAATGATTCATTGTACTTTTAATATCATGCTCGGCATATCCCTGATGTAATTTGGCAATCCCTTCCACTTCGAAGGGTTCAAGCCAAAAACCGGTAATGAGTGGAAGGTGATCTTCAATCATTTTCCGCGGAAGCTCCTTATAAAAAAGAGGATTTTCCTGCTTCTTTTCAAATTTTTCCACAAGTAAACTAAGCGAATTTTCCAGCTCAGCTGTTGTTTGCAGTTTTATTTTGGCATTCACATGAACCGCAGAATAATCCCAGGTACTAATATCCTTTTCCTTATACCAGGATGAAGAAACATAGGCATTTGCTCCATGGAAAATTACCAGAGCTTCCGCTCCATCTTTTAAAAACTTGAGTTGTTCGTTATGATTGGCTATATGGGCATAGAGTTTCCAGTTGTTAGCATTCCCATCGATAAGTACCGGAATATGAGTAGCCAGCAGCCTATTCCCATTTATAACAAAACTTGCAAAAGGATGATTTTGAATAAATGAAAAAATAAATTCTTTATCATCCTTTCGGTATTGGGGAGGTCTATACATAATTACTTTTTGCTATGAAAAGGACATTTCCACTCCTTGTCTACTTTTCTTCCACTATATTGTTTCGTTTCACTACTATTACCAAAATCCTCTAACATAGGATTAATTTCTCCCTGTAATTCCCTGTCTCGTTCCCGTATTTTATTACGAACATTTTCATAAGTTCCCATTTCCCGCAATTTTTCAAACTGCCAGTGCAGGTTAAATGCGATTGCTGTATATGGAGTTTGCCTGGCAATTCTTGAAGCATTAGGATGCAAACCAACAATATAAAAAGCTTTCCCTCCAAGACTAAAGCTGAAATTTTTGTTTTCCGTATCTTTACTAACTTCAGGATCCCATTCTTTTTTATCTATATTATGAAGGTTTTGAAGTTGCTTCCAAAGAATTTTTTCAAATTGAATTTCGGAATATTCAGGAGAATCTGGAAATACCGCCAGAAATGTTTGAAAATCGTTCGATCCAAAATCGTAATTTGATACATACGTTTCCAAATCTACGATGAGTTTCTTTGCAGTTTCAATACTCCCGAAATCCTCATAAGTCTTTAACACCACTTTATCCATACTAAAAACGGTTTGAGCCATAATGCATGGATGATCATGCTTCAGAACAAAGTTCTCAAACTCCTTTTTAATATTTCCGTCATCGCGGTTTAGCGTATATTTCTTCTTTTTATTTCTATTCTTAACTTCCATTCCTTTTATATTATCTTTTCACTCCCTTTATCAACCACTCTTCAATTTCTTCATCCATATCGCCGGTATGTAAAACAGAGATATCTCCGGTAGCCTCAAAGACAACGGCCCTTACCTCTTTTATCCTTAGCACATTCGCCTCTCTTAATTTAGACCTAAGATCGTCCTCGGTTACCCGCGCTTTTTTTAAATTATGATATAAGACCTCCTTACCATCCATCAACATTAATGGGGCATTGTCTACGGCATTCCTTACCAACTTATATCTTCTTAGTATTGCTACGGAAAGCTGAAGAAGATAGATGGCTCCCAGACCAATAATTCCTTCCCATAAACTCACACTTTTAGATAACACAGTGGTCGCTATCATAGATCCTAATGCCACCGTCATGGCAAAGTCAAAACTGGACATTTTTGAGAAGCTCCTTTTTCCCGCAATACGTGTGTATATAATAATAGCTATATAAATTCCAACCGCAGTTAGAACTATTGCCAACATCGATTCAAGGTTAAAAGCAAACCATTTTTCCATCCTAATTAATTAACTACCTATTATTTCCCCTCCATTTACATGAATTACCTGTCCTGTTATATAACTACTATCTTCCGAAGCTAAAAAAACATATGCAGGCCCTACTTCACTGGGTTGACCTGCCCTGCCCATCGGAACTTTTTTTCCAAAATCTGAAATATCATTAAATGTAGAAGGTATGAGTGGGGTCCAAATTGGGCCGGGAGCTACCGCGTTTACCCTTATATTTTTATCTACCAGCATTTTAGATAGCGACCGCGTAAAACTGACTATAGCTCCTTTAGTACTGGAATAATCAAGAAGATGTTCGCTCCCGCGATAGGCTGTAACCGAAGTAGTATTGATTATTACCCCTCCTTTTTTTAAATGATCAAGAGCTTTTTTAACGATATAAAAATATGGGTAAAGATTAGTGTCAAAAGTTTTTCTGAACTGGCTTGAACTAATATCCTCCACTTCTCCTTTCGGGAATTGCATGGCAGCATTATTCACAAGGATGTCTAGTTTTTCAAAATGACCTATAAAGATTTCTACCAACTCCTTACAAAAATCCTCTTCTTTCAGATCCCCGTGAATCAATAAGCACTCTTTCCCTTCTTTTTTAACCAGCTCTTTTGTCTTTTGGGCGTCTTCTTCCTCGTCTAAATAGACAATTCCAATATCGGCACCCTCTCTGGCAAAATGAACAGCAACACTCCTGCCTATTCCACTATCTCCACCAGTTATTAGAACCGCTTTCCCTTCTAATTTACCACTTCCTTTATAATTATCCCTGATAATTTCCGGCTCGGGATTCATCTTAAATTCATCGCCCGGCTGTTCCTGATCCTGTGGAGGAAATTCCTTATTTTTACTCATGACAATTCCAGCTTGTTAATTACTCAACTCAAAAAATCTAAATTACAAAGCGATCTTTCTAATTAAATGTTAAGCATTCATAATGATTTCTAAATCTTAGCAGAAGAGAGCAAAACCGCTAAAAAATAGTTCGTATGGATTAATTCGATAAGTTTGAATATGAATAAATTCCTAAAAATAGGACATAGAGGCGCGAAAAGCCACTTAGCGGAAAACACCCTGGAAAGTATCCAGAAAGCACTTTCTATAGGAGTGGATATGGTGGAGATAGACGTACATACATGTGCGAGTGGCGAATTATGGGTGATCCACGATTTCACTCTGGACCGAACTACCGACGGAAGCGGGGAAATTGCCAAAAGATCTGCTGAAGAACTGAGCAAACTTAAAGTGGAAGGTTATTTTAAAATTCCTTTATTAACTGAAGTCCTGGATCTTATTGAAGGAAAATGCACTATAAATATAGAATTAAAAGGACTGAATACTGCTGCTGCGGTTTGTAAAATCGTTCAGGAAAGAGTGAACAGCAAAAATTGGAAATATTCAGACTTTATAATTTCCAGCTTTCAGAAGAATGAGCTTTTTGAGGTTCGGAATATAGATAAACAGGTTCCCATCGCCGTGCTAAGTAAAGCAAGCGTCCCGGAAGCGATTGAACTGGGAAAACGACTTAGCGCCAGTGCCATCCATCCATCTCTGGGAATTATCACCAGGGATAATATAAAATTAAGCCATGATGCCGGCTTTAAAGTAAATGTATGGACGGTGAATGAAAGAAAGGATATACAACGCATGATAGATTTTGGGGTAGACGGCATTATTTCAGATTATCCCAACAGGCTGCATAATCCAGTATTAAATCTCAAGCCTTAACTAAATTTTCCCGCTTCTTTATATTCTGCCTATTTTTACCTTTTATTAAAACGGGAGATTTGGATTTATACGATATTATAATTGTAGGCGGAGGCGCTGCAGGATTTTTTACCGCCATAAATGCTGCGGAAACTAATTCCAGTCTTAAAATTCTTATTCTTGAACGCGGCAAAGAAGTGCTTACAAAAGTTCGGGTTTCCGGTGGCGGCCGATGTAATGTAACCCATGCCGAATTTATCCCTTCTGAACTGGTTAAACGATATCCAAGAGGAGAAAAAGAGCTGCGTGGCCCTTTTCATAAATTCATGACAGGTGATACGATAAGTTGGTTTGAAGATCGTGGAATTAAACTCAAAACAGAAGAAGACGGAAGAATGTTCCCTATAACAGATAGTTCTAAAACCATCATAGATTGTTTTAAGCGAGAATGTAAAAAGCTAAATATTGAGGTTAAAACCGGAGAAAGCCTGAAGGATTTTTCCAGCGAAAATAGTATATGGCAGATCAATACCACTAACTGTAGTTTCAAAGCTTCAAAATTAATGTTAGCAACCGGGAGTAATTTAAAAATCTGGAATTTACTGGAAAAGATGGGACATTCTATCGTTCCGGCAGTACCTTCCCTTTTTACTTTTAACATCCAGGACACACGGATAAAAGATCTCGCAGGGATAGCCTTAGATGCTGAAGTAAAAATTTTAAATGAAAAGCTTGAAAGTTCCGGTCCTCTTTTAATCACCCATTGGGGCATGAGCGGACCTGCAATTTTAAAACTTTCGGCCTGGGGAGCCAGGGAATTGAACCAGCTAAACTACAATTTCAAAATTCAGGTAAACTGCTTACCGGGTAACACTTCAGAAGATATTATTACTGAACTCAAGCAGTTAAAATTTTCAATTTCTAAACAGCAGGTGGCAACCCGACCTCAATTTGAACTTCCAAAAAGGCTTTGGCAAAGTATCGTTGCAGCTTCAAAAATAAAACAGGAAACAAAATGGGCAGACCTTAACAAGGATCAATTACAGAATTTATCAGAGCAATTGACTTCCGCAGTTTATAAAGTGAACGGCAAAAGTACTTTTAAAGAAGAATTCGTCACCGCGGGTGGGATCAGCCTGAAAGAAGTGAATTTTAAAACCTTTGAAAGTAAGATTCACAAAAATTTGTATTTCGCCGGAGAGATTTTAAATATTGATGCGATCACAGGCGGATTTAATTTTCAGAATGCCTGGACGGGAGGATTTTTAGCCGCAAAGGCTATGAGTTTAACCTCCATATCTCAAAATTAAAGGCAATGGCAAATAAAACCCATATTGCATACGGCACTAGCAAATAGGCCGATGAAAGGCTTACTACCTTAAACCATTTTATGGTAAAGAGTATCAAAATAAATAGCGCGATTAAATCCAACAAGGCAATAAATGGCTTTTCTAAAGCGAAAAAAAGCAAAAACCAGAATCCGTTAAGCAATAGCTGAAAGCCAAAATGATATAATGCAGTTTTCACCCATTTATGATAAAAACCTTTACTCCAAACGATACCTGCAGAAACGCCCATTAACGCATACATAAGTATCCAGATGGAAATAAAGATATCCTCTCGAATATGGAACCATGGTTTTTCCAGGCTGGGGTACCCATTTTCTAATCCCGTTTGAGTGGCAACCACACCCATAAAACCAAAAATGAAACAAATCATTACTGCAAAAGAACTTCTTATGAACAGTTTTTTAGTCATAATTGGTTGGTTGGATCTACTAAAATAGCAATTTATTTGAATTGTTTTAGAAGGAATCCAAGCCATAAAAGTTTAACTTTGACAAAAATTTTTGAGGATGACCCCACAGGATTTTATCCCTAAGAGAGAAGCAAAAAACATAGAAGCCGGTGAAGCTACCTGGCAGTCCCCCAGCAATATAGCTTTAGTAAAATACTGGGGAAAGAAGGAAAATCAAATTCCCGCCAATCCCTCCATTAGTTTTACGCTGAATAATTGTAAAACTACCACGAGCTTAAAATACGCAAAGAAAAAAGCTGAGTCAGATCCCGCAGATTTTAGCTTCGACTTCTATTTTGAAGGACAATCAAAGGAAGATTTTAAGCCAAAGGTTTTAAAATTTTTTCAAAGAATACACAACTACTGCCCTTACCTTAAAGAATACAAATTTGAGATCCATAGTGAGAATTCTTTTCCCCATAGCAGTGGAATTGCTTCCTCTGCCAGTGGTATGAGTGCGCTCGCACTTTGTGTAATGGACCTGGAAAAGAAATTATATCCAGATATAAATGAAGATTTTTTTAATATAAAAACGTCTTTTTTAGCCAGACTGGGTTCCGGTAGCGCTTCGAGAAGTATTGAAGGACCGTTGGTGGTTTGGGGAAAACATGAAAAAATTAAGGGTTCTTCAGATCTTTTTGGAGAAAAATATCCAGATGAAATTCATGATAATTTCAGGAATTACCAGGATACAATTCTATTGGTAGATAAAGGAGAAAAGCAGGTAAGCAGTACCGTGGGACATGATTTAATGCACGAACATCCGTTTGCGGAACAACGCTTTAAACAAGCAAATGATAATTTAAATAAGCTTATTCCAGTTCTTAAATCGGGAGATCTTTCAGAATTTATTAAAATTATAGAAAGTGAAGCTCTAAGTCTCCATGCGATGATGATGAGTAGTCTGCCCTATTTTATTTTGATGAAACCAAATACACTTGAGATCATTAATAAGATCTGGTCTTTTAGAAAAAGTACTGATATTGCTGTGGGTTTTACACTGGACGCAGGAGCTAATGTACATGTACTATATCCTGAAAACCAAAAAGATAAAGTTTTAGAATTCATTAAGAATGAGTTAGTTGCATATTGCGAAAACGGACAGTATATTTGCGACCAGGTTGGTGAGGGAGCGAAAAAAATATCCTGATGCCTACTATTTTGAAACAAAAAGGATTTAGATATTTTTTTTTACTCCAATGAGCACTTGCCAAAGCATACTCATGTAGAGGGAAAAGGTGGAGAAGCTAAAATTGAATTAGATTCATTAACTTTGATTCATGCTTTTAATTTGAAAAAGAACGATTTAAGTACGATAATTAAAACTATCACAAATCAGCGTTTCTTTTTTATTAGAAAGTGGGATGAATTTTATCAAAAATGAATATTGCTGTAGATTCAAATATTAGAATTGATGAGGTTTTCTTCAGAGATGAAAAGGTTTTTTTTTATCTTAAAGATGGTCGTGAGATTGGAGCACCATTAAAATGGTTTCCTAAACTTTTAAAAGCATCTGAAAAAGAACGCTTAGATTTTTCAATTTCCCCTACAGGATACGGGGTACATTGGAATAGGCTGGATGAAGATCTTTCCGCTTACGGAATGTTACATTATAACAAAGATTTAAATACCAAATCTAAATGAAAGGACCATTATTTTATTCAAAAATCCTACTCTTTGGAGAATATGGGATCATTAAAGATTCCAAGGGATTATCCATTCCTTATAATTTCTATAAGGGAGCTTTAAAATTAGGTGAGAACCTTGGGAATGAGTCAAAAAAATCGAATGAGAATTTAAGGAAATTTACCGCTTATTTGGAAGCTCTTCAGGAGAACAATCCAGATCTGGTACATTTTGACCTTGATGCATTGAGAAAAGACATTTCTAACGGAATGTATTTTGACTCCAGTATCCCACAAGGATATGGTGTTGGCAGTAGCGGTGCTCTAGTAGCAGCTATTTATGACAAATATGCCACAGACAAAATTACTGTTCTGGAAAATTTAACAAGAGACAAGCTGTTAAAGCTGAAAAAGATCTTCGGAGAAATGGAGTCTTTTTTTCATGGTAAATCTTCAGGTCTTGATCCATTGAACTCTTATTTAAGCATTCCAATTCTTATTAATTCAAAAGAAAATATTGAGCCTGCCGGGATTCCATCTCAAACAGAAAATGGTACCGGAGCTGTATTTTTACTTGATAGTGGTATTACAGGAGAAACCGGTCCCATGGTAAGTATTTTCATGGAAAACATGAAACAGGAACCTTTCAGGAAAATGCTGAAAGACCAGTTTGTAAAGCAAACAGATGCCTGTGTGGATGATTTTCTTAAAGGAGATGTAAAATCTCTATTTTCGAATGTAAAGAAACTTTCCCACACCGTATTGGATAACTTTAAACCTATGATTCCTGCTAAATTTCATAAACTTTGGAAAAAAGGAATCGATACCAACGATTATTATTTAAAACTTTGTGGTTCTGGTGGTGGCGGTTATATTCTTGGATTTACCGAGGATATTGAAAAGGCCAGGAAAGCTTTGAAGGGTTATAATTTAGAAGTAGTGTATAACTTCTAAATTCTACGTATGGCTTCTGCGGCTAATAAGCGCTTACTACTGAAGACCTTCAGCCTTTTTTCTGTAGTTAGAGGCTATAATATCCTGGTAGTAATAATAGCCCAATATCTTACTTCTGCATTTATTCTGGCTCATGATAAACCCCTGAGAGAAGTACTCTTTGATCCCAATCTTTTCTTTCTCATCCTGGCTTCTTCCAGCGTGATCGCTTCAGGTTACATCATTAATAATTTCTATGACAGCGAAAAGGATTTAATAAACCGTCCTAAAAAAACGATGCTGGACAGGATTGTAAGTCAGCGAACTAAACTTTCGGTTTATTTTATCCTGAACTTTGCCTCCATCTTTTTCGCCAGTTACGTATCCTTTAGGGCCGTAGTGTTCTTTTCTATCTATATTTTCGTCATCTGGCTGTATTCGCACAGACTTAAGAAAATATTATTTCTTGGGAATCTGGTGGCTTCCATTCTTAGTATCACGCCATTCTTTGTCATATTCATTTATTATAGGAATTTTGAAACCGTCATTTTTATTCATGCCACCTTTCTTTACTTAATGATCGTGATGCGTGAGCTGGTAAAAGATCTGGAAAATATGCAGGGAGACCTCGTTCAAAATTACCAAACTATTCCCCTGGTGTATGGTGAAAAATGGAGTAAATTTTTTCTTTCAATATGTACCGTTCTTGCTATTATTCCCATTTATCTGCTTGTTACAAGATTTGAAACCGGATATATGGATTATTACTTCTACATTTCCTTCCTGCTATTGGTAATATTTCTATTGATGTTATATTTCAGCAAAGCCAAATGGCAATACCTTTTATTACATAATATTCTGAAACTTATCATCGTTACAGGTGTTTTCAGCATCTTATTGATTGATATAGACGAAGTATTAAACCGGGTTTTTTAGGTAAATCCCTCAGCTTAAATCTTTTCTCAAATACTTGGCTTCCTCATTAGGGATGATGTATCTTTGCAAAAAATTAAGCGATGAGCAGAAACGACAGATCTTCAGGCAAAAATAGCAGGCCATCTGGGAGTAGAGGAAAAAGAACTACTGATGGAAAACATAGCGGAAGACAGGGTGGTGGAGCAATGAAAAAATCGCATGCACGCGGAAATGCTCCTATAAAACAAAAAATGGAGAAGAGTCCGCTATCAAATTCTGAAGGGATTCGGCTTAATAAATATATTGCCAATTCAGGCGTTTGCTCTCGTCGTGATGCAGATATGTACATCGCGGCAGGAAATGTGACCGTAAATGGTAAAACCATTACTGAAATGGGTTATCGCGTGAAACTTGAAGACGACGTGCGCTTCGACGGGCGAAGGCTAAATCCCGAAAAACCAGAATATATCTTACTTAACAAACCAGCAGGATTCTTTGTCACTGGAAATCCTGAAAAAGGGGGAAGAACTGTAATGGAGTTAGTTTCTAAGGCTACTTCAGCAAAGGTTAGCCCGGTAGGAAAACTGGATAATCAAGCGAAAGGCTTGCTCTTATTTACTAATGACGGTACACTTGCCAAGAAACTTGCCAAGCCGAAAAACGGGATCAGACAAATCTATCAGGTTACATTAAACAAAAATTTGAGCAAAGAAGATCTCGAAAATATAAAGAAAGGCGTTTACATTGAAGGTTCTAAAGTGATCATTACCAGCATCAGCTTTATTGAAGACAAACCCCACAACGAAGTAGGCATAGAACTTTACAGTATCAAGGAACATATCGTAACGAGGATATTTAAAAGCTTAGGTTACGAAGTGGAAAGTTTAGACCGTGTTGTTTTTGGCGGACTCACTAAAAAAGATCTGCCTCGTGGAAGACACCGTAACCTTACTCAGCAAGAAGTGATTAACCTGGGAATGCATTAATATTAATTTTCACTTTTCCATTCTCTTTTTTTAATACATTTACCACGTCAAAAACGGAAGCATTTTATCCTGCTTCTTTTGGATCTTATGTAATTGAACAGAATCTATTTTTTTCAGTCTGATTTCTTTTCAGCAGTTGTAAATCCAGCACATCACAAATTCTCTGGTGCGATCACGGGATTTCTAAAAACCATTCTTAACATTAATTTACCAGTCGATTCTTTTGACCCTTTAAATTATTCTCTAATTTTTAGCCTTAAATCTATTTAAGACCTTGAATACCAAATATAGCGATCTAATTGACCAGACTTATTACTTCCCGCAGGAAGAATTTTCTTTGGAAGGAACAGAATTAAAATTCCATGATATCGACCTTATGGAATTAGTAGAAAAATATGGTACACCTCTAAAATTTACTTATCTACCCAAGATCTCACAGAATATAAATCGTGCCAAGGGATGGTTTAATTCTGCTATCGAGAAACATGACTACAAGGGAAGTTATAACTATTGCTATTGTACTAAAAGTTCTCATTTTGAACACGTATTGAATGAAGCCCTGAAGAACGATATTCATATCGAGACCTCTTCTGCCTTCGACATTAATATCGTTGAAAAATTAAAAAAATCCGGTAAAATTTCAGATGATCGATGGGTTATTTGCAATGGTTTTAAAAGGGATCAATATGTGGATAATATTAGTCGGTTATTGAATGGCGGACATAAAAATTGTCTTCCGGTAATTGATAATTATGAAGAATTAGAGCTGCTTTCAGAAAAAATCAATGATAAATTCCAGGTAGGAATCAGGATCGCTTCAGAAGAAGAACCGAAATTTGAATTTTATACTTCCAGATTGGGGATTGGCTACAAGAACATTGTGCCATTCTACAATAAGCAGATAAAGGAAAACGAACAGGTAGAATTGAAAATGTTACATTTTTTCATCAATACCGGGATTCGCGATACTGCCTATTACTGGAACGAACTGAACAAGTGCTTAAAAGTCTACATCGCTTTAAAAAAGGTTGCTCCACACCTGGACAGTTTAAATATCGGCGGAGGTTTTCCAATTAAGAACTCACTGGCTTTCGAATATGATTATGCATATATGGTAGATGAGATTATTAACCAGATCAAATTAACCTGTGAAGAAGCAGAAGTGGATGTGCCAAATATTTTTACTGAATTTGGTAGCTTCACTGTTGGAGAAAGCGGAGGAGCGATCTACGAAGTTTTATATCAGAAACAACAGAACGATCGCGAAAAATGGAATATGATAAATTCCTCTTTTATCACCACGCTGCCAGATACCTGGGCAATTAGCAAAAAATTTGTCATGCTCGCTGTAAATCGATGGAACGATGAATATGAAAGAGTGCTTCTAGGTGGTTTAACCTGTGATAGTGACGATTATTATAATTCTGAACAACATACCAATGCGATATACCTTCCAAAATTTAGAAAAGAGAAACCATTATATATAGGCTTCTTTAATACAGGAGCTTACCAGGATACGATTGGTGGATTTGGCGGATTACAGCATTGTTTAATTCCGCAGCCAAAACATATTTTGATAGACAGGGATAAAAATGATGAATTAACCACCAGATTATTCAGCGAACAGCAAAATTCAGAGGATATGCTGAATATTTTGGGTTACGACAGAAACAATTAATATTTTATAACTTTAAAAATCAACTAACTAATCAATTCAATTAGCCATGAGCAAAAAGAATTATGCCGGGATACCCGATAAATACGCTCGTATAGACGAAGCAAAAGTGGTATTGATTCCTGTTCCCTACGATGGTACCAGTACCTGGCAAAAAGGCGCCGATAAAGGGCCTGATGCATTTTTAAACGCTTCAGAAAATATGGAGCTGTTTGATATCGAAACAAGAACAGAGGTGTATAAAAAAGGTATTTACCTGGCACCTCCCGTTACTGAAGACACTTCTCCTGAAAAAATGGTAGAAGCAGTTTATAAAACGACCAAAAACTATATTAAACAAGACAAGTTTGTAACCTTGTTTGGAGGAGAGCATTCTATTTCTATTGGAAGCATCAGGGCCTTTAATGAATCTTTTGAAGATCTAACAGTGGTGCAAATTGATGCCCATGCCGATCTAAGACCAGAGTATGAAGGTTCTAAATGTAATCATGCCTGTGCAGTTCATGAAGCCAGTAATACTGCCAACCTTATCCAGGTAGGAATTCGCTCCATGGATATTTCAGAAATGGATCATATGGATGAAAATCAGGTATATTTTGCTCATGACCTTTATGAAGACTGGCAGGATGATGCCATTGGCCAAATGACGCCAAACGTGTTTATAACAATAGACCTGGATGCTTTTGACCCCAGCATCATGCCTTCTACGGGAACCCCGGAACCAGGAGGTTTATTCTGGTACGAAACCCTGGAATTTCTGAAGATGATGTTCAAAAAGAAAAATGTTGTAGGCTTCGATATCGTAGAACTTTGCCCAAACGAAAATGAGAAATCTTCAGATTTCCTGGCGGCAAAACTCTATTATAAGATGTTGAGCTACAAATTTAAATATCAAAATTACAACGAAGAAGACGAAGATGAGTAAAGGACAGATATCTCAATTCATTGAGAAATATTATTTACATTTTAATGCCGCAGCTCTCGTAGATGCAGCTAAAGATTACGAAAAGCAACTGGAAGGCGGTTCAAAAATGCTGGTTTCTTTAGCCGGTGCTATGAGTACTGCTGAAATAGGGAAGATCTTTGCAGAGATGATACGTCAGGATAAGGTTCATATTGTTTCCTGTACCGGTGCAAACCTGGAAGAAGATGTAATGAACCTTGTAGCACATTCGCATTATAAAAGGGTTCCAAACTATCGTGACCTTACTCCACAGGAGGAATGGGATCTTTTGGAAAAAGGACTCAATCGTGTAACCGACACCTGTATTCCCGAAGAAGAAGCTTTCAGAAGGATACAGGAGCATATTTTCAAGATTTGGAAAGATGCTGAAGAAAAAGGAGAACGTTATTTCCCGCATGAATTCCTTCATAAACTGCTTTTAAGCGGAGTGATGGAAGAGCATTATGAAATAGATCTTAAAGATTCATGGATGTATGCCGCTGCAGAAAAGAACCTGCCCATGGTAGTTCCGGGTTGGGAAGACTCTACGCTTGGAAATATTTTCGCCTCTTACGTTTTAAAAGGTGAATTAAAAGCCAGCACGATGAAATCTGGTATCGAATATATGACCTTCCTTGCCGACTGGTATACAGACAATTCTGAAAACGGGATTGGTTTCTTCCAGATTGGCGGCGGTATTGCAGGTGATTTCCCAATTTGCGTAGTTCCTATGTTATACCAGGATATGGAAAGAACAGACACTCCTTTCTGGAGCTATTTCTGCCAGATCTCAGATTCTACGACTAGTTACGGTTCATATTCCGGAGCGGTCCCAAATGAAAAGATAACCTGGGGAAAATTAGATATTAACACTCCAAAACATATCATTGAAAGTGATGCAACCATTGTTGCCCCCCTGGTTTTTGCGTATTTACTGGATATGTAATTAACAAATAATTACCGGAATTTAAAGCTGTTCAATGCGTCTTTATGACTAATATTGAACAGCTTTTTTAATTTAGGTTTATGGAAAACTGGCCAATTTTCGCCATAGGATTTTTAGCTCAATTGTTATTTTCAGCCAGGCTTATTTCGCAATGGTTTCTTTCTGAAAAATCAAAAAAAGTAGAAACTCCTGTCTTATTTTGGAAACTGAGCCTGCTCGCATCCATTTTACTTTTCACTTATGGATATTTGCGCGAAGACTTCGCCATCATGCTGGGCCAGTTCCTAATTTATGGGATATACTGGCGCAACCTGCATTTAATGGGAGAATGGCATAAGAGGAATATTTTGTTTAAAGTGCTCGTAATTATTTTTCCATTTGCCATTACCGCCTACATACTTTTCTTCGGAAGTTTAGAATGGAGCGATCTTTTTACTGCGGAAAATATATCAGGATGGCTCATCGCCCTGGGAATAGTAGGTCAGATGGTTTACACTTCACGATTTTTTTACCAGTGGTATCATTCTGAAAAGGAACAGAAATCTTCCCTCCCCATGGGGTTTTGGGAATTAAGTCTGATGGGTTCCATTCTTCTTTTTACCTACGGAATTTTCAGAGATGACCCGGTTTTGGTAGCGGCCCACTTTTTTGGAGGTATCATTTATATTAGAGACATGTATCTTTTAAAGAATTCTGATAAACAGGTTGGCGAGAAGATTCGTCGATAAAATATTTATTGCAAATTTAATTTTTCGAAAATCAGAGACAGGAGATTTCAGCAACTAAGAGGTTATGATGAAAAATAATCTTCCTTATAGACATTTAATTATGCGCTGACCGTTTTCTTCCTATCCTCGGTAATTTCATAGAGAAAATAACCGATTACCAGTAAATATTCCATAGTGATTAACCAGTAATTTTCCTGATATTCTGTATTAGAATAGGCAAAATAACTAAGCATCACGGTTGCAGACCAAACTATCATATACTTATAGTGCGTAAAAATGCTTAAAATTAAAGGAATGGCCAGGTACCAGGGATGCACAGTGGTAGATAGCAGAAGATAAATACTCACCGCAAAAAGCATATTTTTAATAAGCTGCTGTGTGTTTTGATATTTTCGAAAGAATGTGAAGCCAAAAATGACCAGCACCGTGATCAATGGTAATATTTTGCCCACAGTTTCAATAATATTATAACCTTTTACCTGAAAGCCAATCCAGCGAATAATATAATATACACTGGCATTGAATTCAAATTTGCCAAACCACAGGCCTATGCTTGCTAAAAAGTTGGAAACTACTTCAGCAGAATAAAATGGCAGGAATGAGACCAGGACTGTGGCCAGGCATATGAGGTAATAAAGAATCAACTTCCAAATACCGTCTATTCTTCGACTGCGCTCAGGATGACTGGTATCGGAGTCAAAACCATTTTTTAAGCTTGTCTGGCTGAGCGTAGTCGAAGACTTAAAATAATATTTAAAAAGCAAAGGCAGCAACATCAATGGCAGCAATTTGATAGATATTGATAATCCAAGGCTAATTGCACTTACAAACCATTTCGCTTTATGCAATAAATAAATGGAAAGTACCAGAAAAAATACCATCACGGCTTCAAAATGCAGGTTTCCGGTCATCTCAATGATAATAAACGGGTTCAGGATATACCAGAAGATTTGATGTTCGGGAAGTCCGAGAGATTTCAAGAGTTTTCTTCCGAAGAATAGAGTTCCAAAATCGGCAAGAATAATAATTATCCTAAAGATTATTACAGCGCCCAGTATACTTTTTGCTGAAAGCCAGCCGGCAATGGCAAATATTAACTGATTAAAAGCCGCGTAATTTGAATAATGGCCCGCGCTGAGGCTTCCCATGCCATTAAACAATTCCAAAGCCTGAGAAATGTTTAGATTGGGATCTTGGATAAGTTGATCGGGGACAAACTCATAGGGATTTATACCCGAAGTTATAAATCTTCCATCCCAAATAAACCTGAAATAATCCTGAGAAAGCATGGGTATAGCCAAAATGAAAACCAATCTGAATGCCAATGCGAGGCCTGCCAGAAACCAAAAATTATGTTTCTGCATCTGGATGAGTTTAAAACTCAGGTAAAAAACGGCGGCATATATGCCAATAAGTTTAAAGAAATCTGATCTTTCCAGGGCATAGGCAAAGCTGAAATAAAATGCAATGCAGGAAAGGCTTAAAAGAATAGGAAATTTATAGAGCTTCAGAATTTTAAGACTCATGGACAGGCTTGGTTTCCTGCTAAAATAGTTAAACTTCTGATCTTATACTTTTGAAGAACACAAAACCAAAACCAGAAAAAAGCATTAAATGGAATATTAAAAGTCCAAAATCGTTCAGCTTAAATGCACTATAAATCGCAAACCCAAAATAGATAAAGAGAAGACCTTCAATTATCACATTTTTAGAGAAACGGTTTTTTAAATAGCTATTCCCTTTCCAGGTATCTTTTATGGAGTTAATATTAAATTTGGGAGTCCTGATGAACTCTGAGCGCTTCCCAAAATGACCTTCCAGAACTGCCAGTGTATTATGGACGGAGAAACCCATCGCAATAGAAAAAAAGGTAATAAACATCCCCACAAACTTAAAAAAGCTCCTTATACTTTTGCCGTGAATCCGGGCATAGGCCGTATAGTAGCATGCAAAAAAGATCAGAGTGCTCATGGCAAAACCGGCTATTACATTAAAATACCAGTCAAAAGCTGGGTTGTTATGTTTAATATATAAAACAGGAACGCTAAGCACAGCAAGTAATAATACTATTAAAAACATACTGGAATTGAGCAGATGAAAAAAACCATGAAATTTGGTACTAAACGAAACCGATCTATCTCTAAGAAGTTTTCCGTAATTCTTTTTGAAATTCTCTGCCGCTCCTTTATTCCACCTAAACTGCTGACTCCTGGCCGCGCTGATCACCACAGGTAATTCAGCCGGGGTTTCCACATTTTCTAAATATTTGAACTCCCAGTTTTTCAACTGTGCCCGATAACTAAGGTCCAGGTCTTCTGTCAACGTATCGCCGCTCCAGTTCCCGGCATCAAGTATACATTCTTTCCGCCAGATCCCTGCAGTTCCGTTGAAATTAATAAAATTTCGACCGAAATTTCGACCGGTCTGTTCGAGAATAAAGTGAAAATCCAGTGCAAAAGCCTGAATCCTGGTAAGCAAAGAATAATCCCTGTTTAAATGTCCCCAACGGGTTTGTACCACCCCAATTTTTTTATTTTTAAAATAGGGTAGCGTTTCCATCAACCAGTTTCTACCCGGCACAAAATCTGAATCAAAAACTGCGATAAATTCACCTTTTGCAATTTTCAATCCTTCTTTTAAGGCACCGGCTTTAAATCCGGTTCGCTTTTCCCTTCTTATATGCTGAATATCGAGTCCGGAACCTTGAAGTTCCTTAATAATTTCAGAAGTCTTTTGAATGGAATGATCTGTAGAGTCATCCAGTACCTGGATTTCCAATTTATCTTTTGGGTACCTGATCTTTCCTATGTTTTTCAGCAATCTTTCCACTACATAATATTCATTATAAAGTGGAAGCTGAATAGTCACCGCAGGCAATTCTTCCGTAGAAAAATCAAACTTTTCAGCATCATCTGTGGTTTTGGTAGCTTTTAGGTAATTGATGAGTAAGTGAAGCTGGGACAGGCTGTAAATAAATATAACAAGTAAGGCAAGGGTGTAAATTATGATTACCGCTAAATCTATCATTTAAAACTATATTTAAAAATCCAACCAAGAATCTTCACGCCTGCAAAGATAGCACCTTTGATTGTTCCTGAAACTTTTGATACGCCAATCCTGTTTTTATAATGCACAGGAATCTCAACATAGCTTAGGTTTTGTCGTAAAGCCTTCAATTGCATTTCAACCGTCCAGCCATAAGTTTTATCTTCCATCTCCAGCTGCAGTAATTTTTTGTATTTAATTGCTCTAAAAGGGCCGAGATCTGTAAACCTGGAATTAAATAATAACTTCATTAAGCTGGTGGCCAATTTATTCCCGAAGATCTGAGGAAAAGTCATCGAACCTTTCTCCCTCCATTTTTTTACCCTCGCACCCACTACAAAATCTTTATTTTCTTCTAAAATAGGCTGAATGATTTTATCCAATTCTTCAGGATGATCTGAATAATCCCCATCAAGAAATACGATAATATCAGGTTTCTTGTTTTGTTTTGAAATATAGTCCAGACCTTTTAAACAGGCATAACCATAGCCTTTTCGAGATTCCGAAAGTACCGTGGCACCTGCATTTTCAGCATTGATCTCGGTTTTATCAGTAGAATTATTGCTTACTACGATAACCTCATCCACAAAATCGGGGATTTTTTTAATTACATGAGTAATTGATTCTGCTTCATTAAAAGCAGGGATAATAACCTTGATAAGAGGCATTGGGGAGGTTTGCAAAATTCAGTATTTAATAGGAAGTGCGAAAATAGGCTATTCCTTCTATCTTATTTGGTCTTTTGCTTGATCAAATCCAGCAGGTCCACATTATCACCTAAAACGCCTTCTTCAGAATCTATTCTGTTTTTTGGAGATCCATTTTCAAGTTTCAAAACACCTCTTGGACATACCGCAGAACATATTCCACAGCCAACACAACTGGATCTTACGATATTCTGACCTTTCTGAGCATATGCCCTCACATCGATTCCCATTTCGCAATATGTAGAACAGTTTCCGCAGGAAATACATTGCCCTCCATTGGTGGTAATTCTAAATTTTGAAAATAAGCGTTGCTGCATTCCAAGAACGGCAGCCATGGGGCAGCCAAACCTGCACCAAACCCGGTTACCGAAGATTGGATAGAAGCCTGTACCAATAACTCCGCTAAATATCGCTCCAATTAAGAAACCATAAGTCGCTCTTAAACTTTCAGCATTAAAAAGGAATAAATTTACTCCGCTAAAATAGTGGAGCCCTATTAAGGCAAGGATAATTACCAAATAACCTATGGCTCCATACCTGGCATCTTTTTCTAATTCTTCTCTCTTAAAATACCAAATCCCTGCAAATAAAAGCGTGAGAAATACACCTACGCCAATTAAAAAACTGTCCCTGGTTAGCCAGTATTTAGAAGGATCGTCTCCCAGGTAAGAATAGACCACAGCCGTGGTCATCACCACCACAAATACTAATACACTGTGTACCACCCATCTTTCTACTCTCCATGCAAACTGACTTTTATCTGAAAGATGGCGATAGGGATCTCCAGCCGTTTCCGCTAATCCACCGCAACCACAAACCCAGCTACAATACCAGCGTTTCCCGTATTTATAAGTTAAAATAGGAGTAATAATAAAAATGGAAGCAATTCCGAAAAGTAATAAAGCAATACCGATGGTGCCCGCTGAAATAAATTCATCAACGCGATATTGTTCAAAATTATAATAATTAAGCGGCCAAATATTTTTCAGGTCGTAATAAGGCAAAGAGAAACCTTCACCGTTGAGCCTGGCCATAAACTCCGGAATTAAGAATGCGAAAGAGGTTTGAAAGAACATTACCGAATATGTCCTTATTTTCTCATAGCGGTTATGCCGGTATTTCCACAAAAATTTCACACCAAAGGCTGTAATAGCAATAGTATAAAGCGTTCCATACACAAACCACTGGCTTGCCGGTTCGCCGCTCAAAAGTTTACTTAAAGGATCAAACAAAGCGATTAAGCCTACATTATCCCCCTCTTCCCTTAAACCTAAATATTCAGGAAAAAAATAAAGGATCACATAAAAGCCGGTAAGGGAAATTCCTGCAAGCCAGGCGAGATAACCTCTATTGCTCATAGACTTAAACCATACCCCGTCATTCTTGATCCCCGGGTGTGTTCCCGAATAAGCAGCCTGTGCGAACCACACAATTCCCCCTATTATGGAAAGTAAAGCAATACTTAGCCAGAGTGTTTTATTGGGAAAGCTAACATTCAAAGAAGCAAGTAAAAGGATAATAAGTCCCGACACTCCTAAGAGGCTTGCAATTTTTTGTTGGGTATTAATAGATTTTGGGGCGTCACCGGTTAGCGACATATTATGTTCTATTCTGCTCATTTTTAGGCTTCCTGTAGGTTATTTTTAAAACTTTTGAAGATTTCCTTTTCATGTGTATCATAAAATTCAGGGTCGAAATTAGCAAGTTTCAGATTAGCAAGCACATGATCTATCTTTCGATTTTCATTCAGCCACAGATCAAAAATTTCCTGCCGCATCCTTATTCCGAAGGTGTTGATCCCTAAGAATTCATTCGTTTCAGAATTGTAAGAAATCGTAATCGCTTTTAGTCCACTTTCATGTTCCCAGTGAAAATGCTGTTCATTCTCTTTTGGCTCAGGCCAAACCCAG
This sequence comes from Christiangramia sp., assembly GCF_029937855.1. Taxonomy (GTDB): domain Bacteria; phylum Bacteroidota; class Bacteroidia; order Flavobacteriales; family Flavobacteriaceae; genus Christiangramia. Next base: position 63,431 of record NZ_JAPYPC010000005.1, read on the forward strand.
CCATAGGTTTGGTATTCAATATCAAAAAATTTAGCGGAATTAAACCAGTTCCCGGGTTGATAGGCTGTACGCGCTCCGGTTAATGTTCCGGCAAGGGTTTCCCCCATTATTCTACCAGTGTACCATACTGCTTCTACCGATTTTCTCTGGCCGATAACATTTCTCTGCTGGGCACAATCCCCTATAGCATACACATCTTCAATGCTCGTTTCCAAATATTCATTTACCAGAATCCCTTTATCGGTTTCAAGCTCTGAATCTTTTAGAAAGTCTATGTTTGGTCGTACTCCGGCGCAAAGACCTACAAGCTGACACTCAATTTCTTCGCCCTCTTGGGTTAAAACGGCTCTTGCTCTTCCATTATCATCGGCCAGAATTTTATCTAACTCTGTATTATGCCTTAGGTCTACGCCATGGGATTTAATATGATTTGAGATCATTTCAGCATCAGGAAGAGGCAATACATTGCTCCAAAATGCTTTTTCTCGAACCAGGAAAGTAACCTCTATATTTCGTGTTTTAAGCATTTCAGCAAGCTCCACGCCAATTAGTCCGCCACCTATGATCACCGCTTTCCTGGTATAGGCTGTATTTTCTTCCAGCTCTATAAGGTCCTGTTTGGTCACCAGTCCCTGAACTCCTTTTAGGTCTTCTCCTTCCCAGCCAAACTTATTGTAGATTGAACCCGTTGCAATAATAAGTTTATCATACTCGAGTGGCTCTCCCGAGGAAAAAAGAAGTTTCTTTTTCTCAAAATCTATTTGTTCTACCCAGGCTTTTTTTAATTCTATCCTGTTCTTTTCCCAAAACCAATCTTCGTAGGGTTTCAAATGGTCCCACTTCATATGCCCCATATAAACATACATAAGGGCAGTACGGGAAAAAAAATAATCTGATTCACCTGAAATGACAGTAATTTTGTGATCGGAGCGTTTTCGAATATGCCTTGCAGCGGTTATTCCTGAAATTCCGTTCCCAATAATTACAATATGCTCCATTAATTTTTTATAATTTGCCTGAAGGCCAGATATCACCCAAGTAAAGTACGCTGAAAATAGGGAGAATCCCAAGTACCCAGAGATTTTTATAAAATTAACAATGTTTTACAAAGCTGAATTTATCTCATTAAAAATTGTAGCCCTTTTAGCTCTCACCCTAATTTGGTCATGTCAGGCTGAAATTCCTTTCAAAAAAATTAATGGTATAAGCCTGGTTGCTGCCAGAGATAGTCTTTCAGAAAAACAGGCAGAAAGGATCCTGGAAATAAATGCTAACGCTGTCGCTTTAATGCCCTATGCTTTTATGAGGGATAAAGAAAATCCTGAATTGATCTTCAATATCGAAAGACAGTGGTTTGGAGAACGAGCTGAAGGCATAGAGCAGTCCATTCTAATGCTAAAGAAAAAAGATTTAAAAATTATGATCAAGCCCCATATCTGGTTAAGAAATGGAGACTTTACGGGAGATTTAAAATTTCCTTCGGAAGCTGATTGGCAAAAATTTGAAAGATCTTATCGAAATTATATAATGCTCTATGCAAAAATAGCAGAGAAACATCATATTGAGATCTTTTGTATTGGAACCGAACTTTTCAATTTTGTAAAGGAAAGACCTGAATTTTGGAAGGAGTTAATACGCGATCTTAGAAAGGTTTACGAAGGCAAACTTGTCTATGCTGAAAACTGGGACAAAGCAGATCAGGTTGATTTATGGCAAGAACTGGATTTTATAGGAATAGACGCATATTTTCCGTTGAGCGAAAAGTTATCTCCAAGCGAGGAGGAGATTATTAGCGGATGGAGAAAACATACTGAAATGCTTAAAAATTTGTCTTCAGAATATAAAAAACAGGTGCTTTTTACTGAATATGGTTACAGAAGTATAGATTATGCGCTTAAAGAACCCTGGAATTCAGGAAAAAATATTGCTAATATCAATCACAATCTGCAGGCCAGGGCACTAAAGGTTTTATATGAAGAATTCTGGACAGAAAATTGGTTTTCCGGTGGATATTTATGGAAGTGGCACCAACATGAAGATTCCGGAGGTATAGAAAATGACCGGTTCACTCCGCAAAACAAACCCGCAGAAAATATCATTAAAGAGTACTATAAGAAATTTAGGAACTAACCCTCTTGTAGTAGTGGCTGTAGAGTTCTTCCGGTGACGCGCCAGTACGTCTTTTCCAGTATATCTGGATAAACAACCATTGCGTATTCCAAACTCCCAATTTGTCGTAGAGCCTGGCCGAGGTGGTAATCCACTTTTTTATAATAGTAAATTGCTTTTTCTTGTAGAGCCTTCTTATAATTTCATTGTCTTCATACACCTTATAAGACTCATCAAAACCTCCAATTTCATCGAAAAGTGCCATTTCTACGTAAAGGGACTGGTCCCCACCTCTACAGGTAATATGGTTCACTTTTGTAAAATGCCCCATCAAATTGAGCCACCAGTGATCCTTATCAAATTTCATTTTAAAGCAGCCAGCCTTATTTCCCTTCTCCACCTCTGCGATTATCAAGGAATCAAAATTTGAAGGAGGTAAACTATCCACGTGCAGAAAATAAAGAATTTCACCTTTGGCCAGCCTGGCACCGGTATTCATTTGTACCGCACGGCCTTTCTCCGAAGGAACATAAAATACCATAGGATGATTTTTGGCAATAGTAGCCGTAGCATCGGTACTACCACCATCCACAACGATTATTTCAGAAATATTACCTGACGATGAAGCTTCCAGGTGCCGCAAAAGCATAGGAAGCTGCTCTTCTTCATTAAAAGCCGGAACAATAATACTAATCATTCCCCAGTTTATTTAGCTTCATTTAGATCCCAGTTGTAGTTCTTATACGAAATAGAAGCCCCGGAATTTATTTTGGTATTAGAATACTGATTTACATACTCTATCACCGTCCCATTTTCTTTAAAATCTTTTGCATACCAATCGAATACTGAAGATAGTTTCGCTGAATTTTTAGATATCTCGTTTTTATCTGAATTAATGAATTCTTTGGTTACTCGTTCTAGTTGTTGGTCAATCTTATTCGCTGTATATGCCTCGGTTATTAATTTTGGACAGGAAATCGAAGCACAATTAATAGCAAAATGGATTCGAGGTTCATTCATTTTTCTTAGTATACTGTTTTCTATCCCGCCAAGAGAGATTTCAGTATCCCCAACTTTCACGAATTCTTTTGTCCACGCACCATTTATATCTTTGATGCTTTTCACCGGATAATTCCTTAAAATAAGGTCTACCGTATATGCATTGTAAAGGTTTATATAATAGGCCAATAATTCATCACGGCCCCACTCCTCTTTTGGCTCCTGGGAAGATAGCATTTTCAGATATTTGTCCAGTTCAGCACGATCTTTTTGAAATCCTTTATAATCTACCATTCCATTTTCATTCACATGCTTCTTTAGTAAAGAATTCCAGGTACCATGATCCAGCTTTTGTCCGGAATTTTCTGAAGAATCCTCAGAAGTTTCAGGGGTAGGCAAACCTTTACTATTTAGGCCGGCACTGGAAATTAAATTACAGGAGGCAAACATACAGGCTCCCGATATTATAATGACAAAACTTAAAATTATCTTTTTCATATCTTTTTTCATTTTACTTATTATTGCAAATACACTTCAAAGTTTCACGTGTAAAAGTCGCTCTTAATTTCATTTATCTACTTTATATATTCTGAAGTATTTCTTTAAATAATTTGATCATATTAGGTTCAGCTTTTTCCGCATTGTCCAGAATTTTCTGAATATCTACTTTTTCGAGGTTTTCCGGATCTCCCTGATCTGTAATTACGGAAATTGCCGAAACTGGGATTCCCAAATGGTTCGCTACTATCACTTCAGGAACTGTACTCATTCCCACAGCATCTGCACCTATCAGTTTTAAATATTTGTATTCTGCCCTGGTTTCTAATTGAGGGCCAAGTACTGAAGCATACACTCCTTTATGTAACCTGATATTCAGTTTTTTTGCGGCCTCTTCAAAAAGTTGATTCATAGCGCTATCATAAGGCTCACTCATATCTACAAAACGCTCTCCAAGTTTTTCAACACCGTGAAAGGCCAACGGAGATCCTCCCTGCAAATTGATATGATCATCTATCAGCATCAGCTCACTTTCTTTAAAGTCAAGGTTTATTGCGCCAGATGCATTGGAAACTAAAAGTTTATTTATTCCAAGACGTTTCATTACCCTAACTGGAAAAGTAACATCAAATAAGCTGTAGCCTTCATAAAGATGGAACCTTCCCTGCATCACTACTACTTTCTTGCCCTGCAAAGTTCCAAAAATGAGTTTCCCTCTATGAAATTCTACGGTAGCTGTTGGAAAGTAAGGGATATGGTTGTAACTGGCTTCCTGCTCTACTTCCACATCATCAATGAGCTTTCCCAGGCCCGTTCCCAGAATGATCCCGACCTCAGGTTCTCCAAAACCTTTTGATTTTAAATAGTCTACAGATTCATTTATTCTATCAATCATACACTTATGAATTTTTGGAAAGCGGGATGATCTTTTATATCCTCTAACAGGTCTACATCGTTACGTGTTTCCAGTAATTTTACATCTTTATCATCAAGATCCTTTAAAGTATCTTCCAACACACTGGAAGTTCCCCACTCTTTATTTTTAAACACTTCTGAATTTAAGGTTTTCATTCCCAATAGATAGTATCCGCCGTCAGCAGCAGGACCAATCACAAAATCATGTTGCCCTAATTCCTGAAAAGCATTATCAATATCTTCAGAATTGATATCATACATATCACTTCCAACAATAATTATCTTTTCATAATTTTCAGCAAAACCCTCGCTAAAAGCATTGAACATACGCTCGCCGAGGTCTTCCCCAAATTGCTGCTTTTTTTCATAGACGGTATTATCCCAAATATCATCTCTATTTATATAATCTGAATAATACACCTGCTTTTTTGCCTTTACGGAAGCCGTAAATTTTGCGGAATGATCAAGTAAGAATTTATAAATTTTAAGTGCTTTATCATCTCCAAGATCTTTTGCCAATCTGGTTTTTACTTTTCCCGCAACAGGATTTTTTGTAAAAATGATGAGTAGGTTTTTATTTATCACTTAGTAAATTTTTTTTCCATTTTCGAGCCATTTGCCCCAGCGTTTTGAATACACATGTACCTTTTCCGTTTCTTTGCCGGTGCTATCAACTACAGGAAAATCTTCATTCTTCCATTCAAAAATACCACCATATAAATTGTGAACATCCTTAAATCCGGCGTTCATTATTCTTTTCGCAATATTTTCAGAACGAATACCTATGGAACAATACACTACAATTCTTTTATCCTTCGGAATATTCTGAATTTTGGATTCGTCAAAGTAATTATATCCTACAAAAATTGCATCCTGAAGATGACTGACTTCAAACTCATCAAGTTCACGGGCATCCAGAATAACTACCTCATCATTTAACTGATGCATTCTCAATTCTTCCACAGAAATATAGGGGGAATTACCGGTATTATATTTATTTAATAAGGTACTTAACGAATTCTGGGAATTCATTTTATTAAAGCTTATCATCAATACAAATATAATCAGGTAGTTTTTCAATTTTGTTTTTTCAGTCATTTCAATAAAGTCCAGGGAAAGAAATCTCTCCAACACTATTATTTACGAGGTTTTTTGGATTATAGTTTTAAAAATTCACTACTCCGGTAATAGAAAGAAGGATAAATAAAAAGACAATTACAATTAATATCACAACCCACAAATTGGACCTGGAGTTTCCTGTACGGGTTTCGGTAGATTGATTCCTGCTTTGTTCTGATTTTTTATGATCGGTAGGAACCGGGGAAGATCTATCTTTATCTGAATTCATAATAAATGTTTTGATTGAAATTACAGCCTTTGCAAATGCTAAAAAAAGTTTTAACAAATAATTTAAAAAAGCCTATTTTTCCAATTCCCTCCTCTAATTCACGGGTTGCGTCCTGGGAATAACGTTTTTCGCATTAGAATTACCCCAAAGAGTGATAAATCAGGCTATTATTCTTGGTTTTTTCTCACAAATGATAATTTTACGCTCCCAATACTTTAAAAATATTTGTTAAAAATCCCTTAACTTTAAAAACCTTTTAATTCTACAAAATTTACAATGAGAATTGATGTAAATACATTGCCGGTTAATGAGATTCTGGAAGACATTGCCAATTCCCTAAATGCCGAGCTAAAAAATAACAGCGGTGAATTATCTATTCAAATACCTTCTGAATTTGGAGAAGGCTATATAAGGGGGGTGAGTTTTGATTCGGGGATGGGCTTTGTTACGTATAATTGTAAATTCTCTGAAGATGTAGAAATCCATTTTTCGCTCAATACAGTTCACCCACTTAAATTTATATTTTGCTCAGAAGGTAAGGTTGGCCATTGTTTTCAGAAGAAAGATAATATCCATATTATTGATACTTACCAGAATATTGTAGTAAGCAGCAATGGTTATGACGGGCATATACTACATTTTAAAAAAGATGTATCTACCCATGTTTCAAGCCTGGAGATCATACGATCTATTTTTACCCACAGATCCAACTACGATTTTAAAGATCTTGATCCTACCTTAAAAGATTTATTTAAGGATGCGGTTTCTGAAAAACAATTCTTTTATCAGGGAAATTATAGTATTAAAGCGGCAGATGTCATGGAAGACATTAATACTAAAGATTATACCGGTTTTTTAAGAAATCTCTTCCTGGAGAGTAAGGTATTTGAAATGCTGGTGATACAGATAGCGCAATATGAAGATGATGAGAATGGAGATAATCTTCCGCAGATATTAAGAAAATCTGATATTGAAAAGGTAAATTATGTAGCTAAAAGAATACAGGGAGATCTCAGCACAAACCTAACCGTTGAAACTCTTGCCAAGGAGGCTGGAACGAATGTTAACAAGCTCCAGGAAGGGTTTAAATATGTTTATAACCTTACGGTAAATAAATATATGCAGCATGTAAAATTAGAGGCTGCCAAAGAAATGCTTAGACTTTCTGAGAAAAATATTTCTGAAATAGTAACCTCCATTGGTTTAAATAACCGAAGCTACTTCTCTAAGATCTTTAAAGAGAAATACGGAGTAAGCCCAAAATACTTTTTGAAAAATGGAAAGAACCTGAAAGACGCAGATGCCGAGGTTCACGAATGGGATTAATTTCCTGTAATTTCAAATTTATCGGGGATGGCCAGGGGATCAAACTCCCATAATAATGGAAGGCAAAAATATACTACCAGACTTATAATGGTAATGGAAATTATATTCAGCCAAATTCCCGCTTTTATCATATCAGGAATATGCAAATATCCCGATCCAAATACTACGGCATTGGGAGGTGTTGCTACCGGAAGCATAAATGCACAGGAGGCCGCTAAAGTTGCTCCAACCATTAAAAAATAAGGATGAAGGTTCAATGCCAGTGCCATACTTGCCAAAATTGGCAATAGCATTGCTGTAGTTGCAAGGTTAGAAGTTATTTCGGTTAAAAAGTTTACAGCAGCAACAAGTACTACAACTAAAAGTAATAATGGTAGATTTTCTAAATTGGTTAACTGTTGACCAATCCATACCGCCAGACCTGAATCATCAAAACCTTTAGCTAGCGCCATCCCCCCACCAAATAGAAGGATGATACCCCACGGAATCTTTACAGCCTCTTCCCAGGTTATCAGCTTTCTCTTATTTCCTGCCGGAACAATAAAAAGAAGCACCGCAGCACTCATCGCAATAATGGTATCGTCTATAAAGGGTAAAATAGGCTGAAGCAAAAAACTTCTCGTGATCCAACAAAAGGCGGTGATAACAAATAAAATTAGTACTCTTTTTTCTTCTTTACTTATATTCCCCAGCTCCTTATTTAGTCGCCGAATTTCCTGCTTTCCACCCGGAAACTCTTTTTGAGTAAAATTAAAAGCCCCGGAAGTGAGATATTTCCAGCATATAAACAATAAGAGTATTGAAACGGGCAATCCAAGCATAAACCATTGAGAAAAGCTTATTTCAAATCCATACAACTCTTCCACAATACCTGCAAAAACAAGATTTGGCGGTGTACCAATAAGAGTTGCGATTCCGCCAATAGATGCGCTATAGGCTATAGCCAGCATTAAAGCTTTTCCAAATACTTCATTCTCATTTTGTTTTGTATTGGGATTATTTTTAAGCTGACTTATAATGGCCGTCCCTATTGGCAGCATCATTACAGATGTGGCAGTATTGGAAATCCACATAGACAAAAATGCTGTAGCCAGCATGAATCCGAGGATTATAAATTTGATATTCGTTCCTATTAAAATAATAATGGATAGTGCTATTCTTTTATGCAAACCCCATCTTTCTATAGCTGCTGCAAGGATGAAACCTCCCAAATAAAGAAATACATATTTATGACCAAATGCCGCCGTAGTAATTCCTATGTCTAATGCTCCAGTTAAAGGAAATAGTATAATTGGCAGAAGAGCCGTGACCGAAATAGGAATTGCTTCAGTAACCCACCAAAAAGCCATCCACAAAGTGACGCATAGTACATCAAATGCAGGTTCAGGCATAGATTCTGGCCCTCCTAATGATTGTAATATAATAAAGAGCAAAGGCCCTGTGATAACAACCAGGTGCCGGGAGATCTTCTGCATATTGTAAGAATTTAAAATTGAAGGTAATTAAAATTATTCCTTTTTAAATATCCAGGATTAAGACCTCAGATCTTTTTAAAAAATTAAAATTCCGATATTTAAGTTCTAAAAGCTTATAGAAATGGAAGATTTAAGAATTAAAACTGCACTCCAAATTGCAAAACCAGGCAAAATAGTTTTTGAAGCCATTGTAAACCCAGAAAAAATGTCCCATTACTTTATTTCTGAAGGTTCTGATAGGATGGAAGAAGGGAAAACAGTGAACTGGAAATTCCCTGAATTTCCAGATATGAATATCGAGGTTAAGGTTTTAGAAACCAAAAAATCTGAAATGATCTTATTTGAATGGGAAGGTAGCAAGGATAAAATTCTAAAGGTTGAGATAAAACTAGAAGAAAGACCTGGAAACCAAACTTTGGTTAGAATAACCGAAAGTAAAATGCCGCCCACTGAAGAAGGCATTATTTGGTTAAAACGCAATACCGAAGGTTGGGCAAACTTCCTGGCGTGTTTAAAAGCTTATCTGGAATATGATATAAATTTAAGAAAAGGTGCATTTGAATTTATGAAAAGCTAAAAATTTAGTACGGAACATTTTGGCAATTATCCCTATCTTTAATCATATCCCTCATCGCGTTCAGCCATAGCAATAGCATTAAAGATTATTCAGAATGATCACTCGTAGAAATTTTATTAAGAACACCGGTTTTGTAGCCGTTAGTTTCAGTTTACTTCCCGATATTATATTTTCATCTACAAATCCATGCGTTGGTGAAGTGGAAATGAAAGATCCGCGAATAAAAGACTGGCTTCATGTACTGGAAGATGGTAGGGTGAAAATTTTTACCGGCAAGATGGAACTTGGCCAGGGAATTAGGATCGCCATAGCACAGGTTGCTGCGGAAGAACTCAACATGAATATAGATCAGATAGAAGTTCATCTGGCAGAAACTAAAATAACCCCTGATGAAGGTTATACTGCCGGGAGCAGATCTATAGTTCAAAGTGCAATGACTGTAAGAAAAGCCGCTGCCGCCGCTGCCAATATTTTACTCCAAACAGCTTCAGAAAAATATGCTATTCAAAAAGATGAATTATCGATAAAAGAAGGAAAAGTTTATATAAAAGACAGGGACAGAAGTTTTTCTTTTGCGGAAATCCTGGAAGGAAAACAAATTGAAAGTAACATTCCCTCAGAGGTTAAAACAAAAGCAAAATCTGAATATCAATTTGTAGGCACTCCAGTGCACAGGAAAGACCTAAAAAAAATTATTGCCGGCGCACCAGTATATGTACACGATTTGAAATTTCCCAATATGCTGCATGCGCGTGTTGTAAGACCACCAGCTTACAAGGCTGTTCTGCGAGAATTCAATCCTGAAAACGCTGAAAAATTAAAGTCGGTTGTAAAAATTTTTAAAATGAATGGTTTTATTGGGGTTTTGGCCACTCAGGAATATACCGCGCAACAAGCCAAAGAAATGCTGGAAGCCGACTGCAAATGGAACGTTCCTAATAAATTACCCCAACCTGACTCCTGGAAAACCTATGTCAAGTCAATTTCTAAAAAGTCTGAAAATGTAAAAGACTCCGGAAATTTAATGCTGAAAAATTCTGTAAAGGCATCTTATTCTAAACCTTATCTAATGCATGCTGCGGTAGGCCCCTCCTGTGCGGTAGCATTTTTTGACGGGGAAAAACTAAAAATATGGACCCACAGCCAGGGTGTATATCCTCTGGAAGGAGCCATTGCAGATTTATTGAACTTAACGGAAGATAATTTGCAGGTAAAAGGAGTCCCAGGCTCTGGATGTTATGGACATAACGGTGCCGATGATGTTGCTGCAGAAGCGGCAATTCTTGCATTGGCAGAACAGGGAAAGCATATTCGCCTTCAATGGTCCCGCCACGATGAACACGGCTGGGAACCTTATGGCAGCTCTATGCTCATGGAACTTGAAGGCAGCCTGGATGAACAGGGAATGATTAATAGCTGGAAATATGAGTTATGGTCGGACACGCACAGTACAAGGCCGGGAAGTAAAAAAGCTAATCTTTTACCAACTAATTATTATCAAAAAACAGATCTAAAACAACCAGAAGGATATCTGGGAGGAGCCTATCGCAACGCCGATCCTTATTATGAAATTAAAAACAAGAAGATTGATGCCAACTTTTTTCAGGGGCCTTTAAGAGTATCAGCTTTACGTAGCCTTGGCGCTTATGCAAATATCTTCGCGATTGAAAGCTTTATGGATGAACTGGCTGAAAAAGCAGGGATAGATGCTGTGGAGTTTCGGTTAAAACATCTTAAAGATCCCCGGGCAATTAGCGTCCTTAAAAAATTAAAGCAACTCAGCTCCATTGAAAATCCTGAAAAGAATGAAGGGATAGGATACGCTTTCTCCCGCTATAAAAATACCGATTCCTATTTTGCAGCAGCGGTAAAAATACACCGGGAAACCAACGGAAAGTTGAAAATTAAGAATATGTGGGGTGTAATAGATTCCGGTGAAGTAATTAACCCTGACGGCTTAAGGAATCAAACGGAAGGAGGCATGCTCCAATCGGCCAGCTGGACCATGATAGAAGAAGTAAAGTACGATGAGAAACATGTTTCCAGTCTGGACTGGATAAGTTATCCCATTTTCAAGATGAGTGATTCCCCACTTGTAAAAGTTGAAATAATAGATCAACCATACGAACCGCCGCTGGGGGCTGGGGAGGCGGCGCAGGGAGCTACCTCTGCAGCTATCGTCAATGCTATTTATAATCTTACCGGTAAAAGAGTGAGAGATCTCCCGGTGAGTAAAAATTTTTCGGTTTAGAATTTTCTTTCCTCAAAATGTCAAAGTCTAACCTTTATATAAAAGAAGCTTGTGTAGAATCTTTGGAGCAGGCAATTTCAGCCGAAAAAAATGGTGCTGACCGGATTGAATTATGTTCCCATCTGGAACTAGATGGTTTAACACCTTCAGAAGAACTTGTAGGGTTGGTCCAAGAGAAATTAACCATTCCTATAAAGGTAATGATCAGACCTCGGGCGGGTGACTTTATTTATTCGGAAGAGGAGATCAGGAAAATGATAAAAAGTATAGAATTTTGTAAATCATTAGAAATGGAAGGAGTTGTTTTTGGAGCACTTCATGAAGATAAAACCCTGGATTTAAATTTGATATCCAAACTTGCCAAAATCGCTAAACCTCTAAAAGTCACCATTCACAAAGCCATTGATGAAACGGAAGATATTCTCAAAGCCGTTAAAGATTTGTCTCATATAGCTGAGATTGATACAATTTTAACTTCCGGTGGGGCAAACACCGCTGAAGAAGGAGCTTTTCAGATAAAACAAATGATCGGAATTTCACAAAACCGACTGGAAATTATGCCTGCCGGAAAAATTACTCCAGCCAATCTTAAAGAATTGCATAAGATTATTGGTGCAAAGGCTTACCATGGCAGACGTATCGTTTAATTATTTAAATTTACTCATGTCCGGTTAAAGAAACTAGACCGCTTCGCTTTTAGATATAAGAAAATTAGACCTGGACTTAACTAACTGATAAACAAAGTAAATTTAATATTGTGTTTTTCAAAGAATGCCCCAATTCAAAAATTTTTAAAAGGAGGGTATAGATAGTAGTAAAAATGCTTTGAACTATTAAAAATACTGGGTTCAGGTTCGTTCTTTAAAATCTTTATCGGACACCACTGATTTAAATTTATTTAGGATTTTTCCATTTTAAAAATCAGCCATAAAAAAACCTCACAGGTTTTTAATACCTGTGAGGTTTAAATTTCATAACAGCTTTTAAAAAAAACTGTTTTATTTTCGTTGTGGCCGTGCCACTACATCATTCCTGGCATACCGCCGCCCATTCCTTGTGGCATTCCACCACCTTTTTCATCTTCAGGAAGGTCGATTAAGGCACACTCAGTTGTAAGGATCATTCCGGCAACAGAAGCAGCATTTTCAAGAGCTACTCTGGTCACTTTCTTAGGATCTATAATACCTGCTTTCATCATATCAACAAAAGTGTCGGTCTTGGCATCGTAACCAAAGTCTTTCTTACCTTCAAGAACTTTATTGATCACTACAGATCCTTCACCTCCTGCATTTTCAACAATTGTTCTCAATGGAGATTCAATAGCACGTGATACGATCTGAACTCCTGTTGCTTCATCGGCATTTTCAGTTTTGATCTTGCTTAGCACAGCCTGAGCCCTTACTAAAGCAACACCACCACCGGCAACAATACCTTCTTCTACAGCGGCTCTGGTCGCATGAAGTGCATCATCTACACGGTCTTTCTTCTCTTTCATTTCTACTTCTGAAGCTGCACCTACATAAAGGACGGCAACACCACCTGCTAATTTAGCAAGACGCTCCTGAAGCTTTTCTTTGTCATAATCTGAAGTAGTAGATTCTACCTGAGCTTTGATCTGATTCACACGTTCTTTGATCGCTTTATCATCTCCTGCTCCATTTACGATAGTAGTATTATCTTTATCTATAGCTACTTTTTCGGCAGTACCTAACATATCAATGGTCGCATTCTCCAGAGTAAAACCTCTTTCTTCAGAGATTACAGTTCCTCCGGTAAGGATAGCGATATCTTCTAACATTGCTTTTCTACGGTCACCAAAACCTGGAGCTTTTACAGCTGCGATCTTAAGTGATCCACGAAGTTTATTTACCACAAGAGTAGCAAGTGCTTCTCCATCTACATCTTCAGCAATGATCAATAATGGTTTTCCAGACTGAGCAACTGGCTCAAGTACAGGAAGCAAATCTTTCATGGAAGATATTTTCTTATCGAAAAGAAGGATATATGGATCTTCAAGATCTGCAGTCATTTTCTCTGAATTTGTTACGAAATACGGAGAAAGATAACCTCTGTCAAACTGCATACCTTCCACTACGTCTACGTGTGTTTCAGTACCTTTAGCTTCTTCAACAGTAATAACACCTTCTTTTCCAACTTTTCCGAATGCCTGAGCGATCAAATCACCAATAACATCGTCATTGTTAGCAGAAATAGAAGCTACCTGCTTTATTTTTTCTGAAGAATCACCAACTTCTTTAGTTTGTTTTGCAAGATCTGCCGTAAGAGCTTCTACAGCTTTATCGATACCTCTTTTCAAATCCATTGGATTGGCACCGGCAGCAACGTTCTTAAGACCTTCTTTTACGATAGCCTGGGCAAGTACAGTGGCAGTTGTAGTACCGTCACCAGCAAGGTCATTTGTTTTAGAAGCAACTTCTTTCACCATCTGAGCACCCATGTTCTCAAGTGGGTCTTCCAATTCAATTTCTTTTGCAACAGTAACACCATCTTTAGTTACAGTTGGTGCGCCGAAAGATTTACTAATAATCACATTACGACCCTTAGGTCCTAAGGTTACCTTAACAGCATTAGCCAATGCATCTACTCCTCGTTTAATCCCGTTACGGGCCTGAATGTCAAATTTTATATCTTTTGCCATTTTTATAAATTTTACTTTTCAGATCTTTTCAATAATCTGAAAATTATGGTTAATTAATTTTTTGTTGTTGAAATGATTACCTCTCTCACAAATAAAGTGAGGCAAGCCTATTGAAATAAAACTTATACTATTGCAAGTATATCATCTTCCCGCATGATAAGATAATCTGTACCGTCAAGTTTCAACTCGGTACCGGCATATTTTCCATAAAGCACCATATCACCTTCTTTAACGGTCATTTCGTGATCTTTGGTTCCTTTACCAACAGCCACTACTTTACCTTTTTGAGGTTTCTCTTTAGCAGTTTCAGGAATAATAATACCAGACGCAGTTTTGTTTTCTGCAGCTACAGGTTCAATTACAACCCTATCTGAAAGCGGTTTAACGTTTAGTCCCATTTTTTCGAAATTTTATTATAGGTTAATTAATTTATTAAATTCGGTTAGGCATATTTCTAAAATTATGCCACTAGCTTATTTCTGCCAATAGCCAAAAAAAAATGCCAGCTTGTCATAAGCTGGCATTTTCAAATTATAATATTTTGTGAAATTTACTGAGCACTGTCAGTTTCCACCGGTTGTTGTGCCGGAGTCTGCGTTGCAGGAACTTGCGTGTTCACCGGCTCGTCACTTTCGAAAACCCTGGTTCCAGCCTCTGCCGGAGCATCCATAATGGTCACGTTAGAAAGTAGGATTAGCACCAATAAAAGAGTTGCTAAAGTCCAGGTACTTTTATCAAGAAAATCTGTTGTTTTCTTTACCCCTCCCATTTGCTGACCTCCGCCACCAAAAGATGAAGAAAGTCCTCCTCCTTTAGGATTCTGTACCATTATCACAACTACCAGCAAAAATGCCACGATAATTATTAAAGCTAAAAATATAGTGAATGTGCTCATTCTTATTCGTTATTAGTATCTTGTAATTTCTCTATTGCCCTAATTTGGTCTGCAAAGAAACCACTTTTTTCGGGATTTTTCAAAATTAATATTTTGTAAGCCTGGATGGCTTTTTTGTAATTTTTCTGCTCTAAATAAACCTTTGCCAAAGTCTCTGTCATCAACGATTCCGGTGCGGCAATATTCTCTTCAGCCAGGTTTGCTTTGTTAGCAGTTTTCCCGGGTTTTATCTTCGGATTTTTAGAAATAAACTCCTCAATAAGCTCAAATTTCCTCAAGCGGCCTTCATCAGTTTCGCCTTCTTCTTTTTCTTCCTCTCTATCTACTGGTTGTGCCTTTGTAAGTTTTAACCATTCTGAAAAAGAATGCGATTCTTTTCCGTCAAATTCCAGCGGCTTTCCAATTCCAAGCTGTTCTTCTGAAGATTTCTCTGCTTTCTCTGGTCTTTCCTCCTCTTCAGATCTTAAAGGCCTTTCAAATAGTGCAGGATCCATCACACGTTCAGATTCAGACTGCTTCATCTTGATCGCTTCATTAATATCAAGACTACGCCTTCCATGAACTTCTTCAGCTTCGTAAACGGTAATTTGTTTCAGTCTTTCTTCCTGCTCTCGTATTTGCTTTGCAATCTCATTTTGATTGAATTCCGGCGACGTGATAAAATCAAAAAGAATACTCCTATCAGCCGTATACGCAGCGGTTTTCCTAAGCGCCGAATTGTAGCTGAATTCCTGATGTTCCTTCAATCCTTTTAAACGGATAGCCCTCGCTGCCTGAAAATAGGGAGCCTTTTCGAGAATCTTTTCGATATCACGGGTTTGCTCCGGGGTGATTTCCGAAGGATTTTCAAGAAGATATGTAAACTCCTTCACTTTCATTACCAATCGGTTAATGCCGCATTAAAAATATCCTGGGTCAACCTTGTATATATTTCATCCAGTGCAGTTTCCAGGGCTGCACCTACTAATTGGGTTTGCGCGGGATAGTCATAAAAGAAAGAAAAACGGTTCTCAAAATCCTTTTCCGGTTCCAAGGTATTGTAATACCTCACGTTTACCGAAATTGTTAACCTGTTTTGAGCAGCTGTATTCTGTGCGGTAGCCGACATTGGCGAAATATAATATTCAACAATTTCACCCTCAAATATTAGATCTCCATTATTATTTACCAGGCTTAAACTGGTTTGATTCTGAATAAGGTCCTGAAGTGAAATCGTGAAAGCCCTGTCTATTCCAGGCTCTACAAGATCTGCATTATTCTGAAAAAAGTTTACCTGAAAGGTTTCAGCATTCCCTGTATCGGCTCCGGTAAAAGAGTAAATTCCGCAAGATTGCAATGTGAGCAATAAAACGGAGCAAAATATTAAGATTAGTTTTTTCATGTGTTTTTTAGCTGTAAGCCTTAAGCAGTAAGCCCTAAGCTATATGAGAACCAAAATACTAAATTCCGGTGCAAAAGCTTTTAGCTTTAAGCCGATAACTTTTTTCTACAAATTATATTGCTTTATCTTGCGGTAAAGTGTTCTTTCGCTAATTCCCAGTTCTTCCGCCGCCGCTTTTCTTTTTCCGCTATGTCGTTCGAGGGATTTTTTAATTAGCTCTAATTCTTTATCCTGCAAAGACAGAGTTTCTTCCTCTTCAATTTCTTCAGCAAAATAATATTTATCTTTTTCTTCCTGCCTGGAACCGGCCGAATTTTGTTGCGGAATTTGAAGCACGTTCAATTCATCTTCATCAATATCAGCTTCATCTATATCATCACCACTATTCCCATAAATCTTCTGGATCAAACCTTCATTCTCATCCTGCACCTGCTTGCTATCGCCTTCCTGCATTAATTTTAAGGTTAATTTTTTAAGATCATTTAGATCATTTTTCATATCGAAAAGCACCTTGTATAGGATCTCCCTTTCATTACTAAAATCTCCTTCTTTTTTCTTATCTGAAATGATTGCAGGAAGATTACTTCCCACATTTGGAAGATAATGTCTCAAATCTTCCGCAGTGATCACCCTGTTTTGTTCTAAAACGGAAATTTGTTCTGCTATATTTCTTAGCTGACGGATATTTCCTCCCCAACGATACTTTTGAAGTAAAGCCACGGCCTCATCTTCAAGTTTTATCGTAGGCATTTTATACTTTAGTCCAAAATCTGAAGCGAATTTCCTGAATAATAAATGTATATCGTCCTTTCTTTCACGTAAAGGAGGAAGGTTGATCTCCACCGTGCTTAAACGGTAATAAAGATCTTCCCGAAATTTCTCTTTTTGGATGGATTCGAACATATTGATATTCGTTGCCGCGACGATGCGAACATTGGTTTTCTGAACCTTTGAAGAACCTACCTTAATAAACTCTCCATTTTCAAGTACCCGAAGCAGTCTAACCTGAGTGGGCAATGGTAATTCTCCTACCTCATCTAAAAAGATGGTCCCGCCGTCTGCCACTTCAAAATAACCATTCCTGGTTTGGGTAGCCCCGGTAAAAGCCCCTTTTTCATGACCAAACAATTCACTGTCTATAGTCCCTTCTGGAATTGCCCCGCAGTTAACGGCGATATATTTCCCGTGTTTTCTATGGGACAGGGCGTGAATAATCTTCGGAATACTTTCTTTTCCTACCCCACTTTCACCTGTAACCAGGACAGAAATATCTGTTGGCGCAACCTGAATTGCTTTTTCTACCGCCCGGTTAAGTTTGGGATCGTCCCCAATGATTCCAAAGCGTTGTTTTATTGCCTGAACTGATTCCATTTATAAGTATTCAGTATTTAGTTAACAGTAGCAGTTTCAAAACGTGTAAACTATTGTACTGTAGTTAATAATTTAGTTATTATCACTATAACCCACAGGTTCACCTATAAGCGTGGCACTGGTGCAATCAGTAATTTTTACATTTACAAAATCACCAATCATATAATTCTCTTTCGGAAATACGGTTACGGTATTTCGCTCATTTCGGCCACTCCAGTGAGCATCAGATTTCTTTGATTCTTTTTCAATCAAAACTTCCACTACAGTGCCTATGGCCTGTTTAGTGTTATACCTGCTATGTTTTTGCTGAAGGTCCACGATCTCCTGTAATCTTCTTTTCTTGACTTCCTCCGGGACATCGTCTTCCAGTTTACGTTCCGCAGTAGTTCCAGGCCTTTCAGAATAGGTAAACATATAACCAAAATCATATTTCACATATTCCATTAAGGAAAGTGTATCCTGGTGATCTTCTTCAGTCTCAGTAGGAAAACCGGCTATTAGATCGTGAGAGATCCCACAATTAGGGATTCTCTCTTTAATATTATCTATTAGCCTAAAATATTCTTCACGAGTATGCAGGCGGTTCATTTTCTTTAAAATACGGTCACTTCCACTCTGTACAGGTAAATGTATATAATTGCAAATATTGCGATATGCTGCCATTGCTTCTATAACATCCAGGGTCATATCCTGGGGATTGGAAGTAGAAAAACGTATCCTCATTTTAGGCTGAGCTTCTGCAACCAGTCTTAAAAGTGCCGCAAAGTTAGTGGCTGTCGCTTTTTGTATCTCGGTCGCGTTCTTAAAATCTTTTTTTAATCCACCACCATACCAGAGATAACTATCTACATTCTGACCTAAAAGTGTAATTTCTTTATATCCTTTTGCTGCGAGATCATTTACTTCTTCCACTATACTTTGCGGATCCCGACTTCTTTCTCTTCCGCGGGTAAAAGGAACCACGCAAAACGTACACATATTATCGCACCCACGAGTAATGGAAACAAATGCGGAAACCCCATTTGATTGAAGTCTTACCGGGGAAATGTCTCCGTAAGTTTCTTCCTTGCTCAAAATTACATTTATCGCGTCGCGCCCTTCTTCAACTTCATTTATCAAATTTGGAAGATCTTTATAAGCGTCTGGACCCACCACAAGATCGACGATTTTTTCCTCTTCCAGGAATTTACTCTTTAAACGTTCTGCCATACAACCAAGAACACCCACCTTCATGCCGGGGTTTATTCTTTTTACCGCATTGTATTTTTCCAACCGCTTGCGTACCGTTTGCTCTGCTTTTTCTCGAATGGAACAGGTATTAACCAAAACCAGGTCTGCTTCTTCCAAGTTTTGAGTGGTATTAAAACCCTCTTTTGAGAGAATAGAAGCAACAATTTCGCTATCGCTAAAGTTCATTGCGCAGCCATAACTCTCAATAAATAATTTGCGGTCATTATTGGCCTTAGGCTCTAGTACCAAAGAGTTTCCCTGCTTATTTTCGTCTATAGTCTTCTCCATAATTCTTCAATCCTCTGTCGGTTTTTAGAGTGGCAAAGATAGAACTAAAGTCAGTTCTGACAAAGTGACAGAAAAAAATTTATAAATATATACGCAACCTTTTTCTTCTATCTGCATCTACAGGATAACTAACCGATTTAAAAATGAAAAGATTACTGCTTTTTCCGTTTCTCTTAGTTTTCTTTAGTTTCATTTCCTGTGACGAAGAGAAGGATTCTAATCTTTCCAGTGTCGCAGTTCCGGTAACACAATCCATCGCAGATTTTAGAGCTTCGGTAAAAGTTCAGGAGCCAAAGTCAATTAAAGAATCAGGTAAAATATATGCCTGGAAAGATTTTATTTTCATCAATGATAAAAACGAAGGTGTTCATATTATAGACAACACCGATCCTTTTAATCCTCAAAATATCAGGTTTCTGAAAATTCCAAGAAATATGGACATCGCCATAAAGAACGATAAACTATATACCGATAATGGAATGGACCTCGTGGTTTTTGATATTAGCAACATCGATAAAATTGCTGAAATTGGAAGGGTTCAGGATATATTTCCCAATTATTATACTACCGCACCTGCCGGTGTTAATTATGTAGACTTTGACAATTTTGATCCATCACAGGAAGTGATTGTAGGATATGTGATCGAAACACGAAAAATAGAATATGCCGAAACACGCGGAGAGCCTTTTTTTGAATCGGCTGCCGATGGCGGGGGAAATTCAGGTACCGGTGGAAGCATGGCCAGATTTAGTTTAAATGGCGATTATCTTTATGTCGCCGATGAGACTTCACTATCAGCATTTGATATTTCAATTCCCGAAAACCCAAACCGTATAAGCAATGAATACGTGGGCTGGGAGGTAGAAACTATTTTTAATTATGAAGATCACCTATACCTGGGCAGCAGCACCGGAATGTATATTTATGATATTGAAAACCCAGGAAGTCCACAAAAAGTTTCTTTTTTAGAACATGTTCGTGGATGCGATCCTGTAGTGGTCAAAGATAATTATGCCTATGTCACTATACGTGGCGGCAATGCCTGCGGCCAAAATATAAATCAACTTGATGTTGTAGATGTTTCAGACAAAGCTAATCCTATGGTTGTAAATTCCTATGAAATGACCAATCCTTATGGTCTGGGAGTTAAAGACAACTGGCTTTTTGTATGTGATGGAAATGCTGGCCTAAAAATATTTGACATAGAAGACACCCCTAACCTTAAGTTTATCGATCAATTCAATAACATTAACACCTATGATGTCATCCCTCTTGAAGATAGGTTACTTATGGTTGGGGATAATATACTGCACCAGTATTCTTATAAGGGTAATGAGATTAATTTGATTAGCTCTTTTGCTTTAAATTAATTCCCTTTTTTTTGTTTGGTTTTTTAAAAATCCCCGTGTAGGGCGGGGGTTTTTTATTTAGTACTTTTTCTTAGAAATCCTGTTTCCGCTAATTTGTCTTTGAGCATCACTTTTAAATCGCTTTACGTGTTCATCTCTTAGCTTTTCATGTTTGGTTTTTCTACCCTGAACACGAGCACGCCATTTTCTCCAGTTACGCGGATGCATCTGCTCTTTCATAAACCTGATGACCTGCTTCTCAGTTAAACCAAACTGATATTCTATAGCTTCAAAAGTGGTTCTATCTTCCCAGGCCATGGAGATAATTCGATCTATCTGGCGCTCATCAAACTGGAAATCTTTAGCAATACTCATTTTGTTTAATTTTATCTGCACAAAGTTAAACATTCCGTATAAAGCCAGAAAAAAAACCCTTTCCGACTTGGAAAGGGCTTTTTTAAAATATATTTGTTCAATTAAGCTTCGAAAGGCTCAATAGAAACATAAGATTTATCATCTTTCTTTTTTGTAAACTTTACAAGACCATCAACCTTGGCATGTAATGTATGATCTTTTCCTGCATAAACATTGTCACCTGGACGATGTGCAGTACCTCTTTGTCTTACGATAATATTCCCCGCAACAGCAGCCTGTCCTCCAAATATCTTCACACCTAAGCGTTTAGATTCTGACTCTCTACCGTTCTTGGAACTACCAACTCCTTTTTTATGTGCCATTTTATTTCGTTTTTAGTAGTTAAACTTAGCTTAATGCAGCAATTAGTTCTGCTTTTTTCATTGAAGAATATCCTTCAACTCCTTTTTCTTTAGCCATCTCTCTAAGTTCTACAACTGTGTTCTGGCTAAGGTCTTCTGATTTTTTATCAGTTTTGGTTTCGTTTTTCGGGGCTTCTTTTTTTACTTCTTCTTTTTTAGGCTCAGCCTTTTTAGTTGAAGTAGCTTTTTTACCACCTTTAAGATCTATTCCTTCAATAAGAATCTCGGTTAAAGCCTGACGGTGACCGTTCTTAACTCGGTAGCCCTTACGTCTCTTCTTCTTGAAAACAATAACTTTATCACCTTTAAGATGACGATTGATTTTAGCTCCTACAAGAGCTCCATCTATAGCCGGGGCGCCAAGGGTTATATCATCACCATCTGCAGTAAGTAATACTTTATCGAAAGAAACACTGTCTCCTTCTTCTCCTGCTAAACGATTAACGTAAACCTTCTGGTCTTTTGCAACTTTAAATTGCTGCCCTGCTATCTCTACAATTGCGTACATAGCGTATAATTAATTATTTAAATACTTAAAATATTAACTCACGTTTTCACGCAAGCGGGTGCAAATATAATCCTAATTAATTAATTGACAAAGGTTTTTTATCTTTTCAAGACCCGCCTAAAGTGTATGTTTTTTAGCCTCTTTGGTATTCCAGGAATCTTTAAATAGTTGCATATAAGCAAGAGCCAGGACAATACTGGTAGAAGCCCCCATTAAAGCTATAGTAAACAACACTATTCCAATATTCGTATTATAAAAAGTAGCCCACATGTTTATAAGCTGATCCAAAAAATCCGGATTGAACTCAGTAGCATAAAGGCCAAAGAATATAACGAAGATCACAGTGGCATTAATTCCCGTTAGGAAGATCAATGAAAATCCTTTCTGATATTTAAATTTATTCCCTTTATCCTTTCTATATGCTTTTAAAGCCAACCATAGACCCGCAGCCATAATAAATCCATTTAAAATACTGTATACGGGATTTACATGTAGCCCAAAGATTGATAATATTAAAAAATAAGCTGCCAGGCATGCTGCTATGATCACACCATATAAAATAGGAATTTTAAGATTTGTCATGGATCGATAATTTTTTAGGTTTAAATTTCTAAAAAATGTAGCGTTTTTTGCCTTAATAGCATGTTAATTTTAACACATTGCGCATGGAACTAATTAAAGTCACAAATTATTGTAACTTTTTATCCTTAACTGTTACCAACTAAATACAATTAAAAAAACTAATTGAAAATGATTAACAAACTAAAACTTGTGGCCTGCTTTTTCTTTATAGGAATAGTAGGTTTCGCTCAGGAAGTTGAATTTACTGAGTATGATTTAGACAACGGGTTGCATGTTATCTTACATCAGGATAATTCAGCACCGGTGGTCACCACTTCGGTTATGTACCACGTAGGTGGAAAAGACAGAGAAGATGGCAGAACTGGAATGGCTCACTTCTTCGAACATCTTCTTTTTGAAGGAACCGAAAATATTCCTAACGGAAAATGGTTTGAAATCGTAAGTTCACATGGTGGAAGTAATAATGCTAACACAAGCCAGGATAGAACTTACTATTATGAGGTTTTCCCTTCAAACAACCTGGAATTAGGCCTGTGGATGGAATCTGAGAGGATGATGCATCCAATTATCGGGCAAAAAGGAGTAGACACTCAAAATGAAGTGGTAAAAGAAGAAAGAAGACTGCGTTACGACAACTCTCCTTATGGAAACCTTCTGCAAGCGATGCAGGAGAACATGTTTGAAAAGCATCCATACAAAAATCCTAATGTAGGTTACATGGAAGATCTTGATGCTGCAACTTTAGACGAATTCAAAGCCTATTTTGACAAGTACTATGTTCCAAACAACGCTGTCCTAGTAGTTGCCGGCGATATTGAAATAGATGAAACCAAGAAAATGATCAAAGATTATTTCGGCCCTATTGAAAGAGGTGAAGAGATCACGAGAGATTTTCCAAAGGAAGATCCAATCACAGAGCAAATCAATGCCAAAGCATATGATTCTAACATCCAGATCCCTGCTTCAGTAATTGGATACAGAACTCCTGCTTTTACTGAAAAGGATTCTTATGTTCTAAATATGATCTCAGATTATCTTAGTGACGGGAACAGCTCAAAACTTTATAAGAAACTGGTAGATGAGCAGAAGCAAGCCTTACAGATTGGTGCTTTTAATCTTGAACAGGAGGATTACGGTATGTACCTTATCTTTTCTATTCCTTTAGGAGATACTTCTCTGGAAACACTGAATACCGAAATTGAAGAGGAAATTGCGAAGCTTAGAAATGAAATGATTTCAGAAAAGGACTTTCAGAAACTTCAGAATAAAGCTGAAAACAATTTCGTAAACTCAAACTCAAGTGTTGCCGGGATTGCCAATTCACTAGCTAGAAATTATATGCTTTACGGAGATACAGATCTTATCAACGACCAGATTGAAATTTATCGCAATATCACTCGTGAAGATATACAGAGAGTGGCTAAAGAATATCTGAAGCCAAACCAGAGAGTAGTTCTAGAATATTTACCTGCTAGCGAACAGGCAGAAGAATAAATCAAAAAAATTGAATAAAATGAGAAATAATATATTAACTCTGGCAGCATTTTTACTATTGTCTGCAGGAGTTTCAGCTCAAATAGATCGTAGTACGATGCCCGAACCGGGACCTGCTCCGAAAGTAAATGTAGACGAACCTGAAACTTTTGACCTTGATAACGGACTGCAGGTAATGATCGTTGAAAACAATAAATTACCAAGAGTAGCCATCTCTTTAAGATTTGACAATCCTCCACATACAGAAGGCGCAAAAGCTGGTGTTTCCGGATTAACCGGAGATCTTTTGGGAACAGGAACGACCACTATGTCTAAGGATGAATTCAACGAAAAAGTTGATTTCCTTGGAGCAAGACTAAATTTCTACGCTAGTGGAGCAAACGCCAATACATTATCAAAATACTTTCCTGAAGTGTTGAAATTAATGGCAGATGGGATCGTAAATCCAAAGTTCACTCAGGAAGAATTTGATAAGTCTAAAGCCAGAACGATTGATGGTTTAAAGAGCAGTGAAAAAGATGTTTCTTACAACGCGAGAAGAGTACGCTCTGCATTAGCTTACGGAAAAGATCACCCTTATGGTGAATTCTCTACTGAAGAAACAGTAAATGCTATTACCCTTGCAGATGTAAAGTCTTATTACAGCAAATGGTTTTCACCTAAAAGTGCTTATCTGGTAATTGTTGGTGATGTAGATGAAGATGAAGTAAAAGATCTTGTGAAAAAGAACTTTTCAAACTGGAAAGGAAATGCTGTACCTGAAGCAAACTTACCCGCTGTATCTAATGTAGAAAAAACTGAAATTGACTTTGTAAACATGCCTAACGCTGTTCAAAGTGAGATCGCTTTAGTAAACACTATAGACCTAAAGAAAAAGGATGATGATTACTTCCCTGTTCTTGTAGCAAACAAGATCTTAGGTGGTGGTGGAGAAGCAAGACTTTTTCTAAATCTTCGTGAAGATAAAGGTTACACTTACGGCGCCTATTCTTCAGCTGGAAACGATAAATACGCCTCTACATTCGTAGCAAGTGCAAGTGTAAGAAATGAAGTAACCGATAGTTCTGTGGTAGCATTTCTTGATGAAGTTTATAAAATCAGAAATGAAAAAGTAACCGATAGCGAATTGGCTAATGCCAAAGCTAAGCTTACAGGAGATTTCGTACTTTCTCTAGAACAGCCTTCTACCATTGCTAATTTCGCCATGGAAATAGAAACTGAAGATCTTGACGATGATTTCTATGAAGAATATCTTGAAAAGATAGATGAAGTTACCAAAGAAGATGTGCAAAGGGTTGCCAAAAAGTATTTCATGGCAGATAATTCCAGGATCGTAATTGCTGGTAAAGGTTCAGATGTTTTGGAGAACCTTGAAAAGATGACCTATAACGGAAAAACCATTCCTATCAATTACTACAATAGATTCGGTGAAAAGACAGAAAAGCCGGAAGCTAAGAAAGTAGACGCTTCTGTAACTGCTGAAAAAGTTTTTGCTGATTATATTAAAGCTATCGGCGGAAAAGATGCGGTAAACGATGTAGAATCTGTAGTAATGAAAGCTGATGCTGAAATTCAGGGTATGCAATTGCAACTTGAAATGAAAAGAACCACAAATGGTAAAATGAACCAGTCTATTTCTATGGGTGGAAATGTTATGAACAAGCAGGTTTTTAACGGTGAAGCTGGATTTGTCATGGCTCAGGGACAAAAGATGCCTTACAATGAAGAGCAGATTGCGGCCGCTAAAGCAGACGCTAATCCTTTTCCTGAATTAACTGTTGGTGAGGCCAAAGTTACCGGGATGGAAAAAGTAGATGGTAAAGATACTTATGTGGTAGAAATGGATGGAAATAATAAGAATTTCTATTCTGTAGATACCGGCCTAAAAGTACAGTCGGTAAAAACAGTAAGCCAGGCAGGTCAAACTATGACAATCCCAACTGGCTATAGTGATTATCAGGAAGTAGAAGGAGTGAAATTCCCTTTTGTAATCTTTCAAAGCATGGGACCTCAGTCATATGAGTTTAAAGTTTCTGAAATCCTTATTAATGAAGGTGTTTCTGAAGAAGACTTTAAAGTGGAGTAAATCCCAAAATTGTTAGATAATGAAGAAGCCTCCGATTTCGGGGGCTTTTTTTATACCGCCTGCTTACGATGCCTCGAAATTATATTTCTTGATTTATTCACTATAAATACACCTACTAAAATTACGAAGGCAGAAACAAGTTGCCAGAAACTAAAGATCTCTCCATCTAAAATACCCCAGGCTAATGCTACCACAGGAATAGTATAAGTTACAGAGGTGGTAAAAACCGGATCTGTTATTTGCACCAGTTTATTGAAAATGATCATGGCCACACCCGTACCTATAATCCCAAGCACTGCTACAAATAATATTGATAATTTAATCTCACCCGTATATCCTGGAACGTTAAAGAATCCGGTAAAGTATAAAAGAATGAGTGCTGGTATTAGCAAGACCGTAAAATTTCCCGCGGCTATCCCTAGAGGAGAGATATCACTCATTCTGGTTTTAAGTATATTTACATTCATGGCGTAACAACCTGCCGCAATAATTACCAGTAACGAATAAAGGTAATTCTGATCTGGATTGATTGAAGCTCCGCTAAAAATAAGCCCGGCGGTACCCAACAGACCTATAACCACACCTAAAATCTTATTCTGTGTAAATGCTGCTTTAAAGAATAAAACTCCAAAAATTAGGGTTAACAACGGTGTAGTGGCATTAAGAATTGAAGCGATTGCACTGTCTATTTCTGTTTCAGCAAAAGCAAAAAGATATACGGGAAAGAAAGACCCCAGGAAACCTGAAATAACGATCCACTTCCATTGTCTTTTTGTTAATCGGCTGATACTTTTAAATCCTACCAAAATTAAAAAAAGGGCTGCAAAGATAATCCTAAAAGAACCTACCTGAAGGGCCGTAAGACCAATTAATGCTTTCTTAATAAGAATAAAAGAACTTCCCCAAACAATAGAAAGTATAATGAGATAGATCCATTTAAGATTTTTCAAAACCTAATTTTTAGACCGCGAAGATATATTTTAGGATCGGTTTCAGAATAAAAAAATCCATTCCAATTTAATGGAATGGATTTTATCTTTTAAACAAAAGTTTATTTTATTGATTTTCAGTTAAAGGAATGGGAAATTGATCAAACACATCATCACCGGGTCTATCGATTGGCAATTCATCTAAAATACCAAAACGTCTTGCATCAATCCAACGATGGCCTTCTCCGTATAATTCATACCTTCTTTGCATTAAAAGCTCATCAATCAAATCTGACTCGCTTGTATCTCCAGAATAATCGTCAAGTGAAGCGCTATTTCTAATAACATTCAAAGCGTTAACCGCTTCATCATCGCTACCTGCAAAAATATTAGCTTCAGCATACAACAAAACCAATTCTGCGTTTCTAATAATAGGAATCGCATCGGTTCTGGTTTGATATAAAAAGAAATCGTAATTACCTGTTAAGCCGTCAAAGGTAATTGACTCGTCTCTTAAACTGGTTTTCTCCTCAATTCTTGTATCGCCTGCTTCTGCATCATCAATAAAATCTGGCTGGACAATTCGTGCTCCAGCAGAGGAAGCATTTTGAGGAAAGAATAAAGGATTTGGAATATCGGTTTGATCTTCAGAAAATACATAATAAATTCCTTCATCTAAATCACCGTTCAAATCCAGGAAAGAATCTTCCAAAAAGTTTAATACTGCCGAATAATCCCCCTGGTAGGCTGCTACCCTAGCCGAAATTGCGTTATTAACCTCTAAAAAAGCAGATGGTGTATTGAATGACTGAAAACCTGCGGTCATAGAAAAAGGAAAGGAATCCCCACCTGCTGCCAGATCTGCGGCTCCTTCTTCCAGTAAACTTCTTATCCCCTGAAGGGCTTCCGTTTTAGACACAAAAGCTCCTAAATTTGCAGGATCTTCAACATTTAGCCGAATTCCATTTTCATTGGTTAAATTAAGGTTCAGAAGCAATTCGTAAGCTTTCAAAGTTTTTAGGAAACCTCTGGTACTGCTAAGTTCACCATCACTGAAATCTGCGGTAGTATTATTTAAACCTTCAAGAATAATATTAATATTCTTTACAGATCTATACCGCGCCGCCCAGGGAGTGGTTATATAAAAGGTGTTGTTATCCAGGATAGCATTATCCCTTCCTAATAAATCAGCTGTTAATCGAGGATCAGAACTTGAAAATCGATAGTATTCACGACCTATCACTCCAACATCATCGTAATAGGTGCCGAGACCTACACGCATACTATAAAATACACCTCCAATAAGGTCCTGTAAATCTCCTCTGGATAGATCTGCTACCAGGGAAGATACTTCCGGGCCGTTTAAATCGGAAAATTCTTCAACATCACAAGATGTGGCGAATGTTCCAAAGGCCAATAAGATTAAAAATCTATTTATAATTTTCATACTCTTTTTTTTAAAAATTAAAGGCTACATTAAACATATAACGTTTGGAAGACGGGAAAGGTGTTACCTCTACAGCATTAAATAAACTGTTTCCTCCAAAATTTGACACTTCAGGATCATAACTATTATAGTCGAATATATTTATCAGGTTGGTTCCTGAAAATCCAACTTTAATACTATCAAAAGTGCCGTTTAAAATATTATCTGTAAAACTGGTTGGGACGTTATAATACAACCCAACTTCTCTCAATCTCAAATAACCGGCATCTTCTACGAACACAGCTGCTGAAGATCCTAACTGACTAACCCTGTACGGTCCATTCCCCAGAACACCTTCCGGATCCAGGTCTATCTCGTCATAATCGTGACTAGTTGCACTAAGGTCTGTTAACAAAGCTGTAAGGTTGATATTATCCCCTCCTTTTTTCCATTGCCATAAGAAATTAAAATCGAAGTTCTTAAACTGAATTTGATTATTGAAAGCCATCTGAAAATCCGGTTCTGAATCACCAAATTTCTGCAAACCATTAGCTCCGCCATCCGGGCCAATTCCAACAATTTGCGTCGCGCTTTGACCTTCTTCAATTCTAAAAGTACCCAAAGTTGCACCAAAAGCTCCCACATTAAAAGCAGGTACATCTAAACGGGTAACTTCTGAACTGTTCTTGAAAAAGTTCACACCAAAATTCCAGTTAAAGTCTTCGCTTCTCGCAATAATAGTATTTAAACTAATCTCAACACCTTTATTCTGTAATTCACCCGCATTCACAAATTGAGTGGTAAATCCAGAAGATGGTTCTGTAGAAGCCTGAAGAATAAGATCATCAATCGTTTTTACATAGTATGTAAAAGACCCATTAATTCTGTCTCTAAAGAGACTAAAGTCAAAACCAGTTTCAAATTCTTTCTGTCTTTCAGATTGAAGATTAGGATTTCCTCGTACACCCCGTAAGCTAATACCCTTAAGGCCCACCCCATTTGCACCTACATTGGTAAAACTATTGTAGGAAGTAAATAAGGCTCCAATAGGAGGGAAATTACCTGCCTCACCGTATGCTGCCCTAAGCTTGAATTGACCGAGCGGAGATGATTCATTCCAAAAGTCAAATTCATTTAAACTAACTGCAAGAGAAGCTTTTGGGTAGTAAAATAACTCATTTGCATCTCCATTATTAGAGGATTTATCTCCTCTTACACCAATAGTAGCAATAATTTTGTCCTGATAATTTACTTCTTCCTGGACAAAGAATCCTGCATCCTGTTGTTTTAACCTGTTTTGATCTACCCCTGTATTTGTGGCCTGATCTACATTAGATTCTGAAGCAACTAGATCTGTAGCTGTTATTAAATAGCTGTTCCTGTCAAAATACTCTCTGGTAAGACCAGCCTGTGTACGAAAGTTTATATCACTATCAGTGAAATAATTATGTACTAAGAAAGCAGAAAGGTTATAGTTTCGATTTAAAGTAGATCCCTGCACCGACACTCCATTTTGACCTCCATTTTCTGGCTTCTGGAACTGCAGATCTTTAGGAAAAAAAGCAAAAGTATTAAAGTTATAGAAATCAACCCCACCCCGTAAAATAAGCTCAAGATTAGATTTATCTGCTTTATATAGATCTATGTTTGCAGTTCCTCCCATTATAAGCCGGTTGGTTTTTTCATTATTCACCACCAGCTCCCTGGTTTGTAAAATATTAGAAGCACCTAAACGGTTATCTGGAAAATTACCGTTCTCATCAGGAAAAAGCTGAAGCCATGGAACCGTACTGGTAAGTGCGACACCTAAAGTGGTTCCTGTATTATCATTATTGAAATAACCTCTATCTGAAGAGGAATGAATATAATTACTACTTAGAGCTAATTTTATAAAATCATTTGCTCGATGGTCCAGGTTCAATCGCAGCGATATTTTTTCATATCCTGTATTTTGAACAATCCCTTCTTCCGAAGTATGTGTAGCTCCAGCAAAAAATTTAGTTTTTTCACCACCTCCACTTGAACTAAAATTTGTAATAGAAATTAAACCGTTTTCACCAAAAAGTTCTTCTTCATAATCAATTAGTCTTCCCGCATCACGAGCAGCAATAAAATCATCAACCTCTTCTTCCCCAAAAGATTCCCTTACCCGCTCTTCAGTATAATTTCTGGTTCCCAATAAATTAATAACCTGCGTCCATCCTATCGATTGAGAAAATTTATAGGTTGTTTCGCCGGCTTTTCCTCGTTTGGTAGTAATAATTACTACCCCGGCAGCGGCACGACTTCCATAAATAGCTGCGGCAGAGGCACCTTTAAGAATTTCGATATTGGCAATATCTTCCGGGTTTAAATCTGCAATCCTGTTAGAGGGATTATCCTGGTTGGATGCACTACCTCCTGCTGCCGCTGCGGAAACAGCATTTAGACCTGCTGGAATAGAGGAATTATCAATATAAATTCCATCTACAATATATAATGGCTGTGTATTCCCCTGCAAAGAAGTAGCACCTCTCAGTTTCACAGATATCCCTCCCCCGGGAGCACCGGAATTGGCATTTACAATTGCTCCAGGAAATTTTCCGTATAAGGCATTATCTAAAGTTGGAGGAGGTGTAGTACCCACCAGGTCTTCTGCAGTTACAGAAGCTACAGCGTTAGCAGAATTGGCTCGTTTAACAGAGGTAGCTAAACCGGTGATCACCACTTCATCTAATGAAGCAGCAGATTCTACAAATCTTACTGTAAGTGGTGAATTCTCTGTAACCCGAATTTCCTGAGTTTCAAAACCCAAATAAGAAAAAACCAGGGTTACTGGGAGTGAATTTACCGTAATACTAAAACTACCATCAAAATCACTGGTAGTACCATTAGTTGTTCCTTTCTCAACTACATTTACGAATGGCACGACCTCACCGGTCGCTTCATTAATCGTTTTTCCTTCCAGAACTTCCTGTGAGAGAAGTAAAGAAGGACAGAGTAGAAAGAAAATTACTTTGAAATAACTCAAAGAAAATTGCCTCATAATTGTTATATTTTTAGTTATATTAACAATAATAAGGAATTTTATTAAAGATTTGATAAGAAAAAAAAGGGATTAGTATATTTTATTTAACTATTTTACCCATTGCAGACTTTCCATTAAATGCTTTATATCATTTTTAAGATATTCAGCTGCAGGAACAATAGAATCGAAATTTGGCAGACTATTAAAATAGACCGATCCGGTAAGAAAATGATCTGTACTATCAGTTAGGTAAAATTGAGCCTGGGAAGCTGCGTCTCCGTCTACCTCATAGAATATGCCATACGTATCATTAAAACTATTGGTATATACATCTCCCTGAATGGCATCAGCCTTTATGGTATGCTGTAGCGGTAATTTTTGAGCATCGGTTAAAAGGGAATCGAGATTATCTCTTATTGGCTGGTAAGTAATAAATATGGCAGCATTCATAGCTTTATAATCAAGATTTATCCAGCAGGGGATTCGGTTTCTGGAAGGAGAAATTTCAGCTAAGGAGTTTATCTCAAAAGAATAAGGGCAGCCAATATCTACTCTCTGATATTCAGCTTCCGGATATTCGAGAGCCAGAAAGGCTTTAGGCTTAGGTTGGGAATTATCATCTTTGCAGGAAATGCATAAGAAAAGAACCCCAATAACTGCCAAAATCAGTTTTTTCATACAGGCGCAATACTCAGTTTTATTTGTTTGATACGCTTATCATCTATTACTTCAATCTTAAAAGAATAATTTAGAAAGACAATCTCATCATTCTTTTTTGGAAAGCCTCCTGAAATTTCCAAAAGAAACCCAGCTAAAGTATCAGCTTCTCCTTTTTGATCCTCAAAAACACTTGGATCTTCAATCCTGGCAATCTTATAAAAATCTTTTAAAGGTGTTTTACCTTCAAAAATAAAATTGTTTTCATCCAGTTTTGAATAAATAAGATCTTCATCATCAAACTCATCGCTAATATCCCCTACAATTTCTTCTATGATATCTTCCAGGGAAATAAGTCCGCTGGTACCTCCATATTCATCTACAACAATGGCCAGATGGTTTTTCTTATTCTTGAAATCATTTAGGAGATCATCCAGTTTTTTATTTTCAGGTACAAAATAAGGTTCCCGAAGCAAGCTCGTCCACTCAAAATTCTTTTTATTGAGATATGGTAACAGATCTTTTATATACAGAATGCCTGTAACATTATCTACATTCTCTTTATAAACCGGAATCCGGGAATACCCATTTTCAATTATTTCAGGAATAATATCTTCATAATTGCTCTCCTCATTCAGGGCGAAAATGTCCATTCGTGGTCTCATTACCTGTTTGGTATCTGTATTTCCGAAGCTCACAATTCCCTGAAGTATTTTTTGTTCTTCCCGGGTTGTATCTTCTTCACTGGTTAATTCCAGCGCCTGGGAAAGATGGTCTATACTTATAAAAGACCGTTGTTTCCCAAACTTCTCATGAAAATAAAGTGTAATTGCCCTCATAGGAGTACTCAAAGGAGAGAAAAAACTATCCAGAAAATTAATAGGATAGGCCATAAAATTCGAAAATTGAACCTTATTTCTGCTGGCATATACTTTTGGCAATATTTCTCCGAATAAGAGAATTAAAAAAGTTACCAGGCCTACTTCAAAGAAGAAACGCAGATCTACCCCGTAAATTTCGGTATTGATCCCTGCAAATAAATCATCTGCCAGACTATCAAATAATAAAACGATGGCAATGTTGATAAAATTATTGGCCACCAGGATAGTAGCCAGTAGTTTTTTGGGCTTTTCGAGAAGGTTGATAACGATATTTTGAGTTTTGGACCTCTTCCCGTCTTCAGTAATGAAATTAGCCGGAGTTAGAGAAAAGAATGCTACTTCTGCACCAGAAATTAGGGCAGAACATAACAATAGCACGAATAAAAATATCAAGCTGAAAAGATGGGTAATTCCCATTGTGGCCCAAAACAAAAGCAAACTGGGAGGTTCCGAATCCAAAGGCTAAAATTTTAATTAAACTTAGAATGGCAAATCATCTTCCTCTTCTTCCTGAGGATAAGACTCATTCTTATTTGCAAAGTTATCGTTTTTAGGCTTAGCAGATGCACTCTGTGAATTCTGAGAATTACCTGAAGGCTCAGCTCCAGATTCGTTCTTAGGAGTTAAGAAGGTGAATTCGGTACAATGAATTTCTGTAGAATACCGCTCATTGCCTGTATCATCCTGCCATTTACGGGTTTTAATACGTCCTTCAATATAAACTTTATCTCCTTTTTTGAGGTATTTCTCACAAACTTCGGCAGCCTTGTTTCTAACCACTACATTATGCCACTCCGTATTAATTACTTTTTCACCGGTAGTTCGGTTTGTATAACTTTCATTTGTAGCCAGGGGAAACCTTCCCAGAGAATTTCCGCCTTCAAAATAATGCATCTTCACGTCATCTCCTGTATGTCCTATCAACATTACTTTGTTCAATGTACCCGTCATTACTTATCTATTTAGATACCGAAAATCGGTTATTTGATTAAAATTTATTCTAAAATACTAAAAATTTCTGCCTCTATCTGCAAAAACATTCAAAGATATAAACAAGGATTTATTTATAGGCATCCGGAAGGTATTCATTCAGAAAATTTTCGATTAAGACCGGAACAGGATAATTTATCACTTCCTGAAGATGTAGTGTATTTTCATATTCAGAATTTGAATTTATCAGCCAAAAGCGCGTAAATAAATGTTGATGCGAAAGTTTATGAACCACCGGGACTTCATTAAAAAGCTCGATTTCCAGATGGGTTTCTATAATGGAATTTTTAAAATCATCCAGTTCTAACAATTCAATCTTATCAACCAGTTTATTGGATTCCACCAAAGGAAATTGATATAAGCCATTCCATATCCCCTTACCAGATCGTTTCTCAAGGATGGTTTTATCAGTTTCAAAATTAAATACCAGGTAATTAAAATACCTGTTTTTAATCTTCGCCTTCTTAATTTTTACGGGCAACTCTTTGATCCTGTCATTTTTCAAAGCAAGGCACTTATCATTAAAAGGACAAATTTCACATTTAGGATTTTGCGGTTTACAATGTAAAGCCCCAAATTCCATAATGGTCTGATTATAAGTCGCGGGATCTTTTTTATCTAATAATTCCTGAGCAAGCTCTTTAAATTCTTTAACTCCCGAAGTACTGTTAATTGGAGTATCTATTCCAAATATCCTGGACAACACCCTATATACATTTCCATCTACCACGGCAACAGGCTCATTATAACATATAGAGGCAATTGCACTGGCGGTATAATCTCCAACACCTTTTAACTTTAGAAGTCCTTTATAGGTGTCAGGAAATTTGCCCTTACATTCAAAGGCAACATATTTAGCTGTTTCGTGGAGGTTTCTGGCTCGGGAATAATAACCCAGTCCCTGCCAAAGTTTAAGCACTTCATCTAACGGTGCTTTGGCGAGTTCAAAAACGCTGGGATAGGCTTCGATAAACTTATTATAATAAGGCAAACCCTGTTCTATTCGCGTTTGCTGAAGCATAATTTCGCTAAGCCAGATGTGGTACGTTTCGTGAGTCTTTCTCCAGGGTAGATCGCGTTTATTTTGCAAGTACCAATGTCTCAGTCTATTGGATAAAACCATATTGAATTAGGAATCTCTGCAATAATAGGAGTTTATTCCGTTATTATTAGTGTATTAGGTTTGAAATATTGCAGATTTAATTCTTATATTTGCCCCCTTGAAAAATTGAAACCCCAATTATAAATTAAAATAGCACGAAAATGACGAAAGCAGATATCGTAGCAAACATTTCAGAAAAACTTGGAATGGAAAAAGGAGATGTTCAGGCTACCATAGAATCTTTTATGGATGAAGTAAAAACTTCTCTTGAGAGTGGAGATAATGTTTACCTTCGTGGCTTCGGAAGCTTTGTTGTAAAGACAAGGGCTGAGAAGACCGGTAGAAACATTTCTAAGAACACTACTATTAAAATTCCAGCACACAACATTCCGGCATTTAAGCCTGCTAAGATTTTCGTAGAAGGAGTAAAATCTAATGTTGAGGTAAAATAATTGGACTCTCCCGCCTTTGCGGGAGGCTTCAAATGAAATAATTATTAATTTAAATGACATTGCACTATGCCAAGTGGTAAAAAAAGAAAAAGACATAAGGTGGCTACGCACAAGCGTAAGAAAAGAAGAAGAGCTAATCGCCACAAGAAGAAGTAGTGTGACAACTACTTTTTTTATTTAATCGTTCTTTGAAATCGAAACCCGCGACAACAATTTGTCGATTAAGGTTTCTTCAGGATTCAAAACCTGTGAAAAAATAATGTTTAATCCATCTATGTTTGTTTTGCAACAGATATGGATATAAAATCTGGAAGTGTGGACAAAGAATTAATTATCCGGTCCGAACCTTCTGCTGTAGATTTTGCCTTATTAAAAGATGGAAAACTTATTGAACTTAACAAAGAGGAAGACAGTACCAAATTTAATGTTGGTGATATTTATATCGCTAAAATTAGAAAAGCTGTTCCTGGGTTAAATGCCGCATTTGTAAATGTAGGCTATGAGAAAGATGGTTTTTTACACTATCATGATCTGGGACCACAGGTATCTTCTTTATTAAAGTTCATAAAACGTGTAAGCACAGGTAAATTAAAAGATTATTCTTTAAAGAATTTTTCTTTTGAAAAGGATATAGACAAAAACGGCTCTATTGCCGATGTCTTAAAATCAAATCAGTCGCTACTGGTTCAAATCGTAAAAGAACCTATCTCTACAAAAGGCCCAAGAATAAGCTCAGAGCTTTCCTTACCTGGCCGTTATATTGTATTAGTCCCTTTTTCAAACCGAATTTCAGTTTCTCAGAAAATTGAAAGCAAAGATGAAAAGGAACGATTAAAGAGACTGGTGAAAAGCATTAAACCCAAAGGTTTTGGGGTTATTGTACGAACCGTAGCCGAAGGCAAAAAAGTAGCAGAACTGGACAGAGACCTCCAAAATTTAGTAGGTCGCTGGACAGCCATGTGTAAAAAACTGTATAAGCCGCATCATCCATCAAAAGTATTAGGAGAATTGAACAGGGCTTCTTCCCTGTTAAGAGACATTTTTAATGACTCTTTTACTTCTATAGTAGTAGATGATGAAACGCTTTATACTCAAATTAAAGATTATGTGAGCGAAATTGCTCCAGAAAAAGAATCAATCGTAAAATTGCATCAATCCAACCAACCCATTTTCGAGAAGAATGGTATCGAAAGACAAATTAAAACTTCCTTTGGGCGCACCGTTTCCATGAGTAAAGGCGCCTACCTGGTTATAGAACACACCGAAGCCATGCACGTAATAGACGTGAATAGTGGAAACCGTTCCAATAAATCCAAAAACCAGGAAGATACCGCACTAGAGGTGAATATGATTAGTGCTACCGAAATAGCCCGCCAGTTACGACTTCGTGATATGGGAGGTATTATCGTGGTAGACTTCATAGATATGAATAGAGCTGAAAACAGAAAAAAGCTTTACGATCACCTTAGAAACGAAATGAGCGACGACAGGGCAAAGCATAAAATTTTGCCGCCGAGTAAGTTTGGATTAATTCAAATTACGAGACAGCGCGTAAGGCCAGAAATGAACATCAAGACCCGTGAGGATAACCCGAACGGTAATGGTGAAATTGAAGCACCAATTAGTTTGGTGAACAAGATCAAAGTGGACCTTGAAAAACTGATCAAAAAAGAACATAAAAAGATCACGCTTAGCGCACATCCATTTATTGCAGCCTTTTTAACGAAAGGCTTTCCATCTCCCCGATCTAAGTGGTTTGTAGACCACAAACGTTGGGTGAAAATTTTACCTCGCGATGCTTACACGTATTTAGAGTACCACTTTCACGATAAAGACGGGAAAGTGATCAAATAAATAAAAACGCCTTCCAAGTAATTGGAAGGCGTTTTTTTTTTGCCCTAATTTCAACTAAACATTCTAACTCCTTTAAATTTAAAATCGACTCAAAGGAGCGGGTTAGTGCTATTTAATACTTAGCCAACAAAGCTTTAGTACAGCTTTAACTAGAATAGTGCTATTTCAAGGTTAGCTTTATACTTTATTAACCAATAAATATAAAATCATGAAAGACTTGAAAGACCTGTTCGAACATCAATTAAAAGACCTTTTTAGTGCTGAAAGTCAGTTGATCAAAGCTTTACCAAAAATGGTGGAGAATGCTAATGACGAGAAACTAAAAGAAGCTTTTGAAAGCCACCTGGAAGAGACCAGGGAGCATAAGAGCAGATTAGAGGTTATATGTAAAGAACTTAACATTAGCCCGAAAGGAGAAACTTGTAAAGCAATGAAAGGTCTTATTGAAGAAGCTGAAGAATTTTTACAGGAAGACGCTTCAGAAGATGTTCGCGATGCCGGCCTTATTGCAGATGCACAGCGTGTGGAACACTATGAAATTTCCGGTTACGGTACGCTGGTACGCTATGCAAAAGAACTGGGGCATGAAGATATCGCCAAAAAATTACAGGAAACCCTGGATGAAGAGTATGATGCCGATGAAAAACTGAACAAACTGGCAGAATCAAGGCTGAACCAGGAAGCTAAGTAGGATTTCTTTGAAAACTATCAGGCTGGCTAAAAAGTCACAGATATTGTCATGAGAAACGAAGCAATCTTTAAATAATTGAACATCAAAATAGCGATTACTTCACTTCCTTCGTAATGACATTTTAATGTGACTTTTTAGTCAGTCTTTTTATTCTCACCAAAATAGGTTTCGTTTATTCTATTTCTAATAGGCCTTAAAATTCTATATTTGGTCAATGAGAAAATTGCCAGTTTTAGTAAGCATTCTAACGCTTATCTTCGGATTTACATTTTATGGAGAGATCGTAAGCATAAAAATTCATGAGACTTTTTATATTATTTCTGCTGAAGCTTTATGCTTCTTAATCTGGCTCTGCTTCACGATTATTTTCTGGTTTATTAAACTAAAAAAAGTCCTGTCTAAAAATGAAGCATGATCAAAAATCTTATACTGTCGAAGAGGCTTTACAAAAGCTGATGCAATTTTGTGCCTACCAGGACAGATCTCAAAAAGAAGTGGAAGACAAGTTGGATGCGATGCGCATGATCCCACAGGCAAAGGAAAAAATTATTAGTTGCCTTATGCAGGAGAACTTTCTGAATGAAGAACGCTTTGCCAGATCGTTTGTGCGGGGGAAATTCAGGATAAAAAAATGGGGCAGGATAAAAATAAAACAGGAACTTAAGAAAAAAGAAATATCCACACCTATAATTAAGTTGGGACTTGCAGAAATAAAAGAAACAGATTACAGAAAAACGCTTTATGATCTGGCAGAAAAGAAAGAGGAAAAGATAAATGAGTCCAATTCATTTAAAAAGAAAACAAAACTTGCAGATCATTTACTGCGGAAAGGCTATGAAGCTAATCTCGTATTTGAATGTGTAAACGAGATTATTGACTAATAGCATTCTTTTTATGAGTGCGTTTTATGGCCTGCTCATTCTTATAATCTATCCATTTTTGTCCTCTTAGCTTACGCATATAATTATCAAAATGTCTCATAAAAACAAGGTTATAAACTGCTTTTGAAAAATTTGTCAGCGTTCTGGGAGTGGCCCTTAAGCTCATGGAAAATCCTGCAGTGAGATACGTCATGTGGTGCCAGTAACCTTCAGGCATATACAGGGTTTCACCATGGTTTAATTCTGTAATATATCCCTTCGCTTTTTTTAGCACAGGAAATTTGTTGAAATTCGGGTTGTTGAAATCAATATCTTCCCGGGCAATGAGTGCATGAGGAACTTTATATAAATATTTACTTTCTGAAGGAGGAAATAAGATACATTGCTTTTTTCCGTGGAAATGAAAATGAAGGATATTCGCATAATCGATGTCGTAATGCATAAAAACCTTGGAATTTTCACCTCCAAAGAACAACATAGGCAATTGTTTTAAAAACCGAAGGCCCACATCGGGGAACTTAAAATCTTTCTGAAGACTTGGCACTTCCTTCATTAAATGATAAAGGAAAATTCGATAGCTGGTAGGCCCTGACTTTAGCAGTGCGATATATTCGCTCATCTTCATATTTGCATGCGGCTCGTTGAACTTGTATTTTGAAGAAATTGGACGATCGTCATATAGTGGTACTGTTTTTTCACCGGCTACTTCCTCGATATAATCAAGACTCCATTTATTATAAGCCGGCCAGTCATCTATAAGCCTTTCTATAACCACAGGCTTTTGTGGACGCACATACTTCTCCAAAAAATCTGCTTTTGAAATTCGCTTTACTCGTGGTATTTGTTCAAGTTTCATATTATCGTTCTTCATTCTTCAATACCTGCCTTTCTATGGGTTCTTTTTATTGCTAGGTTGTTTTTATAATCTATCCACTTTTGACCTTTTAACTTACGCATAAAATTATCATAATTTCGGGTAAAAAGCAGCTTATTCATAACTTCTACTATTTTTCGGGGAGATTTGGGCAACGAACGCAACGTTAAAGATAAACAGGCGGTTTCATATTTTATAAAATGCCACCACTCACTGGGGATATACAAAGCCTCACCATGCCCCAGTACAGTTTCATAGCCTTTCGCTATTGCCAGCGCGGGATATTTTTCAAAATCCGGCTTATCCATATTTATAATTTCCATACTTACTATGGAATATGGTACTTTATATAGAAAATCTGTTTGATCTGGAGGATACAGAATAATTCTTTTCTTCCCTACAAAATTAAAATGGAAATTATTGGCCAGATCCATATCGTAATGCATCACTACTTTTGAACCTTCACCGCCCACAAACAGTACCGGTAGCTTTTTAAAAAATTTGATTCCTAAATCTGGGTACTGAAAATCCTTTATTAATTCTGGACAATTCTGAAGTAGGTTGAAAAAGAACATTCTCAGGTCTGTAGGACCTTTTTTCAGGATCTCGATATAATCCTTAAACGGTAGCTTCATCGCCGGGCCATGTGAATTTTGCCTTCCTTTGGCCGGTTTCCCATCATACAGAGGAACCACCACATCTCCTGCTTTTTCCCTAAAATACTCAAAATCCCACTTTTTATAGGCAGGCCAGTTTTCAGCAAGGTTCTCAATTACTACCGGTTTCTTCGGAACAAAATATTCCCTTAAAAAATCTTCTTTAGAAAGATTCTTTCTTCTGGGAATATTTTGAAGATCTAGTTCCAAAATTGATAAATTAAGCTAGGCTTTTGCTTTGGTCTTTTGCTGAGCATCCAGATTTCTCTCAATTTTATGACCTGGTCGTGACCATTTAGGTTTCTCTCCCTTGCTTTGATATTGTGAATTTTCAGCATCAATACTTTCTGGCTGAGATTTTTTCTCAAAAGCTTTCTGTGGATTTAATCCCAGCATTTTAAACATTTCCATATCCTCATTTACATCGGGATTTGGAGTTGTCAAAAGTTTATCTCCTGCAAAAATAGAATTAGCCCCGGCAAAGAAACACATTGCCTGGCCTTCCCTGCTCATTTGGGTTCTTCCTGCAGAAAGTCTAACCTGCGTTTCCGGCATTACGATTCTTGTAGTGGCTACCATACGTATCATCTCCCAGATTGGTACCGGCGCCTGCTCCTCCAGCGGAGTTCCCTCTACCGGCACCAAAGCATTGATCGGCACAGATTCCGGCTGCGGATTCAAAGTAGAAAGCGCCACCAGCATTCCTGCACGGTCGGCTTCACTTTCTCCCATTCCTATAATTCCCCCACTACAAACAGTCACATTTGTTTTTCTCACATTCCCTATAGTATCCAGTCTATCCTGATAACCACGAGTTGAAATTACTTCTTTATAATATTCTTCTGAAGAATCCAGGTTATGGTTATAAGCATACAGTCCTGCTTCCGCCAAACGTTCAGCCTGATTTTCAGTAAGCATTCCCAGCGTGCAACAAACTTCCATATCCAACTTATTGATGGTTCTTACCATTTCCAGCACATTATCAAATTCTTCACCATCTTTTACATTTCTCCAGGCAGCACCCATACAAACCCGGGAACTTCCAGAAGCCTTTGCGCGCAAAGCCTGTGCTTTAACTTGATTTACGCTCATAAGATCGTTCCCTTCAAGATCTGTATGATAACGAGCTGCTTGTGGGCAATAGCCACAATCTTCCGGGCAACCTCCCGTTTTTATGGAAAGCAAAGTGGATACCTGAACGGTATTTGGGTCGTGATGTTCGCGGTGAATGGTAGCTGCTTCATAAAGCAATTCCATAAAAGGCTTATTATATATTTCTAGGATTTCTTCTTTTGTCCAGTCGTGTTTTGTTGCCATGTAATTCAATTTGTATTCAAAAATAACGAAAACTAAGTTTTATAAGGGATAGCTTCTAAAAGATTTATAAACGGGAAAGCTAACAATTTCTATTTTCTTCCTACGAGAATTGAAACGGCATTTCCCCCAAATCCTACAGAATTTACCAAAATATTTTGCAGTTTATCGGGTT
Organism: Christiangramia sp.; assembly: GCF_029937855.1. Taxonomy (GTDB): domain Bacteria; phylum Bacteroidota; class Bacteroidia; order Flavobacteriales; family Flavobacteriaceae; genus Christiangramia. The sequence continues at coordinate 105,437 of NZ_JAPYPC010000005.1, forward strand.
CATGTTTAAATTCTGAAAAAGGAACCGGTAAAAACTGCTGCTTTTGAAGCATTAAAATGGCCATTTCAAGGCTCAGTATTCCGGAAGCTGCAAAGCTATGTCCTGTTTTCCATTTATTGCTGGTAATTGCCGGGAATTTATCCTGAAAAACAGCTTTTACCGCATTTACTTCCGCCAGATCGCCACCAATAGTTCCAGGCGCATGCATCACAATGGCATCTACTTCTTTTTTATTCATATTCCCCATCGCCATTTTCATGGAATCCTGAAGGCATTTCCCATTCCTGGAAAGGGACGCCCCATGTTTCAATTTTTCATTGGCATAGCCAATTCCCTTAATGATTGCTAATGGATTCGAATGGTCTTTGGAAGTTAACCCCACCATTCCAGCTCCTTCGCTTAAGATCATAGAGTTTTTAGATTTTTCCATATCCAGGGAACGGCAGGGAAAATCGATATTTTCAGATGCATAGATTTTCATCGCATTCATCTGGGCAAGAGTAAATCCTGTAAGAGGAGCTTCACTTCCTCCCGCCATAAAACTTTTTGCCATCCCGCTTTTAATCCAGGCAATAGCATTGAGAATGGCATGCATTCCTGTGGAACAGGTGACGCTATGGGAGAATTCAGGACCATTTAGCTGAAGGTCCTGCGCTACCCAGGAAGATATATTTCCTAAAGTTGTGGAAGGAGAACTATAGGTAGAAGACTTTCCGGTTTCTAGGAATTCTTCATGATATTTTTCAAATAAACCTGTCGCACCCCTGCTGCTGCCTATATTTATTCCGGTATCGTGTCCGTTAATTGCAGTAGTATCGCAAGCTTTTCTAGCTGCAAGAATTGCATATAAAACGGAATTATCCAGATAGCGATATTTAGTGTTTTTTTCCTTTAAGCTGGAAACATCCTTCTTAATTTCTTCAGATAAATTCCCTACCCAGGAAATCTGAGCTCCAACCTTCTTAAGCTCAAACAAATGATCGTCGGAAATATAATTTTTCCAGATCTCTTCTGAATTTTTTCCTAATGGGGAAATTGTGCCTATAGAAGTTATAGAAACCGTATTTTTCAAAAGCTGATTTTTGGCAAAAATAAGGCTGAATTACCGACTGGCTAAATTTCAGAACCTAAATTCTGCTTTTTTCAGGTTTTAAATAAAGGTTTTTAGTAGATAACATCTTTTTATCTCCGGAAGCTACGCTACTAATTTCAGCTTTTACCTTTTCTGAAAGTAGTTCAAACAAAGGCTGGTCAAGATTTTCTATTAACGGAAATAGCGGTTCCAGAGAGCTATCCCATTCCTTGTAAAGGTCCAGGGTATCGTCTGGTTTTACCACTTTTCGGTCCACTCCTTCATCTTCAGGAACAAAAGATTCAGATAGATTTAAATAACCATAATCATCGGTAAGTTCTTCCCCAATAGGAATATCCCTTACAGCAACTTCAAAATTATAGCTTGTAGAAAGACAATTAGATCTGAAACTATGATTGATATATTTAGCGATATCCCAACATAGAATATGTTCACCTTTATTATTTCGAAAACTGTATTTCTCCAATAATTCTTTGGCGAGAGGCTTGAAATTTGCTGGCTCCTGCGGTGAAAAAACCTGATCTAACTCATCCTGCACCCAGGTAATAGTCCCTTTTGGGATTAATTTCGTGGCCACGACCCCGAAACCCTTTTCATCACTTATCCATTTTAATTTCGTATCAGGATGCATCATAATTTTTCAGATTTATCTATCTAAATTAGATAAAAATTGAATCCGAAAAATTAAAATTGTTAGCTGAGACGAATTTTTTTAAAAAACCTCAAGCACCTCTTCCATAACCGAATAGAGTTTCTGAAGCTCTTTTTCTGAAATCACATAGGGCGGGACGATATAAATAGTATTACCTAACGGGCGCAGAAATACGCCATTATCCATAAAAAACCTAAAAAGTTTATTCCGAAGGTTTCCGTAACGTTCCATTTTCACATTCAATTCAAAAGCTAAAATCACCCCCTTACTCCTCGCGTTTTTAACTTTTGGATGGCTTTCCAGCTTATTGGCAAATTCCAAATTAGCCTCTGTAATATTTTTAATATTGCTCTGTATTTTTTCTGAAACAAGTAATTCTACTCCTGCCAGGGCTGCAGCACAGGCCAAAGGATTAGCTGTATAGGTGTGACCGTGAAATAAACCTTTGGCAATATCATCTGAGTAAAAAGCATCATACACTTTTTGTGAGCACGAAGTTAAGCCCATAGGAAGCAATCCCGCTGTAAGCGCTTTAGACATACACACCACGTCTGGCTTTTCATCTATATAATCTGAAGCAAAATAGCTGCCTGTCTTCCCGAAACCGGTCATTACTTCATCTGCGACCAGAATAATCTCGTTTTTACGGCAAATCTTAAGGATTTCATTTAAACCCTGAGCATCATGGAATTTCATGGCAGCTGCACCCTGAATGAGGGGTTCGTATATAAAACCGGCAATAGTCTGTTTTTTAATAAGCTCCTTCAAAAATGAAAGCACCTCCTGGTTATTTTCACCCGTAGGCACCGGAATTCTTTCCACCCGGATAAAATGATCCTGAAAAGCGCCATTATAAACAGATAAACCTGAAACCGACATAGCCCCGAAAGTATCGCCATGAAAACCTTCTTCAAAAGCCAACATGACCTTACGATCATTCCCCAGGTTATGATGGTATTGCAGCGCCATTTTTATTCCTATCTCTGTAGCTGTGGAACCATTATCGTTGAAAAACAATTTTTGCTGCCCTTGAGGCAATATTTTAATTAGGGCTTCAGAGAGTTTAACAGCCGGTTCGTGCGTAAATCCGCTAAAAACCACCTGATCCAGCTGTTGCATTTGCGCAGCAACTTTTTTAGTGAGGTAATCATTACAATGCCCGTAGACAGAGGTATACCAGGAAGAAATTCCATCGATATACTCATTCCCTTTATCATCTGTAAGGATACATCCCTTTGCTTTTTTAATAGCCAGCATTTCCGGACTTGTTTTATGCTGGGTAAGCGGATGCCACAGGTGTTTTTTATCCCTCTCTCCTAAGCTTTTCTCTTTCAATTCTACATCTCGCATAATCTCTTTCTAAATTTTTCAGCGTATTCACTTATCACCATCTCATCAAAATATGGTTCTTCTTCAATACGGCCAATAACCTTTATTTCCCCATGAATTTTGATAGCCTCTTCGGTTGTTGGATGTTCAGCACCACTAAAAATAACTCCTATTTTTTCAAACCCTCTATTCTTAAGATTTTCAATACTTAATAGAGTATGGTTTATACTTCCTAAATAATGCCTGGAAACAAGGATTACCACATCCTCTTTAGAAATTAAATCGGCAATCTTTTCTTTCTCATTTAACGGAACGAGTAATCCCCCGGCACCTTCTATTACAAGTTCTCTATCGGTCTCTGGCCGTTTAATTTCTTTTAAATCGATCCTAATTCCATCAATTTCAGCGGCAGCATGTGGACTCATCGGAGTATGAAGTGCATAAGCATTTTTATGAAAGACGCTTTGATCATTTTTCACCAGCTTCTGAATTTTATGCGTATCAGAATGATGTAGATCGCCCGCCTGTATCGGCTTCCAGTAATCGGCTTGCATAGCTTCTGTAACAATTGCTGAAACGATTGTTTTTCCTACTTCGGTTCCTATTCCGGTAATAAAAAATGTCTTTGGCATTACTTATTATTTGCCACAAAATTACTCAGGACTTTTAAGACCTCCGAGATTTCCTCGAAAGAATTATAGCTATGAATACAAAATCTTAGTCTTTCACTTCCCGGGGGAACGGTAGGAGAAAGAATAGGCTTAACATTAAAGCCTTTATTCTGAAGTTCTTCGGCTGCCAGTTTTACTTTCGTGTTTCCTGAAATTATACAGGCCTGAATGGCAGAATCGCTTTCTAAAAAAATATCTTTAAGAGCATTTTTATGTTTTTCAGCTTTAAAATGCACAATATTCTCCCGAAGCTTGTGTAAAGCTTCCCGATCTGTTTCCAAATAATTATACGCGGCACTAATGGTCGCAATAGAATGTGGTGAAAGCGCCGTGGTATAAATTAAACTTCTGGAAAAATTGACCAGATAATCTTTTAGCCCCTTGCTACCAAGAATTACTGCTCCATGACCGCCCATTGCTTTTCCGAAAGTGTGGATTCTGGCAAAAATCCTGTCCTGGATATTTAATTCCTGTGCCAGTCCCTCTCCTTTTTCGCCAATCACTCCCGTGGCATGGGCTTCGTCTAAAATTAATTTTGCAGTATAATTCTCAGCAATTTTAATTATTGTTTCAAGATCGGGCGAATCGCCATCCATGGAAAAAACAGATTCGGTGACGATATAAATTTCAGAGGTTTCACTCCTGGGTGTAAAACGATTTAATTTTCGTTTCAGGTCTTCAAGATCGTTGTGCCGAAATTTATAATTCTTTGCCAGGCTCATCTTCAAACCGTCCCTTATGGAAGCATGAGAATATTCGTCGTAGAGAATGATATCATTCTTTTGTGCAACTGCTGAAAAAAATCCAATATTAGCATCGTAACCCGAATTAAATACTAGGACAGCTTCAGAATCATGAAAATCGGCAAGCTGATGCTCTAAAATATTAAATAAGGGATGATTTCCGGATAACAACCTGGAGCCGGTAGATCCATTTAAAACTTCATATTTTTCCAGTATCTTTCCTGTATTTTTTAATATTATTTTAGAACGTGAAAAACCCAGGTAATCATTAGAAAAAAAATCTACGCCATCAGAAAATGATAATAATTCTCTAAAAGAATTTTCTTCTTTTCTCCTTTGGAGTCTTTTCTCTAATTTTAAAGGCAGCTTTTTCATTTCGCTAAAATATAAAACAGGAATCTTTTAAATTATGGATATCATAGATTTTGCCCTCAAATCTGGAGTGGCCGTAATCGCCGGACTTTTTATTGGACTGGAAAGGGAATTCCGCGGAAAACATGCCGGACTAAAAACCCATGCACTGGTAGCTCTAGGTGCCAGTATTTTTATTATGATGTCCCTTGAATTTAAAGGATTAGATTACGCCGATATCACCAGGGTGCTTAGTCAGGTTATTATTGGAATAGGTTTTATTGGTGCCGGCACCATCATGAAAAAAGGAAATGACATAGAAGGCCTGACCACCGCGGCAACTATTTGGTGCAGTGCTGCTATTGGATGTCTTTCCGGGTTTGGTTATTTTAAGGAGCTTGTAATTGCGACCATACTCATTGTATTCGTTAATTTCTTTTTCAGCATTATAGAAAAGAAACTAATAGAAAGGAATAAGAAAAAAAGTGACTGAGAAAGGCAGGTATCTTTACTTATCTTTCATTTTGCTATGGTCCACATTATCTTCAGGAGTATCATCTACCACACTTTTTAAAACATGAGTGTTTTTTTGATATTTACCTCTTAATTCATCCACCACAGATTTATCCCATAACTTTACACCAATAAAATAAGAAGCCCTGCCAATAAGGTGCGCGCTTACAGGAGCGGTAAGAAATAAGAATAAGATGATTACAAATGCCTGTGAAGTTACATCTGCATTACTAAAATAAACGGTGGTAGAAAGTAAAACCAATCCTACTCCAAGCGTGGCAGCTTTAGTAGTTACAGAAATTCTTAAATATGTATCTGGCATTCTTACGATCCCTATTGCTGCTAAAAGCACAAACATGGCTCCAAGTGTCGCAATTGCCGCTATTATTATGTCTATCATTTCCTTTTTCTTTTTTCCAGATAATAAGATAAGGCTACGGTACTCAAAAAAGCAATAAGTGCCAGAATAAGTGCCGTATCCATCAAAGTAGACTGATTGTATATAATACTGTACACTGCAATAATTCCTATACCTGTCGTGATTAAAAGATCTAATGAAACAATCTTATCTGCTATGCTTGGACCTTTGATAAATCGCCAGAGAATTAGCACGGCCGAAACGACCAAAATTGGTAAAATTATATAATGTAAATATTCAAATAAACTCATGACAATACTTCCAGTATTCTGCGTTCAAAACCATTCTTAATTCCCCTGACAAACTTTTCCCTGTCTTTTATATACATCGCATGCACAAAAAGCACTTTTTTATCATTGGAAACATCCAGGCTTAATGTCCCCGGTGTGAGAGATATCATATTAGCTAGCATGGTAATCCCAATATCTGACTTTATATCTAATGGAACCATAATTATTCCCGGGGTCATTTTAAATTTAGGAGTGATCACCTCGTAAGCTACTTCAATATTCGCTTTTATAAGTTCATAAAGGAAATAAACTAATAATATAATAACCTTAGGGACTATTAAAAAATATTTACTCCTTTTTCGTCCTATCGTAATCAACCAAAGAATATGAAAATTCAGAAAGAAGCCAAAAAGATAATTCTCAAATGAAAAATCTCCTGTCAGGGCAACCCAGACAAAGGTCAGTAATATGTTCGACAGAAATTTATTCTTCATCATTCCTTAATTCTTCGATTTTAAAACCGCATCTATATAACCCTGACTATTCACAAGTTCATCTGCAATCCTTGCGGAAAGCTCCTGAACATGTTCAGCTCCAAAACCTATATACAAAGATACGATACTCAAAAAAGCCACAGGAATTATAAACTGAAGTCTTTTAGTATTTGTCATTTTTGAAAAATATCCAAAATTACTCCTCAAGGGAAGCTCTTTACCCTCTTTCCAGAATACTTCAGCCCATAATTTTGCAATGATCACCAGTGTGATAAAACTGGCGAAGATAATGGCACCCACGGTAATATAAGAACCATTTGTAAAGCCTGCTTTTATCAGATTTATCTTGGGCCAGAATCCTGAGAGTGGTGGTATCCCCACTAATGAAAACAATGGGATAAAAAGCAATAGGCTAATTTTCGGCCAGTTTGCATAGATACCTCCAAGGTCACGCATAGAGTTTGTTCCATTTAAACGATAAACCACTCCGCTCACCATAAAAAGGTTAGTTTTTACAATGATATCATGGATAAGATAAAATATTGCTCCTGCAATCGCAATTTCAGTAAACATTCCTAACCCGGCGATCATATACCCAATATGGCAAATAATAAGATAGGAGAACACCTTTCTCATATTGTTTTGGATCAAAGCACCTATCCCCCCACTAACCAGGGTAAGAATGGCAATGATCATAATGATATTGTTCAGAAAAGGATCATCTACAAAAATGAGCGTAAATACACGGATCAAAGCATACACCCCGACTTTGGTCAACAATCCTCCGAAGATCGCGGAAACTGCGAATGGAGGGGTATGATAGGATGCTGGCAACCAGAAATATAATGGAAATACCCCTGCTTTAATTCCGAAGCCAATCAGGAATAACAGTGCAGTGATTTGTACCAGCCCCCTATTCTCGACTTCAGCTACCTGCCCCGCAAGATCGGCCATATTTAAGCTTCCGGTGATCCCGTAAAGTACAGCGATTGCGGTGAGAAAGATCATGGAAGCAAGGATGTTCAGTGTAAAATATTTTACTGCTCCTTCCAGCTGGGCCTTTTCACCACCAATAGTGATCAACACAAAGGAGCTTATAATAATGATCTCAAACCATACATACAGGTTAAATATATCTCCTGTTAAAAATGCACCATTAAGCCCAAGCAATAAAAAGTGGAATATAGGAAAATACCCAAACCGCAAACGGTCTTTCAATACGGAGGCCCCGGAAAAAATAGAAACTGCCAAACCTGAAATTGCAGTTAATAATACCAGTGTGGCTGAAAGCATATCTGCCACGAAAGTAATACCAAAGGGAGCTTCCCAATTTCCTGCCTGGATGGTTTGTGTCCCATTGCTCCAGATATAGCTAAAGAGCCATATTGCCAGACCCAAACTGAGAATACTTCCGAAGACGCTAAACACCTTCTGAAATTTTATTTTGGACCAGCCGAACATCAGAATGATACTGATGGCCATCTGAAGAAAAAGAGGATATAAAACTATTTGTTCTGTCATGAATCTTCGTCGGTTGCGTTCATTTCATCCAGATCATCAGTTCTAACAACCGTGTGAGCCCTTTTCACTAACACGATTGCAAAAGACTGAAGTCCGAAACTTATAACGATTGCTGTAAGTATTAAAGCCTGGGGAACGGGATCTGCAAAGGCTTCTGTAAAAACCTTGGCATCACCTGGAATAATTGGCGGAGATCCTTTAGTAATCCTTCCCAGAAGAAAGATTAAAAGGTTGGCGCCATTTCCAAGCAGGATAATCCCTATGATCAATTTTACCATACTTCGGCGAAGCATCATATAAATGCCTGTACCATATAAAATTCCTACCATTAATGCTAAAAGGATCTCCATATTAGGCCGATTCTGAAATTGTAAAAATTATGGTCAAAGTCACTCCGTTTACCACCAGGTAAACCCCTATATCAAAAAATAAAGCTGAACCCACACTTCCTAAAATTGCAATTTCATCGTGGGACCATAAGCCCGTCATAAAGGGAAGGTCAAATAATGCCACTGGCGCGAGCCCTGCTAAAAATGCTATTGCCAGGCCTACCGGAAGCAAAAATCCCGGGTGCATGATAAGCAACTCCCTGGTTTTTGAAAGCCCATTAGCGAAAGAATGTAAAATAAAAGCAATAGACGCAATTAAACCTCCTACAAAACCACCTCCAGGAAGGTAATGCCCACGAAGCAAGATAAAAATAGAAAACACCAACAATACCGGTAAAAGGTAGTTAGAAGCTGTTTTTAGAATTATAGTAGTTCGCATCCTTTAATTTTCTTTTTTCCCGGTTCTTTCATTCAGTCTCGTATCTGCATATCTTCTTCTGTCCTTCATTTTCAATCTTAGCTTCATCAAACCAAAAACACCAACTGCTGCAATAGATAATACTGAAATCTCTATCAACGTATCTGCACCTCTAAAATCAACTAAAATCACATTTACCACATTCTTACCGTGAGCCTCAATATAAGAGTTTGCCGCATAAAACTCTCCGACTTCTTTACTCACGGGTTCAGAAAGCACTTCTAAAGCAAGGGTGGTAATAATCAATCCGAAGATAGTAGATAAGATCCCATCCCTAAGTCTGGTTTTATAATCTGATAGTTTTAAATACTTCGGAAGCTTATAAAGCACAAGAACAAACAATATTACGGTAAGTGTATCGATTGAAAACTGGGTCATTGCAAGATCGGGCGCACTATAAAAAACAAATATCAAACAAATGGAAAGTCCAACTACACCCATTGCCGCAACGGCTGCCAGCCTGGATTGAGTGAAAACGGTATAAAAGATCCCGGCAATTAGGATCAAAGTGGTGGTAATTTCGTAAACCGTGATTTTTGAAAGGGAATTATAATTTATAGCAAATCGGGTGTTTCCTATCATAATGTAGCCTACCAGCACTACTAAAAAGAGAATGATAATAGAAATATAATTCCTTAAATATCCATTCTGAAAGAAGTTCGTCCAGAAATTGGATACTGAAATAAACAGGCCATTAAATTTCTCCAACAAAGTTTTGGGAGCAATAAAATCGAACCTTGCAATAGCATTTTCTAATTTCTTTGAAGGTTTTAAAATAAAATAAAGCGCTGTGCCGACTCCAATTGTGATTAAACTTAGTATAAAAACCAAATTCAATCCGTGCCATAAGGCCAGGTGAATTTCTGAAGCATCTGCTCCCAAAGATTCCACCACAGGTTTTATTAAGGCTGATTCAATTATAAATGGCGCCACACCAAATACTACTCCCAGTAGGGCCAGCAAGAGCGGGGGAACCCACATAACAAGTCCTGGACTTTTAACATTAGAATGTTCTTCTGGAAGTTTTCCCGTAAAGGGTTTTATTCCGGCAACAAAACCGGCATACAACAACAGGATTTTTGTAAGTACAATCGCAATTAATACTAAAATCACCAGAGTTTCAGAGTTGTTAGATGCTTCGTAAGTCAGTTCCTTTCCAACGAAACCAATCGTGGGAGGAATACCCGCACTGGAAATAGCCGCCAGAATCCCAGCAATACCAACGGGTAGCATGACTTTATTTAATCCCGAGAGCCTTGTGACGTCACGGGTATGTGTTTGATGATCTATAATTCCCGTTACCAGGAATAAGGTGGCTTTATAAAGTGCATGTACAATGATAAATACCGCGGCTGCCAAAAATGCCTCCTGTGTTCCCAACCCGGTTAAGAAAACTAATATCCCTAAAGCTGAAATTGTGGAATATGCCAGGATACCTTTAAGATCTGTTCTAAAAATAGTATGAACCGCTGAATATAGCATAGTTATTCCGCCAACAAGAACTAAAGTGGTATTCCAAATATCTTCTCCCCCCAGCACCGGCGTAAAGCGCATCAACAGATAAATCCCAGCTTTTACCATAGTTGCTGAATGCAGATAGGTAGAAACAGGTGTGGGCGCTTTCATTGCTCCTGGCAACCAGAAATGAAAAGGAAATTGTGCAGATTTAGTAAAAGCGGCTCCAAAAATGAATAGTACTGCTAAAAAGTACAACTCATTTCCGCGGATCGCTTCACTCATGGTAAGCATTTCAGAAATACTATAAGTTCCGGAGATATTATTTAAAAGAAGCGCACCCGCCAACAGGAACAACCCACCTATTCCAGTAATCCCCAAAGCTGTCAATGCCGATTTACGGGAAGCAGGATTGGTATTATTAAAACCAATTAGAAAGAAAGAACTAATACTTGTTAATTCCCAGAACACGAACAACGTGATCATATTATCAGAAAGTACCAGCCCAAGCATGGCACCCATAAAAGAAGCCAGATACCCATAAAATCTATCCAGATATTCGTGTCCTTTCAGATAAGAAGAAGTATAAGCAAAAACTAAAAACCCAATTCCGGTGATCATTAAAGAGAATAGCAAGGCGAGGCCATCCATTTTAAAATCCAGATCCACTCCAAACGAAGGAATCCATTCATATGATCTCATCATCACTTCTCCATTTGATACCGGAGAAATGAACTGGGCAAAATAAAAAAACAGCCCTAACGGAATTAAAGATGCAAGTATGGAAAGCTTACCTTTAAAAAATCTTCCCGCGAAAACGAGAAAAATAGAGAATAAAAAACCTGTAAGAATTGCGGTAAGCATACTTAGTAAATCTGTTTGTCGCAAATATAATAGTTATTATTGGAAGAAATACTTCTAAGCAAAGAGTTAATACCCAATGTTCATTGCTATTCATGCTTTTTTAAATTTTCCCGGAAAGACAGAAATTATTTTCTGTAGAATTCTTAATTCCATGAAAAAAACGTAAAGAATAAGTTCCTGATAGTGTTCTCCATAACAATAAAATTATCGTTTTTCAATAATTATTTTATATTTGTTATCGAAAAACAATAATTATATGAAATCAAATTCTCTCCACATATTAAAAGGTTTGTTGTATGTTTCCTTCATAATATCTCTATTAACAGCTTTAGGTTCTTTAGGCATTGCAGCTTATATCGCTTTCATTGGCGACATGAATTTTGATGAAAGTAATTTTAGTTTTTTATTTCCAATTCAGACTAACAAAGCGGCCATATCACTATTCCTACTGGGTTTCGCATTGTATTCAGCAATAGGCTTAATTGTGTATTTGATGCTTAAAATAATACGGAGTTTTGAGAAAGGGAATTTGTTCACGAATTATCAAATAGCAGGTTTTAACCTCATTGGTCAATTGATTATCTGGCTAACTATTTTGCAAAGTGCAGCTGAGTTCATTTTGAGTTTGGTATTTAAATCTAGAATTGAATTTAAGCTGGAAGTGTCGGGTTTCTGGCTTCTTATAGCCTTGGGAGCGTTTTTTATCGTCCTATCCAAAGTTTTTCTACAGGCAAAAAAATTAAAAGAAGAAAACGAACTAGCCATATAGTATATGTCCATCATTATAAATCTTGACAAAATCCTGGAGAAAAGAGGAATGAAAAGCAATGAGCTGGCAGAAATTATTGGGATCACCACCGCGAATCTTTCCATTCTAAAAACCGGAAAAGCAAAGGCGGTTCGTTTTTCAACCCTCGAAGCGATCTGCAAAGAATTGGATTGCCAGCCTGGTGATATTTTAGAATATCAGGCTTCTTAGCTTTCAGACTTTATCAATTCCATAATTTTTCTAATTTAGAGCAAACCTTAAAAAACACTATGCGAACGATTCTTTTAGCTTTCCTTTTTCTTAGCTTAATAGGAAATGCCCAAACCAACACCTACGATATTTCTTTTGAAAATGCGGTACAGCATGAGGCTAAAATCAATATTTCCTTTCCGGAAGTCAAAACTGCGGAACTCAATATACGAATGAGTCGAACTTCTCCCGGACGCTATGCGCTGCACGAATTTATTAAAAACGTCTACGGATTCAAAGCTACCAACAGCAAAGGAAAAGATCTAAAAGTTGAAAGAAAAGATCCATATTCCTGGAAAGTAAGCGGTCACGACGGAACAGTTAATATTGAATATATTCTTTTCGCCAATCGTGGAGATGGCACCTATTCCCAAATAGATGAGACCCATGCCCACCTGAACATTCCCGCTACTTTTATGTATGCGGAAGAGTTTAAACATAGACCTATAGAAGTAAATTTTGATGTTAGGGAAGATCTCAACTGGAAAGTGGCGACTCAGCTAAAAAAAGAGTCGGGAACTACTTATTCTGCACCAGACCTTTATTATTTTATGGATAGTCCTACAGAAATTAGCGATTTCAGCAGGAAGTCTTTTGATGTTAACGGACAGGGAATTCAATTTGTTCTGCATCATAAAGGAACTGAAGAAGAATTTTCAGAATATTTTGATCAGGTAAAAAGGATCGTAAAACAGGAGAAAGCAGTGTATGGTGAATTACCTGAATTTGATTATAACAAATACAATTTTCTAGCCTGCTATATGCCAAATGTTTCCGGAGACGGGATGGAACACCGCAACAGCACTATTTTAACCGATAAAGAAAGTCTTGCTGAAGGCGGAATGAAAGGAAATATTGGCACCGTTGCCCACGAGTTTTTCCATGCCTGGAATGTGGAGCGCGTACGACCTGCTGAATACTTGCCTTAGATCTTTCTTTAAGACAAAATGATCTGAATCTCGATGATTTTATGAAGTTGATGTGGGAAAAATATGGTAAAACTGAAGTGGCCTATAAAATTGAAGATATTGAATCTACCTTAAAAGAATATGCAGGCGGTGAATTCGCGTCTACCTTTTTTGAAAACCATATCTATAATAGCAAGATGCCCGATTACAAGCAATTATTTAGCAGCGTAGGAATCAAATTAAACAAAGAAGAGGATAATTATTTTGGAGCTTCCTTAAAAGAAACTGAATCAGGACTGGAAATCTCTCGAAATACGTTTAAAGCCAGTCCGGCTTATAACGCAGGCTTAACTTCAGGAGATAAGATCTTAAGCCTGAATGGCACCGAAGTACAAACTACTAAAGACTTGGACGAAATCATTCAGGAATTCACTGAAGAGAAAATAGAAGTAAAATTTGAAAGGTTCGGAAAACAGAAAATTACGGAAGTAAAATTAGGTAAGAATCCAGCTTACACTATAAGTCTTGATGAGAATGCCTCAAAAGAAGCATTAAAAAACAGGGAAAACTGGCTTGAATCTAAATAATTAAACAACATAAAACCTCCCAGGTTTTGCAAATCTGGGAGGTTTAAATTCCTTCAATAAAAAAAGGCCTTTCGTATGAAAGGCCTTTTTAATTATATGTTTTAAAAGTTAATCAGCTAAAATAATCGCTTTATTATCTTTCATCTCAAGAACCCCTCCTTGAATAGTATAATAAACAACATTAGGTTCTGAAGTTTCAGTCCTAAAACCAGATTGATCCTTTCTTTTAACCTCGTTTGAACTTCCGGCTGAAAGACTGATCTTAACCTCTCCTTCGGTCAAAGTAGAAACGATAGGGGCGTGATTGTTCAGCATTTGAAATTCACCATCGTTCCCCGGTACTTTTACCGCGTCTACTTCAGCTCTGAAAACTACCGCTTCTGGGGTTACTATCTCTAAATACATTTCTTCAATTATCAGTTATCAATTATCAGTTAAGAGTTTCACGGCTTTTAATCACCTACTGTTACTGAAGACTGCCTACTAGTTTTCCGCAAGCATTTTCTCTCCGGCCTCGATCGCCTCCTCAATAGTTCCTTTAAGGTTGAAGGCAGCTTCCGGGTATTTATCCAGTTCCCCGTCCATGATCATATTAAAACCTTTAATGGTATCTTTAATATCTACAAGAACTCCTTTAAGACCTGTAAACTGCTCTGCCACGTGGAATGGCTGAGAAAGGAAACGCTGAACACGTCTTGCTCTCGATACTGCAAGCTTATCTTCTTCAGAAAGTTCTTCCATACCAAGAATAGCAATAATATCCTGAAGTTCTTTATATCTCTGTAAAAGCTCTTTTACTCGCTGTGCACAGTCATAATGTTCTTTTCCCAGAATATCTGCTGTTAGGATTCGTGAAGTTGAATCCAAAGGATCCACCGCAGGATAAATCCCCAGCTCAGCAATCTTACGAGAAAGTACTGTAGTTGCATCCAGGTGGGCAAAAGTTGTTGCCGGTGCCGGATCGGTAAGGTCATCTGCAGGTACGTAAACCGCTTGTACAGAAGTAATAGATCCATTTTTAGTAGAAGTAATTCGCTCCTGCATCGCACCCATCTCTGTTGCTAGCGTTGGCTGGTACCCTACCGCCGAAGGCATACGTCCAAGAAGTGCAGACACCTCTGAACCAGCCTGTGTAAAACGGAAAATGTTATCTACGAAGAAAAGAACGTCTTTCCCCTGACCTTCTCCAGCCCCGTCACGGAAATATTCCGCAATTGTAAGTCCAGAAAGAGCCACACGAGCACGTGCTCCAGGTGGTTCGTTCATTTGTCCGAAAACGAAGGTAGCTTTAGAATCCTTCATCACTTCTTTATCTACTTTCTGAAGATCCCATCCGCCTTCTTCCATAGAATGCATGAAATCGTCACCGTATTTGATAATTCCAGATTCCAACATCTCTCTAAGAAGGTCATTCCCTTCACGAGTACGTTCACCAACTCCTGCAAAAACAGAAAGTCCACCGTGACCTTTAGCAATGTTATTAATCAATTCCTGAATAAGTACTGTTTTACCAACTCCTGCACCTCCAAAAAGACCAATCTTACCTCCTTTTGAGTAAGGCTCAATAAGATCGATTACTTTAATTCCGGTAAAAAGCACTTCAGTAGACACAGATAAATCCTCAAATTTAGGAGCCTCACGGTGAATTGGGAGACCATCTTTACCTTCTTTCGGTAAATTTCCTAAACCATCAATAGCATCTCCAATTACGTTGAAAAGACGCCCGTAAACATCTTTACCAACTGGCATTTGGATTGGGTTCCCCGTAGCAAGTACCTCTACTCCACGGCTAAGACCGTCGGTAGAATCCATCGATACAGTTCGTACGATATTTTCACCAATATGAGACTGTACCTCTAGAACTAAAGTAGAACCATCTTTTCTGGTAATTTCCAAAGAATCGTAGATCTTTGGTAGTTCAGCGTTTTCTGAGTCGAACACAACGTCAACTACAGGACCAATAATCTGGGCAACTTTACCTGTGACTTTAGACATTTATCTAATTCTTTAATTTTTAATAGTAAAATTCAAAAACCTATTTCCCTGATTTAAAATTTTCTAAGCAGAAAAAAGGTCATTTTCAGGCTGCAAAGATAAATTTTTCTGACAAAAAACATATTGAAAAATTGAGAAGTTTTTAATGTTTGGCAAAACCGCTAATAATCTGATTTAAAAGAAATAGTTTAGATCAAATCTGAATGATTAAAAATGAAAAAACTCCCTGAAATAATCCAGAGAGCTTCTTTATTTAAAATAAGATTCTTTATTCTACAGTTACCGATTTTGCCAGATTTCTTGGCTGATCTACGTTCTTACCAAGCATCACTGCGATATGATAAGAAAGTAATTGTAATGGGATCGTAGTTAAAAGAGGAGTAAGTGACTCCATTGTCTCAGGAACTTCAATTACATAATCTGCCAGGTCACGAACTTCCTCATCTCCTTTAGTCACAACACCTATAATCTTTCCTTTTCGGGATTTTATCTCCTGGATATTACTAACCACCTTTTCATAATGCCCTTTTTTGGTTGCGATCACCACCACTGGCATTTGCTCATCTATTAGTGCGATAGGACCATGCTTCATTTCTGCTGCCGGGTATCCTTCCGCATGAATATAAGAAATCTCTTTCAGCTTCAATGCCCCTTCAAGAGCCACTGGGAAATTATATCCACGCCCTAAATAAAGGCAATTAGGCGCATCTTTATACTTGTAAGCGATCTCCTGAATAAGCTCATCAGATTTTAGTGCTTCCTTTACTTTCTCCGGAATTCTTTCCAGTTCCTGAAGATGGAATTGGAAATCACTATGTGAAATAGTGCCTTTAAATTTACCAAGTTTAAGCGCCATTAAAGTTAGAACCGTAATTTGAGTAGTAAAGGCCTTTGTAGAAGCAACACCTATTTCTGGTCCCGCATGAGTGTAAGCACCAGCATGGGTCTCTCTGGAAATAGAAGAACCCACCACGTTACAAACACCAAAAGCAAAAGCTCCTTTCTCCTTAGCCAGTTTAATAGCAGCCATGGTATCTGCAGTTTCCCCACTTTGAGAAATAGCAATTACCACATCATTTTCAGAAATTACCGGATTTCGATATCTAAATTCTGAAGCATATTCGACTTCCACAGGAATTCTCGCGATATCTTCAAAAATGTATTCCGCAACAAGTCCTGCATGCCAGGAAGTACCGCAGGCAACGATAATAAAACGTTTTGCATTTGCAATTCTTTCAATATTATCATCTACTCCGGCCATTCTTATGAGTCCCTGATCTACCAGCATTCTACCTCTGTAGGTATCACTAATTGCACTTGGCTGCTCATGGATTTCCTTCAGCATAAAATGCTCGTATCCACCTTTCTCTATCTGCTCAAGGTTCATTTGAAGCTCCTGAACATAAGGATCTACTAAAGAATCATCTTTTATCTTCCTTATCTTAACCTCTTTATGTCTTCTGATAACGGCCATTTCTCCATCCTCCAGATAAATTGCGTTATTGGTAAACTCAATAAATGGAGAGGCATCTGAAGCTACAAAAAATTCATCTTCACCAACACCAATCGCCAGGGGACTACCAAGTCTCGCCACTACGATCTCATCTGGCTTGGTTTTATTGAAGACAGCTATGGCGTAGGCACCAATTGTTTGGTTAAGTGCGATCTGAACCGCTTTTCCCAGCTTTACATCTTCTTTTTTAATTACATCCTCGATTAGGTTTACAAGCACCTCTGTATCTGTATCACTTTTAAAGGTATACCCCCTTTTCTTCAATTCTTTTTTAAGAGAATCATAATTTTCAATAATTCCATTATGAATTATTACCAGGTCTCCTGAATTAGAATAATGCGGGTGAGAATTCACATCGTTTGGCTCTCCATGCGTTGCCCATCGGGTATGACCTATGCCTACCGTGCCATCGGTAGATATTTCACTCTCCAGGCGGGTTTTAAGATCGGCGACCTTACCTTTAGTTTTACTCATTTTAAGGTCCTTACCGTCATATAACGCAATCCCGGCACTGTCATAACCTCTGTACTCCAGCCTTTGTAATCCTTTTAAAACTATAGGATAAGCTTCTCTATGCCCTATGTATCCAACAATTCCACACATCTTTTCTACTGATTAAAGTTGGTATAATAAATTTGTAATTTTAATCTTTTCTCGTTGTCAGCCGATAAATTCCCATGTAAAATAGTCCCATCAGGTGACAACAGAGAACCTGAAGGTACTTGTTCAATTAATTCTAATCCTCTGGTGGAAGAATTCAATATTTGGGAGATCCCAGCCTGCTGACCCCTTGCCACCACCGTATTTATATTAGGAACAATAACCAATCCTAATTTAACATTCTCTGCATCCTCATTATTTAAGATATTACTCACATGATTGGTGATTCTCAAAGTATAAAACAAACCATTTTCATCTTCGGTCACCTGTAAAGGCTCAGAAAAAGAGGTCAAGGAAAGTTCTGGACTGGCAGGATTATAAGTTGCATCCAACCCGTAATCTGAAAGAATAGTGTTATTTGTAAGATCAAACAAGTAAAGGCGTTGGGGCTGCAAACCATCATTCACCAGGTCATCGTTCACGTAAAACGTAAGGGCAGCTTCATTTACCAGCAACTCTTCATCTTTAAGATTTTGAAGTACCTCGGCATCAGGAAACAATTCAATTACCGCCATACTTCCTTCCTGTCCCTTCAGGTAAAGGTTTTCTGCGCCGGTTTCATCGGTTTGCGCTGTGATAGTCTGCAACACATCAGTCGGAAATTCCCCCGTATAGGTATTGAATTTATTTCCTCCGGCAATATTCAGAGTATAAATCTTTCTCGTTCTTTCTACTTCACCATCGTCATCTTCTGCCTCGGAAGTATAATACAGTTTAATATTTGCTTCCTGGCTGGATAAATTAAAAAGGATCTGTCGATTTTCCGTTCCGTTTGGTTCGGCTTTTAAAAATAAACTCCTGAAATAATCCCTGAAATTAGTATTGTTGGCAAGTTCATCAGAACCTTCCCGGGCAATAATCTTTTCCTTAAAATAATCAACGGGAAGTTTTACCCTAAATGCCGGAGCATTGGTAATAGTATCGTTCTCACCAGCATCATTTAATTCATAAGTAACATAAGATTCTGCCGATGGTTGAAAATTATCATTGCTATAAATAGGCGCTCCAATAATATTCTGCTCTACAACATCCTGTTGATTTGAATAATATTTCTGTTGTTGCTGAAAATCTGAATCAGGATCCAGATTTCTTAAAAAGAAGTCAGTTTCGTAAATTTTGAGATTGAATGAACCATTTCCATATACTGAATCAAGTTCGTATTCTATTTGTGTTTCGTCCCCTGAAGCTTCAAGCTCTGTTGAATAATAAGGAATGGTCATTACCACACTATCTAATTGCACATTATCTCCAAAATCGGGATTAGGAATAGACAATCCCAGCTGGGTAACGATACTCGCCGTACTTTCCCCGTAAATTGGGTGGTTTACGGATCCTAGAAAAAAGTTGTTTAAATTATTGGTCTGTACAGAATTTAATTTCTGTGAATAGGCGTTTACCTCAACCTCCCTCAATTCTACATCAGAGGGATTATTTATAATTTCTCCTCCTATCTCCGTGAAATCTTCATCACATGCTACAAAAGCGGAAATAACAGCTATGATCGCTGTTATTTTAAATATTTTATTTAATTTCATTTAATCCTTTCTAACTATTCAGACAATACTTTAGTGTCGTAAAATTCCTGATAAGCGTGCGAGAAGTTTTCCTTTTCTGTATACGGAAGTACTGGTTTATTCATCCGGTCTACATAGGTTTTTAATTCTTCTGGGACATTGTCCCCTCCTATCACCACAGCATCAGAATTATCTACCGCAGTTTTAAGAAGATTTACAAAGTTTGGAGTTTTCAGGTGTTTTACATTAGAATTCTCCAAACCGTCAAAAAGAATTTTCTCTCTCAACTCTTCATCTAACGTCCCATCAAAACTTTGATTGTAAATAGAAGTAACAATTTTGGCATTTTTAAATAAAGGCTCATTCCCATAGTAATTTCTCAAATACAAAGGCAATAATGAAGCCAACCAGCCGTGAACATGAATAATATCTGGGGACCAGTTCAGTTTTTTTACAGTTTCAATAACTCCTTTTGCAAAAAAAATGGCTCTTTCATCATTATCAGCAAAGAGATTTCCGTCCTCATCAGTCAAGGTGGCTTTTCTTTTAAAGTAATCTTCATTATCTATAAAATAAACCTGCATTCTCTCCTTCGGAATAGACGCTACTTTTATGATTAGCGGCATATCTAAATCGTTGATCACAAGATTCATTCCCGATAGACGAATCACTTCGTGCAATTGATGCCTGCGTTCGTTGATATTCCCAAACCTGGGCATAAAAATCCTGATTTGACCTCCAAGGTTGTTCACCATTTTTGCAGCTTCAAAGGAGGTTGAGGAGATATCGGTTTCAGGTAAGTAGGGTATAACTTCAGATGAGACGTATAACACTCTCTTATCTTTCATAAATTCTTTACTTTAGTTACGTTTCCGAATAAAAAACACGCAAAATTACAAAAATTTATGCAGATTGCCAGAGATATATTAAGTTTGCACGCTGTTAATTTTATAATAAAATGCAGGTTTTTAGGGAGAAACAACCACTTATACAGGCGATTCAGAAGATAAAATCTGACGAAAAAAGTCTTGGATTAGTTCCAACGATGGGAGCACTTCATGAGGGTCACCTTTCCCTTTTGAAAACAGCCCTGAAAGAAACCGATCAGGTGGTAGTGAGTATTTTTGTAAATCCTACTCAGTTCGATAATGCTGAAGACCTGGAGAAATACCCCCGAAATCTGGAGAAAGATCTGGAGCTTTTAAAGAAAATTTCAGAAGATATTTGGATCTTTTCTCCAAATGCCCATGAATTATATGGAGACAAGGTGCTATCGCAAAATTTTGATTTTGAAGGACTGGAACTGGTAATGGAAGGAGCTTTCAGAAACGGGCATTTTAACGGTGTTGGCACAGTGGTGAAGCATCTCTTTGAGATTATTACACCAGATAAAGCTTTTTTTGGGGAGAAAGATTATCAGCAACTTCAGATCATCAGGAAACTGACTGAAAAAACAGGCCTTCCTGTTGAGATTGTTGGCTGCCCTATTTTACGAGAAAATTCGGGACTTGCAAGGTCTTCCAGGAACGAGCGTCTAAGTACCCAAAGTCGAGAGAAAGCTGCTTTTATTTACGAAACCCTACAGGATGTTAATCGGTTATTTGGCATAGAAAGTGCAGATTATATTACCACCTGGGTAGAAAATAAATTCAAAGGCAACCCTTATCTTAAATTAGAATATTTTGAGATTGCCGATTCTGAGACTTTGAAAAAAATAAATACAAAAGAAAAAGGAAAACAATACAGAGCATTTGTTGCGGCCTATGCCGATGATATTAGGTTAATTGATAATATCGCTCTGGACAACTCATTTTAGAAATGCAAATTCACGTAGTAAAATCCAAAATTCATCGCGTAAAAGTAACCGGGGCAGATCTGGATTATATTGGCAGTATTACCATAGATGAAGATCTTATGGAAGCAGCCAATATTATTGAAGGGGAAAAAGTCCAAATCGTAAATAATAATAACGGCGAACGCCTGGAAACCTATGTTATCCCGGGACCTAGAAATACCGGTGAGATCACTTTAAATGGTGCTGCAGCGCGCAAGGTTGCCAAAGGCGATATCCTCATTATTATTGCTTACGGTATAATGGAAATGGAGGACGCCAAAAATTTTAAGCCCTCCCTCGTATTTCCAGACGAAGAAACTAATTTGCTGAAATAAAACTGGTTGAAAAACAAGTTCATCAAAATATTGAAAATCAGTGTCCCCTTATTTTTGGGGATTTTTTTGATTTGGTACTCTTTAAAAAACGCAACGCCAGAAGAGCGTGAAAATCTTTGGCAAAGTATTGTAGATGCTAATAAATTTTGGATCTTCCTCTCTTTTTTGCTAGGTAGTATTTCCCATTTTTCCAGGGCATATAGATGGAAGTTTATGTTGGAACCCATGGGCTACAAATCTTCCCAGGCCAACCGCTTCATGGCAGTTATGGTTGCTTATTTAGCTAATTTTGGCATTCCCCGTTCAGGAGAAGTATTAAGGGCAGTCACACTTTCTACTTATGAAAAGGTTCCTTTTGAAAAAGGCTTCGGAACCATTATTTCTGAAAGGGTGGCAGATCTTTTAATTTTAATGTTAATCATCGGGATTGTTGTGATCCTGCAAACCGATGATCTCCTAATATACCTGAACGATCAAAACATTAAACCCCTCAACACCCTCTTAATTTTTCTTGGTCTTGTAGGCCTTATCGTTATAGGAATTTATATTATAAAACAATCCACCTGGGGGCCCTTTAAGAAGATCAAAAAACTAGCGAAAGGTTTGTTGGAAGGCATGAGGAGCATCCTGAAAATGGAACAGAAATGGGCCTTCATATTTCATACTGTCTTTATTTGGTCTTTGTACCTTATCATGTTCTTTGTTATTCAGTTAAGCATTCCGGAAACCGCAAATACCCCAGCCGGAATTATCATGGCTGCTTTTGTGGTGGGCTCGTTTGCCGTCTCGGCTACCAATGGCGGGATTGGCGTCTATCCGCTGGCTGTAGGAGGTGTATTGATGTTTTTTGGGGTTCAGGATCATGCTGCAGAAGCTTTCGGATGGATTTCCTGGGCGACACAAACTTTTGTAGTCCTGATATTTGGGGGCTTATCCTTTATTTTACTGCCGCTTTTAAACAATAGAAAATAATAATTATATTGTAGGTCCGAATCAATATGACACCTATGAAACGATTATTACTATTGCTAATGGCAATTTCATTGCCTATAGTGGGCAGTTCACAGATCAAACATGAAAGTTTTTCCTCTCAAAAACTAGGAGAAACAAGACAGATAAAGATCCAGCTTCCAAGAAATTACGAAAAAAACAAAGAGAAACGCTACCCCGTCGTTGTGGTGCTTGATGGCGATTATTTATTCGAGCCCGTAGCAGGGATGGTAGATTATTATTCTTACTGGGAAGATGTACCGGAAATGATAGTTGTAGGCATTAATCAGGATGGAATTAGAACAGAAGATACTTCCTACAGCGAAAACAATTTTCTTCCGGTAGATAAAGGCGCGAAGTTTTTTGAATTTATCGGGATGGAATTGCTTGCCCAGTTAGATCAAAAATACAGAACGGCCAATTTCAGGATCATTGTTGGCCATGATTTTACCGCAAATTTTATTAATTATTACCTTCTTAAACAGACTCCTATTTTTCAGGGATATGTAAATCTAAGCCCGGACCTCGCACCTGAAATGGCCGATAGGCTTACGAATGCCCTAAATAATGCCGAATCTAAAAAATGGTATTATATGGCAACTGGAAGTGATGATATTCCAAACCTTAAAAAGAATATATTAAGCTTCGATAATCAGCTCAAAAATATTGAAAATGAATTGGTAGCCTATAAATTCCAGGATTTTGAGGACGAAACTCATTATTCTCTCGTAGGAAAAGCAATTCCTTCAGCAATATCCAGCATGTTCGAGATTTACAGGCCTATTTCCACAAAAGATTATAACGAAATTTTACTCCAGACCTCTGTCTCTCCTTCGCAATTTTTGGCTGAAAAATATAATTCTATCGAAGAATTATATGGAATTCAGAAGAAAATAAGCATCAACGATTTTATGGCCGTTTATAAGGCCATTGAAAAAACCCGAAACTGGGAAGAATATAAAGAATTATATAAAATGGCTTTTGATCATTATCCTGGAACCATGTTGGGCACTTTCTTCGAAGCTAGATATGAAGAAGAAACCGGCAACCCAAAGAAAGCCATGCGAATCTATCAAAATGCGTATGGCCAGGAGAAAATTGCATTTATAGATACCGATTTTATGCTTGAAAAAGCCAATTCGATTAAAAAAGATTTCGGTTATTAGCATAAAATAGATCGATTAAATGGCGAAGGTAAAGACAAGTTATTATTGTCAGAAATGTGGGGCTCAGTATTCAAAATGGCAGGGAAAATGCAATTCTTGTGGAGACTGGAATACCATAGTTGAAGAGTTAGTACAGAAACCTGATCCAAAAGACTGGAAAACTTCAGCAAAGAAGGAAGCGAAAAAAGCCTCAAAACCACTACTCATTAGCGATATTGAGAATACTCCTCAAAATCGTATGAATACCGGCAACAATGAGCTGGACCGGGTACTGGGCGGTGGTCTTGTTCCAGGTTCTCTAACGCTTTTAGGCGGTGAACCGGGAATTGGAAAAAGCACCCTTTTATTACAAATATCGCTCGGTTTAAAGTATAAGGTATTATACGTTTCCGGGGAAGAAAGTCAGCAACAGATCAAGATGCGGGCAGAACGTATAAATCCCAATCCCGCAAACTGCTTTATCCTTACCGAAACAAAAACTCAAAGTATCTTTCGTCAGGTAGAAGAAGTGGAGCCGGAAGTGGTTATTATAGACTCCATTCAAACACTTCACAGCGATTATATTGAAAGTTCCCCTGGAAGTATTTCCCAGATAAGGGAATGTACGGCAGAGCTCATTAAATTTGCCAAGGAAAGCAACACTCCGGTAATTTTAATCGGCCATATCACGAAAGAAGGAAGTATTGCAGGCCCAAAAGTTCTTGAGCATATGGTAGATACTGTTCTTCAGTTTGAAGGGGATCGTAATCATGTTTACAGGATTTTGAGGGCTCACAAAAACAGGTTTGGCTCTACGCATGAACTGGGAATATATGAAATGCAGGGCAGCGGTTTAAGAGAAGTGATTAATCCCTCTGAAATTTTAATCTCTAAAAACGATGAGGACTTAAGTGGAACCGCGATCGCTTCAACTCTGGAAGGGATGCGTCCTCTTATGATAGAGATCCAGGCGTTGGTAAGCACAGCGGTATACGGCACACCACAGCGATCTACCACTGGCTACAATGCCAAACGACTGAATATGCTACTGGCAGTTCTTGAAAAGAGGGCTGGTTTTCGGCTTGGCGCTAAAGATGTATTTTTAAACATAACCGGTGGAATTAGTGTGGACGATCCCGCCATAGACCTCGCAGTTATTGCGGCCATTCTCTCTTCTAATGAAGATATCGCTTTAGAAAAAGATACTTGTTTTGCTGCTGAAGTTGGACTCGCCGGTGAAATTAGACCGGTAACCAGAATAGAGCAACGTATTATCGAAGCTGAAAAGCTTGGTTTTGGCTCTATCATGGTTTCTAAACAAAGTAAAATTCCGAAAGGAGATTTTCATATTCGCATTATAAAAGTTGCAAAGATAGAAGATGTTGTTAGCCACTTATTTGGCTAAAAATGGCATAATTACTGCTTATATTTGACCTCATTTGAGGATGTAATGCAATTAAAAAACATAGGCTATTTCTTAATCTGTCTTCTACTTTTTTCCTGTTCGCAGCTGGAAAAAGCTGAAGAACTTATTTCCGGGCTTTCAGAAAAAGAACAATATATAAAGGATAACGGATTTTCTGATGAAATTTTTGAGCTTTGGAAAAGTCGGGTGACGCAGGCATTAAATGACAGCCTCGAAATAGAATTACCTTACAGAGAAATAGGTGAATTAAAACCCCGGAATTTTGCAATCTATTCCTACTCTACCTACCTCATTCCAGGCGAAAGAATAGAAGCTCAAATTATTACAGACAGCTCCAATACCCTGATCTTTTCAGAACTTTATAAGAAGACAAGTTCTGAAAATCCTTCTTTTGAAAGGATAAAAACCGGAGCACCAAAAAATCGATCTTTAGCTTTCGAGATCCGGGAAAAAGGCTTGTATAAACTTGTTATTCAGCCGGAAATTGAGGCAAATACACCATTTCAGATTATAATAAAAAAATCCCCCACCTATCTTTTCCCTGTTTTAAATGGAGAAAATTCAGATATCGGCAGCTACTGGGGTGATATTCGGGACGGGGGCAGGAGAAATCATGAAGGTATTGATATTTTTGCAGAAAGAGGCACACCGGTGGTCGCTCCAACTTCAGGCAGAGTAGGATTTACCGGTGAGAAAGGTCTTGGAGGAAAACAGGTTTGGTTAAGGGATAGTAAACGAAATCAATCTTTATACTATGCTCACCTGGACAGCATTGTTCCCGGTATCAATAGGGTAAATCCTGGTGACACACTTGGGTTTGTGGGTAATTCGGGAAATGCAAGAACCACTCCGCCGCATTTGCATTTTGGAATTTATAAAAGAAATGAAGGAGCCATAGATCCTCTGGGATTCGTCTATTTGACAGAGGAACCTGATTTAACCGAATTGCCGGAACAGCAAATTTCATCACGATTAAAAGTGAATTCTTCTACCGCAAATTTCAGGAATAAACCTGCGTCCAATAATTCATCTATCATCAAAAAAGGAAAACAGGGGGAAATGTTAAGTGTACAGGGCAAAACAGCCGACTGGTTTCACGTACGCGACAGTTTAGACCGCTCTATGTATGTTCATGAAAGCCTGGTACAGCCTGTACATTAAGGCGACGGGTTGGGAATTGAGTTATGAATCTCATTGATCCCTTCAAGGATCTCTTCTGAAAGTACCACATCTATACTCGCAATATTTTCCTTTAGCTGATCTAAACTCGTGGCCCCAATAATGTTGCTGGTTACAAATGGCTGCTGATTTACAAATGCCAGCGCCAGATGAGTTAGGCTCATATGATGTTTATCTGCAAGTTCCTTATATTTTCTAGTGGCCTTTACCGCTTCTTCATTGGAATATCTGCTATACTGAGGAAAAAGGCTTAATCGTGTGTTTTCTTTAATTCCGTCCAGATGTTTACCGCTTAGAGTCCCCATTCCTAAAGGGGAATATGGAAAAAGTCCTACATTTTCCCGATGACAGATTTCGGTTAAACCAATTTCATCTTTTCTATTTAGTAGATTGTAAGGATTTTGCACCGTAACCACCCGGGGCAGATCATTTTTACTTTCTTCCAGAAAACGCATCAGCCCGTAGGGCGTTTCATTAGAAAGACCAATCTGCCTAATCTTTCCTTTGTCGATAAAATATTTTAAGTTTTCCAGCACCCTCCTGAAATTATCTTCCCACTGCTCATCTTCATCATGATTATAACCTCTTTTTCCAAAGAAATTGGTTTGCCGCTCAGGCCAATGTAATTGATAAAGGTCTATATAATCTGTTTGAAGCCTTTTTAAACTTTTATCAATAGCATCTTCCAGCGCTGCTTTATGAAAACCAAGGTCTTCCCGAATATGGGAAACCATTTCAGCAGGGCCGGCGATTTTAGAAGCGATCACCACCTCATCACGCCTACCGGTTTTCTTCAACCAGGAACCAATCACTTTTTCTGTGCTGCCCTGAGTTTCGGGTTTTGCAGGAACCGAATACATCTCGGCAGTATCAATAAAATTCACTCCTTTATCCAGGGCGTACTCTATTTGCTCATACCCTTCAGCTTCAGTATTCTGCTGTCCCCAGGTCATAGACCCCAGACAAATTTTACTAACTTTTATATCGGTATTTGGAAGATTGGTATATTTCATTATCGTTTAATCTATTTCGTTTAAAACCCTGGTTATTTCGTCCAGTTTTGGGGTGAGGATCACTTCAATTCTTCGGTTTTTGGCTTTTCCGGTTTCGGTATCATTAGAAGCTACCGGAGCATATTCCCCTCTTCCCGCAGCCGTTAAACTTTGCGGATCTATATTTGCATTGTCCCGCAAAATCTGCACAATTGCAGTGGCCCTTTTGGTAGAAAGATCCCAATTGTCTTTTAATTGCCCGCTTCCGCCGTAAGGAACATTATCTGTATGCCCTTCAATTAAAACTGCTATATCCGGATTTTGAGCCAGCACGGTCCCAAGCTGTTGTACGGCTTTTCTACCTTCAGAATTTACAGCCCAGCTTCCGGAATCAAAAAGTAATTTATTTTCCATAGAAACGTACACCTTGCCATCCCTTTGTTCCACACTCAATCCCTTGCCTTCAAAATTGGTAAGTGCATTGGAAACAGCATTTTTTAAAGCATTCATCTTAGCGTCCTTTGCCGCGATCACACTTTCCAGTTCATCAATTCTTTGAGAACGAAAGGCCAAATCTTTTTCCAGTTTCTCCAGCCGGTTTTTTTCCTGGATCAAAGCTGCTTCTTTTTCATCCAACTGTGCCAGCAATTCCCTGTTTTGCCTGGAATTCTCTGCGATGGCAGCAGAACTATTTTGTTCTAAAGCATCATAGGATTTCTCCAGACTTTCATAATTCTTCTGAAGCGCCGTAAGCTTTTCCATAAGTTGATTTCGCTCGGTGGTGATCGTTTCAAAATCAGTTTTAAGAGTAGTTAATTCTCTTTCCATTTCTGCACTGGAGCTTCTGAAGTTTTCAAGCTCATCATTCATCGAACGATTCTTTCTTTGTAAATCGGCATTTTTACTTTCAAGTTCTCCGTATTTTTTTGAAGAAACACAGGAACTCATCAATATGCACAATGCTAAAACAGCGGTAAATCTAATCTTTATCATATTATTATTCTATTTCTACTAAAACGGGGCAGTGATCACTATGGTATGCTTCCGGCAAAATAACTGCCCGCTTTAAGCGATCTTTTAAAGGCTGAGAAACCAAATTGTAATCAATACGCCATCCTTTATTATTATTTCTGGCATTGGCCCTGTAACTCCACCACGAATAATTATCTGGCTCCTCATTAAAATAGCGAAAGGAGTCTATAAATCCATTTTTCATAAAACCATCAATCCATCTTCGCTCTTCAGGAAGAAAACCTGAAACATTTTTAAGCCGAACAGGGTCATGTATATCTATAGCTTCATGACAAATATTATAATCTCCGGAAATAATCAAATTTGGGATTTCCAGTTTTAGCTGATCTATATACCGCTGAAAATCGTCCATGAATTTAAACTTGAGTTCCAACCTGTTTATGTTGGTTCCCGAAGGTAAATAAAGGCTCATCACCGAAAAATCTTCAAAATCTGCACGAATACTCCTTCCTTCAAAATCCATATAGTCTATCCCGGTTCCGTAAGAAACATTCTTAGGTTCGGTTTTGCTGAGAATTGCTACTCCGCTATATCCTTTTTTTGTTGCTGGATACCAATAATGAAAGGGATATCCGGCTTTCTCAAATTCTGAAACATCTAATTGTTCCGGATGGGCTTTAATTTCCTGTATGCAAACTATATCGGGATTTGATTGCTGAAGCCAGTCTAAAAAACCTTTGCGCATGGCGGCACGAATGCCGTTTACGTTATAGGAAATAATGGTCATGTACTTTGAATTTTTTCAAAAATAAGGCTATCTGCACTAAATCCAAGAACAGATCATAATTTGGCCTTTAAAAATTTACTTCACTATGAAACGTTTGACTTTACCAACTTTTCGGGTTCCAACCCTAACAAGATATACTCCTCTGGCTGCATATGACATATCGAGTTCATACACATAGGCATCCCCATCGTTGAGTACCTGGTTTTCTATCAATCGCTGGCCGCGAATATCGTGTACCGTAATTCGTAAAGGCTGGTCAAAGCTCGTTTCCATGATCACCCGGTATTGATTTTCCCTAAAAGGATCGGTGACTACCACAAGTTCAGCTTCATCTAAAATAAAGTCTTCAATATCCAGGGTGCTGTCAGTAATATTTACCGAATAATCATGAGTGGTTCCATAGGTCATTACGGAACAGGGATCGTTCAAATTTCCGGCAAAATCGGTGTCACCCGCCCGTATCCTTAATAGATGTTGGCCCAGGCTCGCATTTCGAGGTATGGAAAAGTCATAGGAAAAAGGCTGATTTGCCTGCGGAATAACTTCTGAAGTGATCAAACGTTCTTCATCTTCAAATACGGCGTTATCGTTAAAATCTATCCATAAAGAGAATTTTTCCCTTTCTCCTTCAGCAAAACCTGTTTCCACGGTTACCGTGTAATCACCCTGGGACCTGTCAAGATTAGTAGAGTTTACACTGAAGTCTATATATCCTGTAGTACAGGGAATTCTTTCATTGAGGATTTCTCCCAGTTCAAAATAGAAGATCCCGTCGCCTTGTGAACAATCTGAGCCTTCAGGGATACAATTTAAATTGGATACAGAGATAACTTCAGCATCATTGGTAGGATCAAAATCATTTTCTAATCTCGTCCTTGCCTCTATTTTGTAAGTTCCGAAGGTCGATAAATTAGCAGTTCTATTAAAGGTATAAATCGCATCTTCCCCAACCTCAAGCACCTGATTATAGGTTTCAACAACCGGTGCGTTATTACCTATTTGGTAGCTTATCGGAAAATCCTGCTGTGGCTCACCTCCTAAATTAGATATGGTAACAGTAACTTCTTCTGTACTTGTCAAATTTTCGCCGGTAAATGGAGAATCTATGGAAGTTATCCCAATATCATTGGGAGGGAGGTTTTTTACTTCGGCTTCAAAAGCATCATTATTGGTATTGGAATCATTTTCCAGATTAGTAGCAATAGTGATCGTATAAATTTCTCCAATGTCAGAAAGATCTGCGGTTTCTTCAAAGGTAAATTCTGCTGAACTTTCTGCAGCAATGGTTTCTTCAAAAATTTCTGTCACCTGCTGCCCGCCATCAACATTATAGGTCACTTCAAAATTAGATTGGGCATTGGTACCATAATTTCTTATTCTTACTGTGATTGTTTCCGAAGCTGTAAGCGTTGCATCTTCCGGATTTAATAAGGCCACCACTCCAAGGTCGTTTGGTTCATTTGCAGCAATACGAAAAACTCCCACCTTATTTAACCTGTCTGCACCTTCAAAATATTCAGCATTATGCCAAAAAGTAAGGTCATCTACCGGATCTATACTCAAGTGTGCGTAATCCCCGTATCTACCTTCCGGGCGGGGCTGTGGACTATTTCCTTCCACAATAGATTCTTCCTGGATGGTCATTAAACCTAATTCATCATTTACAAACCTGCCGGTATATCGTATCGATGGAAAAATTGGGTTGGAAGGATTGTCATTTAATACTGTATAACCCATGGCGATATTTCCCCGAGCGTCTATACCTATACTTCCGCTAAAACGGTCGCTACCATCTGGAGCATACGTGCCTTCCTGATACACAGTCCACGGTGCTCCATCTGCCTGTTGTCTTAATTCATACCATCTAATCCCTGCATGTTTGGCCGCAGTTGGTTCGATATCTACTACAAAATTCATTACCACTGAATTATGAGTTCCAAAACGCCTGTATTGCGTCATATACATCATGGCGGCCTGTAGTGCATCTATTTCCGGAGTTTCTCCAGGTTGCGGTAGATTCTGAAATCCACCCCCGTCAAAAGTGGCTGTAAAAGGAGAAACTCCATTGGTTATTTCCTGACTTTCTTCAATAGTAGAAGCTCCAGGGTTACTCCAATCTACATTTATCAACCATAATTTTAAATGATCCTGATTTACACCGGCCCATCCATCGTCCTGCAAATAAATTATTGGCGCATCACCCGGTGGAGGCAAATCGCCACCCATTACGCTGAATCCAGCCGGACTGTAAAAACCATTGTTTTGTATTCCCGGAAGAGGAAAACCTAGGATGCTCACATTATCATCCCCCTGAAGCATTCTATCCCTTTCCAGCACATAAACAATTTCCTTTCCCTGTGGTTCCAGGGCATCTTTGTTGGTAGTGATATAATATCCACCATTCCATAAAGAAATTTTTGGATAATCTGGTAATGACTCTAGGTTAAAACGATAGGTAAACCAACCACTATTTACCGGATCCCCTCCTTGGGAAACCGCAAATAACAATGCAGCCGGAGTGCTACTGCCGCTACCAGGTGTTGCGCTAAATTGCATAAGCACAAACCTATTTGCAGCCTCATCATAAAATACGATAGGATCCCCATCATTTTCACCGCTAAAAGCACCGCCTATGCTTTCCAAAGATGAAGGTGGAAGTACCTGGTTTCCCTCTTTATCCCAAATTGCGAAAGCGCTGTTCCACGCATTTACATAATGATTTCTACCTACTGCACCCGTAGGATCTGAGGGAGTAGATCTGGTGGAAGCTCCATCAAAGGTTAGAATTGGAGCTTTTACAGGAATCTCTCCCATTTTGCTTTGCAACGCTGGATCTATTCCCCTTGGAAGACCTTTTCCAGGAACCACTTTGTTAATACCACGGTTTCTGGGGTTATATAATTTTGGTTTCTCAAAATCCTTTATCAATTTTGCCTTAGACAAGGCCCCTGTTTTTATAACATTGGCAGAATCTATAAATGTTGGGCCCGCTTTTTCCTGGTTTTGTGAAAAAGCAGCAAGATGAAAAACGAAAAAAAGTGAAATTAGAGATAGTAATTTTTTCATCATAAGGAGTCTTTCTACAATATTTTCTAAAAATAGACATAATCGATTTAATTGAAATAAAAAAGGCAATTAATAAATCAATTGCCTTTTAAAATTTTTATTTATTTCTGAAAATTTATTGCGAAAAGCCTTTCATCCATGTTTTAAAGTCGGTTTCCTGTCTTATTAAGGCATCCAATTCTTCAATCGCTATCCTTTTCTGTTCCATGCTATCACGGAACCTAACAGTTACAGCATTGTCTTCTAAAGAATCGTGATCTACGGTAATACAGAGTGGCGTTCCCGCTGCATCCTGGCGACGATATCTTCTTCCAATGGCGTCTTTCTCATCATATTGCACTTTGAAGTCCCACTTTAGATCATCAAAGATCTTTTGGGCCAGTTCCGGAAGACCATCTTTCTTGACCAATGGCAAAATCGCTGCTTTTGTTGGAGCCAGTACCGCAGGAAGTTTTAAAACCGTCCTTGTATTACCATCTCCCAGATCTTCTTCTCTTAAAGAGGAAGAAAGCACAGAAAGGAACATCCTGTCTAATCCAATAGAGGTTTCAATAACATAAGGCACATAACTCTCCTTCAGTTCAGGGTCATAAAATCTCAATTTTTTCCCTGAATGCTCTTCATGAGCTTTAAGGTCGAAGTCTGTTCTGGAATGAATTCCTTCCAGTTCTTTAAAACCAAAAGGAAAATTAAATTCTATATCTGTAGCAGCATTTGCATAGTGAGCCAATTTTTCGTGATCGTGAAAACGATAGTTTTCCTCACCAAGACCTAGCGATCTATGCCAGTTTTGGCGTATTTCTTTCCATTTTTCATACCATTCCAACTCTTCTCCAGGACGTACAAAAAATTGCATTTCCATTTGCTCAAATTCCCGCATTCTAAAGATAAATTGCCTGGCAACGATCTCATTTCTGAAGGCTTTCCCTATTTGAGCAATCCCGAAAGGGATCTTCATTCTTCCCGTTTTCTGAACATTCAGGAAGTTTACAAATATCCCCTGGGCAGTTTCCGGACGGAGATATAACTGTGTAGCTGTATCTGCTGATGCCCCAAGCCTTGTGCCAAACATCAGGTTAAATTGTCTTACCTCTGTCCAGTTCTTAGATCCGGTTTCAGGATCGGCGATTTCCAATTCTTCAATCAGTGCCTTTACATCCTCCAAATCCTCATTAGTAAGGGATTTTGCCAAACGCGCAAGAATTTCTTCCCGGTCTCCCAAATATCGTTTTACACGCGGATTGGTTTGCTTATACATTTCTTCATCGAAATCTGCTCCAAAGCGTTTTTTTGCTTTAGTAATTTCCTTTTCAGCCTTCTGAAGCAATTTTTCAGCATAATCTTCTACCAAAACATCTGCACGATAACGCTTTTTAGAATCTTTATTATCTATAAGAGGATCATTAAATGCATCTACGTGACCTGAAGCTTTCCAGGTTGTGGGGTGCATCAGGATCGAGGCATCTATTCCCACAATATTCTCGTGAAGCTGCGTCATGCTCCTCCACCAGTAATCTTTGATATTTTTCTTCAGTTCAGCACCATTCTGCCCATAATCATAAACGGCACTTAAACCGTCATAAATTTCACTGGATGGGAAAATATATCCATACTCCTTGGCATGGGATATTACGTTTTTAAAAAGATCTTCTTGATTTGCCATGGCGCAAAAATAAAAAAACCGCCCTGAATAATATCCAGGACGGTGTTTAAATTATTTAATTATAATTAATTCAGCGTGAAACTTCCATTACCAAGAAGCACTGCATCATTATATACATATACTTTGTAGTTACCTTCCAGTAATCTATCCTCATTGGTGTTGGCCAGGATACACACATCCAGTTCATCGTTTTCGTAGAAAACTTTTGAGGCCGCACTATATACCATCGTGCCTCCTTCATGCTGTACTACCAGCTCGTCACCCACAAGTTCATTTTCCGGATTATATACCTGAACGTACATATTTTTTTCACCAGCATCAGCCAGATCATTAGAAGTAATGGTAAAACAGGTTCGAATCTGGTCTACCCGACGATTATTATCGTTCTCTACCAGCTTCCCGCTATTTCTTACGATGACTCCTTCACCTGAAAGGCTGGTGATCTTTAACCTGGAAGCTTTGTCAACCTTCGTAGAAAGGCTTTGATTAGTCGTTTGTAAAGAATCAGACAACTTAGTTCGCTGCTCCAGGGCTACACTTGTACTGTCAAGCGAAGTGGAAAGCATTTGATTTTGCGCACTCAGGCTATCTACCACTCTAAAGAGACGGTCTTTTTCAGCTTTTAAATTACCAATTTCCCTTCTATACCTGGAAATTAATACAAGATTGGCTTCATTATCCTGTACTGAATCCAGTAATCTTGAAATTCGATCTCTGGCATTCACAAGATCCTGATCCATGATCTCATTTTCCTCAATGGCATCATCGTATTTTACGATTAGCTCATTAAGTTCATCTTCTATCACCGATTTTTCCTTCTGCAGGATCTCTTTATTTTCTTTCTCCTCATTATAAAACTTTATAGTATAAATGCTAAGCGCAACCAGGGCTACAGCAAGAATACCGGTTAAAATCTTTAAAGCGGTATTATTCTTTTTTTCTGTCATCATAAGTTTAATTTAGTTCGTAAATTTAGATGTTTAACCATGTATGGTACAAGCCATTAACAAATGTTTCACGATTTCGTCAATCTTCTTTATCCTAGACTGTGTCACATTTGTGAGGCAGAATTGCTTAAAAACGAAAAGTTAATTTGTACTTCCTGCCTGCATGACCTGCCAATTACCAGTTACCACCATGATAACGAGAACCCTGTTAAAAAAGTATTCTATGGCAGAGTAAAGATAGAAAAAGCTACGGCATTATTGCACTTTAGAAAAAAAGCTGGTGTTCAGCGTTTAATTCATGATCTTAAATATAGGGGACACAGGGAGATTGGTTCTTTTTTAGGCAAATGGCTGGGTACAGAACTTTCAAATTCTGGCTGGGGTGATAATATTGGAGTGGTTATACCAGTGCCACTACATAAAACCAGGCTACGCCAACGAGGTTACAATCAGGTGGAAGATTTTGGAAAAGAAATTGCGGCAGCCATAAATGCAGAATATGTGGATAATGTTCTTCTGAAAATAGATGCTACCCAGACCCAAACCTTTAAAGATCGCTTATCCCGATGGGGAAAACTGGAAGAAACCCTGGCAGTTGAAAATTCAGCAAAAATTGAAGGAAAGCATATACTTTTGGTTGATGATCTGGTAACCACAGGAGCCACGCTGGAAGCCTGCATTCACAAACTTTACGAAATTCCAGATGTGAAAATTAGTATTGCTACCATGGCAATTACAGATTAAGCTTTGCGTTGTAATTCAAAATAATTGTTTCTTTGCTAAAAAGATTTCAGTTTTTCATCTATGAAAAAAAAGATACCCGGATTTTTAATTGTTTTGATCTTGCTATTTACTTTGGTACAATGTGCTAAAAAAGGAATGCCAGAGGGAGGTCCTATAGATGAAGAACCTCCAAAATTTATCCGGGCGAATCCCGAGAATTACAGCACCCAATTTGATAAGGAAGAAATTAGGATCTATTTTGATGAATATATAAAATTAGACAAGCCACAACAGCAAATTATAATTTCTCCTCCAATGACTCCCAAACCCAATATCATGCCGTTGGGAACTGCGAGAAAAGACATTAAAATAGAAATTTTTGACACGCTGGAAGAAAATACAACCTACACCATCAATTTCGGGAAAAGCATTGTAGACAATAATGAATCCAATCCTTTTAATTATTTTAAATATGTATTTTCTACAGGTGACTATATAGATTCCCTTATGGTTTCGGGAACGGTGAAAGATGCCAAATTAAAAGCACCTTCCCAACCAGTTTCAGTCATGCTATATGAGGTAGATTCTACCTACACAGACTCTATTGTGTACAAAGAAACACCAAGATATGTTACCTATTCGCAGGATAGTACGTTCGCATTTTCCCTTGAAAATCTAAAAGCCGGAACTTACAGGATGGTGGGTATCATGGATAAAAATGATAATTACCTATATAATCCCGGCAGTGAAAAAATTGGCTTTATTGCTGAAAATATTACTATCCCAACAGACAGCACTTATGATATTACCGTATTTAAGGAAGAACTGGATTTTAAACCGAAACGTCCTTCCCATGTAAAAGGCCACAAAATTTTATTTGGTTATGAAGGCACTGTAGACCTGGATAGCCTAGATATTAATTTACTTTCAGGCAAACCCGTAGGTTACGAATACCGGGTGGTAAAAGACCCGGCTAAAGACAGCCTTTATTATTGGTATAATATTAAACCTGAACTGGACAGTCTAAGCTTTGAGGTAGTTACCCCAAAAACCAGGGATACATTACTTGCAAGACTGGGAACTATGGACAGGGATTCACTAGAAGTTAGTGCAGAATCTGGCGGAATTAATAAAAACTTTAAATTTTTGGCAAATACGCCCATCGTAGCTCATAATGATGAATTCATTAGAGTGATGGACAAGGATTCTTCTGAAGTTCCTTTCACCACAGAATTCTTTCCAATGCGAAACGAAGTGGTTTTAAAGTTTGAAAAAGCTCCTTCTAATAACTACCAGGTTTCAGCATTTCCGGGTGCGATCACAGATCTTTTTCAGGAAACTAATGATACTCTGGTGCAAAGTCTTAGAACCAAGGCGCTGGAAGATTATGGGAAGATTATCCTGAATATTCAAAATATCAGGTCGTTTCCTGTAATTGTTCAGCTAACCAATACTAAAGGAGATGTTATAGCCGAAAAATATTCTGAAAATTCAGGAAATTTCACTTTCGAATTCCTAAATCCCGGGGATTTTCTTGTGCGCGTGATCTATGATACCAATTCAAATATGAAATGGGATACCGGAAACTACCTCAAAAAACGTAAGCCCGAAAGAATACTTTATTATCGTGATACTATTAATGTAAGAAGCAACTGGGACCAGGTAGAGACCTTTAGTTTAGAGTAAAACTATCGCGATCCTGCAGGAATTTCAGCTTGGTTCTTACTTCCTTAAGACTTTCTTTTTCGATACTGAATTCAGCAATAAATTCATCTGAACGGTTTAATTCGGTAAGTTCTATCCCCAGCGGATCATAGGCTGCCGAATGTCCGTTATACACATAACCATCCCCATCTTCACCCGTTCTATTCACTCCAATACAGTATGCCATATTCTCGATTGCCCGCGCCTTAAGCAGTGCATCCCAGGCATTCACCCTTTTCTCCGGCCAGTTGGCAACATACAACAATAGATCGTAATCTACCGTATTACGCGCCCAGACAGGAAACCGAAGATCATAACAAATTAGCGGACAAATTTTCCACCCGTTATAATCAACAATAAGTCTTTCTGTTCCGGCGGTATAGGTTTGATCTTCTTTAGCAAGGGTGAACGTATGTCTTTTATCGTAGAGCTTATATGACCCATCTGGAAACACAAAGAATAAACGATTATAATAATTGCTATTTTCAGAAATAATTACACTTCCTGTTACTGCTGAAGATTTTTCCTTTGCTATTTTACGCATCCAGGTCAAGGTATCAGCTTCTGTTTCCTCTGCTAACTTTTCAGCCTTCATACTAAATCCAGTGGTAAACATTTCCGGCAGAATAATCAGTTCAACATCCTCCGAAATTTTATCTATTTCTTCTGAAAAAAGCTTCCTGTTAGCCTCTGCATCTTCCCAATTCAGGTTTGCCTGTATAAAAGCAATATTTAGTTTTTCCTCCATATTCAAAAATATCAATTTTAAGGCAGCAATGCCAAATAGATGTTAAATGATTGTTCAAATAAAGACGTTTAAATAGTTTTAAACTGTAAAAATGAAAAAGATTATGAGCGTAAGTACTTTTCTTCAAAAGGATTCATACATGTCTAATACCAGTCGTAGCCTGATTTCTGGTTTTATTGGCGGACTAGCCGGATCTGCCGTAAAAAGTTTGATTGAACAATATCTTCCGGTTAGAAAGATAGAACAGCGTTCGGCTCAAATAAAGATCGTAGATGAATTATCTACAAAAATAACCGGCACTCCGGTTAGTACTCAAAACGAAGCTCTGGCAGAACAGTTGGTGAATATTCCTATGGGCGGTTCGCTTGGAGCAGCTTACGGGTATGGGAAAAAGGATAGAAATGGTCTTAGACCCATGGATGGAGTTATTTTTGGTGCTACCACCTGGGCTTCTACGCATGAAACTTCGTTGCCTATACTTGGCTTGGAACCTAAACCCACCGATGTCCCTATTAGAATGCAGATAAATGAATTATTCGCTCACGTGGCTTTTGGAGTTACCACAGAGCTAGTAAGGCATTACCTGGACAAACAATTAAGGGAATAATTAGTTATCCAACTGTTTCAACATTCTCTTAATTCGATCTTCCAGTTTTTCAGAAGATAATTTTTCACGTAACCTGTCGGTAATAATGGGAAAGGAAAAGGGCGTTGGTTTTTCGCATTTTCGCCATATTATTTTTTGTGATCCTATACGCTCCAGTGCCAACCTTAGTCTTCCTTCTTCAAGCTGATGCTCAAAGGTTTCCCTAAATGCCTGCTGATATAAAAGATTATCTTCTTCATAATCTTTAAAAACGCTGAACAGCAATTGGGAATTAGACTGAAGGTGTTTGCTTTTCACCAGTTTATTGGGGTAGCCTGTAAAAACAAGTCCTGCAATTACTGCAATATCCCTGAATTTTCTCCTGGCCATTTCCGTTGCATTCAAACTTTTATAAAGGTCATCCATCAGATATTCTCCACTAAAAAGCTCATTATCTAAAACCTGTTGCATATCAATTTCCTGATCTGAAAGTAGCTCAAATCCATAATCGTTAAACGCGATAGAAAAGCTAATAGGCGATAACAGACTTATTCTGTAAGCCAGCAGACTTCCTAAAGCTTCATGAACAAATCTTCCTTCAAAAGGATAAAAAACCGCATGAAATCCCTCCCTGGTTTTAAAAGTTTCGATTAAAAATTCATCGCTTTTCGGAATAATAGATTCCTTTTTCTGCCTTTCGAAAATTCCTGAAAGAGCTTTTAATTCTTTACTTGTTTTTTCACTGTTTTCCAACGTTGCCGCCGTATACATTTCTTCCCTTAACAATTCGCTCATTTGTGCGGAGAAGGTCATTCTCCCACCCATCCAGCTGGGAACTTTCGCCGTTTTTTTAGATGATTTTCTTACCAACACCTGCATATTTTTAATTCTCACCAGTTCCAGATTTCTACCGGCAAAAGTAAAGACGTCGCCCGGCTTTAATTTAGAAATAAACCATTCTTCGATAGTTCCAATATAACCA
Source organism: Christiangramia sp. (assembly GCF_029937855.1). Taxonomy (GTDB): domain Bacteria; phylum Bacteroidota; class Bacteroidia; order Flavobacteriales; family Flavobacteriaceae; genus Christiangramia. Next base: position 144,852 of record NZ_JAPYPC010000005.1, read on the forward strand.
CCTTTCATATATTTTACACTCAGCATGGCATCGCTTACAATGGTTCCTATTTGCAGGCGATGGCGCATGGCCACTCCGCGATTATTTATTTTAAATCTTCCATCTTCTTCGATCTCTACCTTTTTATATTCATCATAAGCCTGCAAACTCTGGCTACCTTTAGTTATAAAATTTAGTATCCAGATCCATTGTTCTGAAGTGATTCCCTGAAAGCAAAAAGTTGAAGCGATTTCCGGAAATATCTCTTGGGGATAAAATCCGTCGGAAACGGCCAGGGAATTTAAATACTGAACCAGCACATCAAAACTCATCAAATAAGGTATCCTGTCTTCAACGGCCTGTTTTTGTACCGCCTTTTGAAGGGCTGAAGCTTCTATAAGTTCTATGGCATGGGTAGGCAGAAAATAGATCAAACTAACTTTCCCAGGCTGGTGACCGCTTCTACCTGCACGCTGTAAAAACCTCGCAACTCCTTTAGGTCCGCCAATTTGGATGATGGTTTCAACAGGTGCAAAATCCACTCCCAGATCCAGGCTCGAGGTACAAACCACCGCTTTTAAACTCTCATTTCTAATTGCCTGTTCTACCCATAGTCTGGTTTCTTTATTGATGCTCCCATGATGCATAGCTACATCTCCGGCAAATTCAGGATATTTATGCATTAATTTTTGAAACCAGAGTTCGCATTGCGACCGGGTATTAGTAAAAAGAAGGGTGGTTCTGGAAGTATTAATAATAGGCACCACCTCATCTAAAAGATGTAAGCCGAGGTGTCCCCGCCACGGAAATTTTTCCATCTTTTCAGGAATAATGGAACGAACCTCAATTTTCTTATTCAGCTTCGCCTTTATCATTACTGAATTTTCCAGTTCCTTAGAATTAGGCCCCAGTAAAACCTCCCTCGCCTGCTCAAGATTTCCAATGGTTGCTGAAATTCCCCAGATTCGAAGGTTTCTGGAAATGGTTTTTAACCTGGAAAGCGCAAGCTCTACCTGGACACCACGTTTAGTCCCCAAAAGTTCATGCCACTCATCAATAACAATAGCCTGGAGATTTTTGAATGTCTTATCATAGTTTTTCGAAGAAAGCAAAAGATGCAGACTTTCCGGAGTGGTAATTAAAAGATCTGGCATTGCTTTTTTCTGATCGGCTCTTTCCTTTTGTGAAGTATCCCCGGTTCGAATTCCTACGGTGAACTGAGTTCCCATTTCCTCTGCAAACCTGCTCGCCGCCTGCTCAATTTCAACCGATAGTGCTCTAAGCGGAGTAATCCAGATAGCTTTTAATCCCTTTTTATGCCTGGTTTTATAATCGGGATTTTTTTTGATATAATCCAATATTATCGGCACCCAAAGAGCGTAGGTTTTTCCACTTCCGGTAGGAGCATTGAGCAAACCGTTTTTCTTTTGCAAATAGGCCTTCCATGTATCTTTCTGAAACCTGAAAGGTTTCCATCCCCGACCAGAGAACCAATTTTCAGCCAGATTAGTAAGATCAGTTCTGTTCATTTTAATTACTAAAATCTATCATTCCAAGACCTGCAAGGTTTTAAAACCTTGCAGGTTTAAGTTCAATATCAGGGAATTAAATTCTTTAAATCTTCCAGGGTATTGGCCTCTTCAATCTTTTTATCTTTTCGCCAGCGAAAAATTCTAGGAAAACGAGTGGCCACCCCACTTTTGTGCCTTTTAGATTCTGCGATCCCTTCAAAAGCAATTTCAAATACGTGATGTGGAGTTACACTTCGTACCGGGCCAAAACGTTCCAGGGTGTTTTTTTTGATCCATGCATCCAGACTTCTGAATTCCTTATCGGTCAAACCTGAATAAGCTTTGGCAAAAGTCACTAATTCCTTTTTTTCTTCATCCCATAAACCAAAGGTATAATCTGTAAAAAGATTACTTCTTCTACCATGACCGCGCATCGCATAAGTCAATACCCCGTCTATCGTTAAAGGATCTACTTTCCATTTCCACCAGTCTCCTTTTTTCCTTCCTACCAGATATGGGGAATCCAGTCTTTTCAGCATCAGCCCTTCAGATTTCACTTCGCGGGAATTCTCTCTTTCCGCAGCAGCTTCCTCCCAGTTTTTGAAGCTTATTGTTTCAGATAAATGAAAAGGTAGATCTTCAGAAGACACTTTTCTATATAAATCTTCCAGAATTTCTCTTCGTTTTCCAAAAGCCATACTTCTAATATCTTCACCTTCCCATTCTAGAATATCGTAAGCTTTTAAAATTACTGGTGTCTTCTCCAACAGTTTTTTCGAAATATTTTTGCGTCCAATACGGCTTTGAAGATCCTTAAAAGTTCCTATTTCTCCCTTCGGAAAAGGTAAAATCTCGCCATCCAACACTGTTCCGTTAGGAATAGCTTCTACAAAAGCTTTAAATTCCGGATATTTATCTGTAACCAGCTCCTCTCCACGGCTCCAGACAAATAGCTCGTTATTTCTAATAATTACCTGGGAACGGATACCATCCCATTTATGCTCGGCACTCCATTCAGCAACATCTCCCAATTCTTTTGGTTCACCTTCAATAGCATAAGCCAAATAAAAAGGATAGGGTTTCGAAAGAAAATCTTCTTCATTCTCTTCCAGGATCAGCTTGTTATAAGTGATTTTTGAAGGTTCCCAGTTACCCATCAATTTATAGGCAAGAATATCTTCGTCTATTTCTGTCGCTTTGGAAAGAGCCCGGGTCATTAATTTCTGACTCACCCCTATTCGAAAACTTCCTGTAATAAGTTTTGTAAAAACAAAGCGTTCGTAATAATTAAGGTTTAACCAGTTTTCCAATAGATAAGCTTTCTTTTCCTGTTCAGACTTCGACTTTAGCTCAAGGATTTCCTGTAAAAACTGGTTCAGACTTTTCCCAGTAGAATCATCTGCAGGGGGAATTACAAGGGCTATGGTTTCAGCAAGATCCCCTACAATATGATAGGATTCTTCAAAAAGCCAAAGCGGAATTTTAGCCAATTCTGAAGCCCATTCACGCATGAGGGTGGTATTCACCGGACGTGGAGGACGACGGTGGCTAAGAATGGCAATAGTCCACACTTTATCTTTAGGCGGCGCCTGTTTGAAATATTCGGTAAGCGCCTCTACCTTTAATGTGGTTTTATTGGTACTATCCAGGGTTTTTATAAGATCTGCAAATGCCCTCATTCTGAATCTTTTTCTTTATCACTTTCCATCGCACCTGCTTCTCCTTCATACTGCGTTTCTTCTGTTCTGGCGTCGTATCCCTGCTCCCGAAGATATCTTGAAAAAATATCTGTATACCCATGCGTACAAATCACTTTTGCGCAACCGGTTTCCTTAATGGAGGTTAGCAATCCCTGCCAGTCACAATGATCGCTCAGCACAAAGCCTTTATCTATCGCCCTCCTCCTTCTCGCTCCCCGAAACGTCATCCAACCACTTGCTGAAGCCGTAACATAAGGCACCATTTTCCTGATCCAGGTAGTCCCATGAGCACTTCCCGGCGCTAATACGATATTTCCTTTAATTTCTTCTTTTTTGGTTTCCCTGGTGATTCGTGTAGTTTCCGGAAAATGGATTTGCTCTCTTAGCACCTCGGTCATGTTTTCAATGGCGCCATGAGTATAAATCTTACCAATGGAAGTATCCAGATGTTTTAATAAACGCTGGGCTTTTCCCAGGGAATACCCAAATAAAACGGAAGCTCTTCCATCTTGCTGATTCTGCTGCCACCAGTTATTGATATCCTCAAAAACCTGTTTTTGAGGCGTCCACTTAAATGCGGGCAGGCCAAAGGTACATTCCGTAATAAATGTGTGACATTTTACTGGTTCATAGGCAACAGCAACGCCATCATTTTCAGTTTTATAATCACCGGTAAAAACCCAGACTTCTCCTTTATATTCTACCCTTATCTGTGAAGAACCTATAATATGCCCGGCTGGATGTAGCGAAAATTTTACTCCGTTGATGGTAAAATGTTCGTTCCATTCCACCCCCGAAACCACAATATCACCCAATCGATGTTTAATGATAGGTACGTTGCTATGATGTGTGATATATTTTTTATGACCCCATCTGGAATGATCGGCATGGCCATGAGAAATAATAGCTTTGTCTACCGGTTTCCAGGGATCGAGGTATACATCTGCCGCTGCACAATAGATCCCTTTTTCGTTAAAAGCTAATAACGGTGTTTTCATTATTTCGTTTGAAGAACAATGAATTTAAATAAATGCACATTTAACTTGAAAGGATTAAGAAAAGATTAGCGATTGACTAGCTTTATTTTTAAACTTCTACAGACACTAAAAACTTACTTGTTTGACTATATTTGTAGTATAAAATTGATACAATAATGTCCTTTTCAGATTTATTCGGCTCGGGAGAGCACCTACGTAACCTCAGTCATTTTGCTTCTATTGTAAATCTTGCCGCCGTTGACGGGGAGATTAACGACGATGAAGAACTACTGCTTAAACGCTTTGCGAGAAAACTTGATATAAGTCAGGAAGAATACGACCGGGTTATAGAAAACCCGAAAGCATTTCCATTATCATCTTACAATAGTGTTGAAAGAAGGTTAGAGCGCCTTCATGATCTATTCAGGATCATTTTCGCCGATCATATTATCGATGACGAAGAAACTGAGTTAATCAAGAGATACGCAATTGGCCTTGGTTTTTCCAGCCAGGCTTCTGAGGGTATTATTAAACGTTCTATCCAGATCTTCAGTGGACAATTGAATTTTGAGGATTATCGTTACTTACTTGAGAAAGAAGCCGAATAAGATTAATCTTTATCTTCGGCTTTTGCCATAAATTCTTCTGCCTTTTCCACCATTTTTATGCTTCCGCAGAAGAAAGGTACGCGTTGGTGTAATTCTGCTGGCTCAATATCCAGTATTCTTTGAAAACCGTCGCTGGCCTTTCCGCCGGCCTGTTCAGTTAAAAACGCCATGGGATTACACTCATACAAGAGCCTTAATTTCCCGCTGCTGTTCTTAGAGCTTTTTGGATACATAAATATCCCTCCCTTGATCATATTCCTGTGAATATCTGAAACCATAGACCCTATGTATCTGGAGGTGTATGGCCTGTTCCCTTCTTCTTTCTGGCAATATTTAATATAATCTTTTACCCCCTGCGGAAAATGCACATAGTTCCCCTCGTTTATAGAATATATCTGACCTTCTTCAGGGAATTTCATATCTGGATGCGAAAGATACCATGAGCCCAGTGCCGGGTTCAGCGTGAAACCATTCACACCATGCCCGGTAGTATAAACCAGCATCGTTGAAGTACCATAGATAATATATCCCGCAGCCACCTGCTTATTTCCCGGTTGAAGAAAATCTTTACTTTGAACCGGAGTTCCAACGGGTGTTACTCTTTTATAGATCGAAAAAATAGTTCCTACAGAAACATTTACATCAATATTAGAACTGCCGTCCAAAGGATCCATTAACACAACATATTTATTCTGGTGATCCCCATTGTGGCCTTTAATCTGGATAAAATCATCATTTTCCTCGGAAGCGATCCCACAAACAATTTCCCTGTTGGTAAGGGTTTGGATAAATTTATTGTTCGCATACACATCCAGTTTTTGCTGATCTTCCCCCTGAATATTGGTTTCGCCATAAGCCCCGATAATATCTACAAGCCCAGCTTTGTTCACTTCATGATTTACCACTTTAGCTGCCAGTCTCAATGAGTTGATCAATCTTGAAAGTTCTCCTGAGGAGCCTGGAAAATCTGACTGATTTTCAATGATAAATTCCCCGAGAGTTTGATTTGGCTTAGGCATAATTTCTTTTTTGAGGGCTAAAATATATCAAAAAATAGACTTACTATAACGTTTTCGCGCATAAAGTAAACGATTGATTAGATTTGTTTTTGAAAAACAAACCATCCTTCTTCCTAATATGAATTGGATCTTACTCATTATCGCAGGTTTATTTGAAGTCGCCTTTGCCGCCTGCCTCGGATATGCCAAAAAAGCTACCGGTACTGAAGCAACTTTCTGGTATGCCGGATTTTTAATATGTTTATCTATTAGCATGTTTTTGCTTGTGAAGGTAACCCGGGAATTACCCATTGGAACAGCTTATGCGGTATGGACAGGAATTGGAGCGGTAGGAACCGTACTCTTGGGCATATTTGTATTTGAAGAACCTGCGAGCTTCTGGAGATTATTCTTTATAAGCACTCTTATATTCTCCATTATAGGGTTGAAATTTGTATCTAACTAACATTTATTACTAAAAAATTATGTTTCATGAATATTACTATTAGAAAAGCCCGTAAAGAAGATATGGGTGAGGTTTTAACACTTATCCAGGAACTGGCCGTTTTTGAAAAAGAACCTGAAGCAGTGATCATAGACGAAAATGATCTTATTAAAGATGGCTTTGGAGAATATCCCGCTTTTCAATGTTTTGTAGCTGAAGCCGACGGAAATATTGAAGGAATGGCACTTGTCTATTTTAGATATTCTACCTGGAAAGGAAAGACCGTGCACCTGGAAGACCTTATTGTAAGAGAAAGTTTCAGAGGAAAAGGACTTGGTTCCGCACTTTATACAGAAGTTATAAAATTTGCCTCGGAACAGGGGGTAAAACGTACTGAGTGGGTTGTTTTAAACTGGAATAAAGATGCCGCCGATTTTTACCGAAGAAGTGGTGCCAGGGTGATGGAAGATTGGGATACGGTACAAATGGATGAAGAAGGAATGCATTCCTACCTCCAAAAGAAAGGCATGCTTTAAGACGGCTTTAAGGGGCTTATGGAATTCAATCCGTATTTTTGTTAAAAATCTGAATTATGGAATATACAATACGCGAAGCCAAACGGGAAGATATGAACCAGGTACTGGAACTTATCAAAGAACTGGCGGCACATGAAAATCATCTCGAAGATGTAGAAGTAAGTATTGAAGACCTCGAAAAAGAAGGCTTTGATAATGGAAACTTTAAATGCTTTGTGGCTGATGTTTCAGGAAAGATTGAAGGAATGGCACTGGTTTATTTCAGATTCTCTACCTGGAAAGGGCGAACAGTTCATCTCGAGGACCTTATCGTACGCGAAAGCATGCGAGGAACAGGTCTTGGCGGCGCCCTTTATAAACAAGTTGTAAAATATGGACATGATCACGGCGTAAAACGTATAGAATGGGTAGTTTCTGAAGGAAATAAGAATGCGATCGAATTTTATGAAAATACCGGAGCTGAGATAAAAGATAGCTGGAAAACCGTGCATATGGAAGAAGGTGGAATTCAGAAAAACATTATAAAGAAGTGATCAAAGTTTTTAAGTTTGGTGGGGCCTCTGTAAAAGATGCCGAAGGAGTTAAAAACCTCATTAAGGTGCTTAATGCAACCGGCAGTGAAAATAAGCTTATCGTTATCTCTGCCATGGGAAAAACCACCAATGCCCTGGAAGTGGTGGTGAAAGATTATCTAGAATCAGCCAAAATTCCTGCTACTTTAAAAGAAGTAAAAGACTACCATCGAAATATTTTAGCAGCTCTTTTTCCGAATAAGGAATCTTTGGTGTATTTCAAGGTGGAAACTTTATTTACCGAACTTGAAAATTTTCTTCAGCATAATAAATCCAATCAATATGATTTTGTGTATGACCAGATTGTAAGCTTTGGAGAATTACTTTCTACTACCATCGTTAGTGAATATCTTAATTCGCAAAATATTGCATCTACCTGGCTCGATGCGAGAAATTTCATCAAGACAGACAGCACCTATCGTGATGCGCAGGTGAACTGGACCAAAACCCAGGAAAAGGTTCAGGAACATTTAGATCCTAAAAAACTGAATATTATCCAGGGGTTTATCGCTTCAGATCCTAATAATTTTACCACCACGCTGGGCAGGGAAGGTTCAGATTATTCTGCAGCGATCATGGCTTATTGCCTCAACGCTGAAAATGTAACCATCTGGAAAGATGTTCCCGGCGTCCTGAACGCTGATCCCCGGTTTTTTCAGAATGCACAGCTACTCAACAAAATCTCCTATGAAGAGGCAATTGAACTGGCTTTCTATGGAGCTTCGGTAATTCACCCGAAAACGCTTCAGCCATTACAGCAAAAAGAAATTCCGTTATTCGTTCGTTCCTTTATAAATCCTTCCGACGAAGGGACAGCCGTGACTAAAGGAAAAACCATATTTCCTGAGATTCCATGCTTTATCGTCAAGAAAGACCAGGTGCTTATTTCCCTGTCTTCACTCGATTTTTCTTTTATGGTGGAAGAAAATATTTCAGAAATCTTTCGGCTTTTTCATCAGTATCAAATGAAGGTAGACCTCATCCAGAATTCGGCTATTAGTTTTCGGGTTTGTGTGGACAACAAATTTAATCAGCTTGAAAAACTTATTCAGCATTTAAAAGCCAGGTTCAAAGTGAATTTCCAAACTGGTGTTTCTTTATATACCATCAGGCACTTTAATGAAGAAGCTATAAACAACCTGGAAAAGGACAAAATTGTGCTTTTAAAACAGCTCACTCAGAATACAGTGCAGTTAGTTACCGAAAACTAAGTTTTGATTTCTTATTTTTAACAGAACCAAATTAATCGCCTCATGGGAATCGTAAGTGCCAAAGAAGTTGCCAATGTAATGAACCTGCGTAAGCTTGGTTTTCTGGGCACCGGGATAGGCTGGCTAATTTTAAAGACTACGAAACTTTCCAGGATCAATAGAGAGTATGATAAAAGAAAGAATCTGCAAGGCACTGAATTTATTGATTCTATCCTTAAAGAATTTGAGATCGATTTCGAAATTCCTGAAAAAGACCTGAAGCGAATCCCTAAGGAAGGGCCTTTTATCACTATTTCGAACCATCCTCTTGGCGGGATTGATGGTATGATACTTATGAAACTTGTCCTCGAACGCAGGCCAGATTATAAAGTGATCGCCAATTTTCTATTACATCGTTTAGATCCTTTAAAACCTTATATTTTACCGGTAAACCCTTTTGAAGATCATAAAGAAGCAAAATCCAGCCTTAGCGGAATGAAAAATGCCATTGCTCATCTAAAAGATGGGAATGCTCTGGGAATTTTCCCGGCGGGTGAAGTATCTACAGATAGGGATAAAAATCATATTGTGGACAAGCCCTGGGAACCCTCTGCGATGAAACTTATTCAGAAATCAAAAGTGCCGGTAGTTCCTATTTATTTTCATGCGAAAAACAGCTTGTTCTTTTACAAACTGGCTTCCATGAGTGATGTTCTTAGAACTGCAAAATTACCAAGCGAGATGCTTTCCCAGCACCGGAGAAAGATAAAAGTGAGAATTGGGCATCCCATTTCAGTAGAAGATCAGAAGGAACATTCTAATCTTGAAGCTTACACTGCTTTTCTACGCAGGAAAACCTATATGCTCGCCAATGTTTTTGAAAAAAAGAAACTTTTGTCCAGCCTTCCCAAGTCCTTAAAAATTCCACGCTCCCCTAAAGATATTGCTGAAGAGACCAATTCTGAACTCATGAATATCGAGGTTGAGAATTGCCGGAAAATGGACAAAAAGCTTTTAACCAGTAAAAATTATGAGGTTTTCCTGGCAAAAAGAGAAGTAATTCCTAATATCCTGAATGAAATTGGGCGTTTACGCGAAATTACTTTTAGAGAAGTAGGAGAAGGCACGAATAACAGTACAGATCTTGATAAATTTGATGATCATTACCACCATCTTTTTTTATGGGACAATGAAACTGAAAAGATAGCCGGCGCCTATAGGATGGGAATGGGAAATGAGATTTTCGCTAATCATGGAATAGATGGCTTTTACCTTCAGGATCTTTTTAGGTTTGAACCGGAATTATATAAAATGATGAGTCAGTCCATCGAGATGGGCCGGGCTTTCATCATTAAAGAATACCAGCTCAAGCCCATGCCATTATTTCTACTGTGGAAAGGGATTGTACATTGCACCTTAAGGTTTCCGGAACATAAATATTTAATTGGCGGGGTGACCATAAGTGACAAATTCAGCAACTTCTCAAAGTCGCTCATGATCGAATTCATGAAATCAAATTATTATGATCCTTATGTGGCGCAATATGTTAGACCAAAAAAAGAATTCAAGGTAAAACTGGAGGATGGTGATAAAGACCTGGTTTTTGACGAAAGTGAAGCCGACCTGAATAAATTCGACAAAATCATAGATGAGCTGGAAACAGAAAACCTTAGACTGCCGGTACTTATAAAAAAATACATCAAACAAAATGCAAAGGTAGTGGCTTTTAATGTAGATCCGCTTTTTAACGATGCGGTAGATGGGCTCATGTACATCAGGATAGCCGACCTTCCCGATAGCACCGTGAAACCGGTGATGGAAGAATTTCAGAAAGAACTGGAAGAAAGGGCAGCTTCAATGAAATGAGTTGGTAGTTAGTAGTTGGTAGTTAGTAGTTAGTAGTTAGTAGTTAGTAGTTAGTAGTTAGTAGTT
>NZ_JAPYPC010000055.1 GCF_029937855.1 Christiangramia sp.
CCACAGTTTCTGAAATTGTGATCGCCAGCGCTTTGCGGTACACTTCATCTAAAAGGAGAAAATGCGCTTTATCCAACCCCTTTTGCGCTGCTTTGAACTGGATCAGGATCTTTTCAGGATCTTTATCCTCGTCCAGCATTTTTATAAGTCCGTTAAGCTGGCCGCTGATGCTCTGCAAACGGGTTTTTATATCATTACTTAAATCTCGTGGTATCATATTTTTAATTTTCAACAAGATACATCTGGAGTGGGGGAGGTCTCCAAAAGTATTTAAAATTTTAACAGCAACTTGTTCCTTCCTGAATTGGTGGAGAGGCAACAGTACCATAATAATTGTAATAATAAACGCAGCAATCACCTTTCTTTGGTTTTTAAAACCTCTTCACATTGCTCTCATTTATAAAAGAACTGGCACTCATTTGTTGGTATTTCTTCTTGTTTGGAGTGGCCGCAATTAGGACAAGTGATTATTTTATATTTAGAAGAAAGTTAAGAATAAATGTTTTTTAGAGGGTACAAAAAATTTTAGCTTAAAAAGAATTCCCATAAGAAATTTTCAATTAGGAAAAATAATTAAATCCAAAAGAGAATGACTAGACACAGAATAATGATACGGAAATGGAAGTATGATGAGGTTGGTGCGAATACGAAAAAAAAACAACTTCGAGGGATACTGACGAGATTTCAGCACCACTTGAGCACTTGGAGGAATTTAGGAATAGTGATTACAAAATCGCGGAACATCTTCCTGACATTTATTGATGGAAAGTAGTTGACTCTACCAGTGGAAAAATAGGGCTAGTATAAAACTTTTTATTTGACAAAAACAAAGAGAAAATTAGGTACGTAATTGTTGATTTAGAAGAAGTGGAATTGGTAAAAGAAGAAAACAAAATTTTAATTCCTATTGGAAAAGCTCAACTAAAACAAGAAGATGAAAAAGTAGTTGTTTTGAAAAAGCTTTCTTCAAAAGAGTTATTGGATTTACCTGTTAATGGGAAAGTAAAAAACCTTGCTATTGAAGATAAAAAAAATCTAATGTTTTTTCTAATACAAACGGGGGAGAAATCGACTACACCAAAGAAAAATTTTACAATCGGGATGCTTTTGATGAGAACATCTTCTTGGGCGCTGATTAAAGATGTTAAATCAGAGGGAATAGAACAACTTTTAATAAAAAAGCACCCTTTGAAGATCACGGTTCCTCTCTTTTTGAGTACAAGAAAAAGGGTAAATCAGAATCTAGACGAACTGTAACTAAAAGAATTTTGGACCACCCTCAGCACTTTCAGGAAATTCAAGTTCCAACTGTTAATAGACCATATCTTTAATAATCTTCCCTAGGAAACATATGTGGGGAGGATTTTATGAATTAAAATAGTTTAGCAGCTAAAAATACAATCAACCGCTCGGTCTTTTAACATAGTCCTCTCAAGGATTAGGAATAAAACCTTCTTCAATAAATCCAGTCACCTGAATCCATTAAAAATTATAATTTATATTATATCAAAGAAAATTTAAATTAGTGATTATAAAGTTAAAGGGTAGTTAAAGAATATGTGTTATTAAGAATTTGCGCAAGTAATTAATATCTTTATGAAAGATGGTTGAAATTCTTATAATACAAATTCCCAGATGAGGATTAAGGTCGATACTAAAAAGGATTTGAGAAGTTTGAAAACTAAAAATTAAAAACCGAAAAAATTTTAAACAATGGATATAAGAGCTTTGATTGTTAATTGCACATTAAAAAAATCCCCGATTACCAGCAATACTGAAGCTTTAATTAATAAAGTAATAAACCAGTATGAGATTTTAGGAGTGGAAACAGAATATGTAAGGCTAGTGGATTATAATATTCTGCCAGGAGTATCTTCACAGGAGTATCTTCAAACGAGGGAAGTGGAGATGAATGGCCTATGATTTTTGAAAAAATTCTGGATTCGGAAATTCTTATAGTAGGAAGTCCAATTTGGCCAGGAGGACCACAAAGTTCCGTCTGCGTTCGATTTCTTGAAAGATTGGATTCCTTAATTTCATGAAAAGAAACTAGTGGATTCAGAGACAGGTCAATTTTTAGTTTACAATAAAGTTGCTGGAGCAGTAGTCACTGGGAATGAGGATGGAGCACATGCCACGTCCAAAAACATTTTATGGGCTTTAGAAGAATATGGATTTACAATTCCAGCTAACGTCACAACTTATTGGGTGGGAGATGCAGGTCCAGGGCCAAGTTACATACAGGCAGGTGGAGAAGCTGCTTTGTACACAAACAAAACCCTGAGGTATATGGTTCACAATACAACATTTTTGGCAAAACTTCTGAAGGAGAATCCATATCCAACAAATTTGAAAAAATTGAATGAGGACGCAGAAACTGAAAGCAATAAAGTTCAAAAAGAAAAAAAGACAAGTAAAAGCTAAATTAAAGCTTTCAAAAAAAAAATAATTATAAAGAAATTAAAAACTATGACTATAGAAAGGACAGAGATCAAAAACCAATAAGGAAAAATACTCTTTACTCTAAGCCTGATGAAACCAGCCTCAACATCAAAAGTGCTACAGGAAAAAGGTTTTGCTACATTGAGCAAGATAGTTATGGTTCTCAGCTAAAAGTAAAGGACGCAGAAGATCGTACTATGAGACAGGTTGACAATTAAATATAATAAGAATAATATAACGTTTTAAATAAAAAGCTTCGTTGTATGGACTAACATAATTTTCAGCTGATAATAAGGAATGCAGAAGATGGTATCCTGAACAACAGAATAGAAATTTGCAAATATGGAGAATATAATTAAATCATTTGCCACTATTGGGCTTGGCAGGATTGGAGGAAACCTCGCCCTTCATGCATCGGAAAAAGGTTATGACGTGATAGGTGTTAACCGCCATGAAATGCCTGAATTTTTACAAGGCTCTTCCATTAAACACACCAATGAAATTGAGGATTTGGCCAAACTCCTGCCACACCCTCGTTTGGTGTTTCTTTATATTCCGGCAGGCAAAGCAATTGATGCCATTCTGGACCAATTAATTAATGAAGTTCTCGAAGAAGGAGACATTATAGTGGATGGTGGAAATAGCTACTGGGGTGATTCTGTCCGAAGAGCAAAAAAAGTAGAAGAAAGAAAGATATACTACCTTGATTGCGGCACCAGCGGAGGGGCAACTGGTGCAAAGAGCGGGGCTTGCTTTATGGTAGGCGGCGCTGGAGAACCCGTAAGGTTAGTGGAACCAGTTTTAAAAGATCTGGCCGTACCAGATGGATTTGTATACGCAGGGCCTTCTGGAGCAGGACATTATGTAAAACTAGTTCATAATGGGATTGAGTTTGGAATGTTACAGGCCATAGGCGAAGGTATGCACCTGCTGGAAAACTCACATTTTGCTCACAATATAGAAGCAGTGTTAAAATGCTGGAACAATGGTTCTGTAATACGCTCCTGGCTTATACAACTAATGGAAGAACAATATAAAGAGCAGGAGGGACTAAGAGTCCCCTCCTACGTAGAAGATACAGGTGAAGTAAATTGGCTAGTGGAGGATGCCATGCACTTGGAGGTACCAATTCCGGTAATTGCACAGTCTGTAATGCAACTGCTTACTTCCCGCGATAAGGATAAGAAATGGGCTAAGGCCATTGCCATGATGCGACACGGATTTGGTGAACATCCATTTGGAGAAAATGAAACCATAAAAAATCATCGTAAAAAAGGAAAAGTAGGCGGCTTCATCAAAAGAGCAGATGTCCACCAAAACAAAGCTGAAGACTAATTCATCCAATAAACCTTGCTCGCCCTATGAAACCATTATTCAGTAGAAAAGTGAGCTGGTAGCTGATTTGCAGGAATATTAAGTATATGGATGTGATTGCGGGTATGGAAAATGTAATACTGCTGGAAGGAAGAGGAAAATTTACCATCCCCAATACTATTGAAGTAAAAGTAACGTCAACAAGGACATATAAATTTTATTGCTACTGGTTCCAGCTCTATCGCTCCATCCATTGAAGGCATAGAAGATATAGACTACCTCACAAATGATTCCCTCTTTAAAGGAGATTTACCTCAATCCCATACAATTATTGGGGGTGGATATAGTAGGTTGGAAATTGCGGAGGCATATCAGCGGTTTGGAAGTAAATAAATGTAGTCGAATATTTTGATCATATTCTTAATACATTGCAATCCAAATCTTCCTTTTGTTTATACGGCAGCCTCCGGAAGGTGGAGAATTTATCATGGAGCTAAGCCTTGCTGTAAAATATGTCATTCCTGCAAACGACCTGGCTGATAGCTTGCGTCATCCCTCACTTTATAGAAAGCAATAAAATTAGCGGCTATTACTTTTAAATCAGTGGACAAACTTAGCTGTTGTGCTAGCTGATCTTTTGGAGGTTCAATAGCTTGTTATGAACGCTGCCTCTCGACAAATTTAAGGAGAATTGCAGTGGAGGAGTGAACTACTCCCTCTATTTCTTCTTGATGAATGAATTCTTCAGGACACTTAAAATGGATTTGAACTCAATGACAGATCATGCTGTGGCGATATGGGGGCTTTATGCGGATTGTGATGACACTGGTATTTATTCTTGTAATCCTGCATATTATCTGGCTGATAAAGCAGATCATAAAAAAGTAAGTAATTAATAGTTGAATCATGTAAAGCTGTAAAAATTCATCCATTTTCCTTAAAACCTGGATAAAGCGTCATACCTCCATCAACTATCAAGGTTTCACCATGTACGTAGTCCGAGTCATCAGATGCAAGCCAGACAGCAGCTTTGGCAATATCTTCAGGATCACCTATTCTGCCATAGGGTATTAATTCCTGCAATTTTTTTGCTGATTCAGGATCTGACCAGACAGATTTGTTAATGGAGGTTTTTATGGCTCCAGGAGCAATACTATTAATTCTAATTTTATGAGGAGCAAGTTCCTGTGCAATGGATTTCATAAGAAGCGTAACGCCACCTTTTGAGGCAGCATAATTCACATGGCCAGCCCATGGAATAACTTCATGTACAGAGCTAATGAAGATAATTTTGCCGGCAGCTACAGAAATTTCTTTTTTGATTCCACGACGAATAAATTCTTTAGCAGCTTCTCTGGCAGACAAAAACTGTCCGGTAAGATTAACCCCAATTACTTTTTCCCAATCATCTAAGGTCATTTCTAGAAAGGGAGCATCTTTTTGCATACCGGCATTATTTACGAGAATATCAATGGTGCCAAAAGCTTCGAACATTTGCCCGAACATTCTTTTCACATCAGCCTCTTTGCTTACATCAGCACCCACCGCAATAGCGTCCCCTCCGGTCGCTTTTATTTCCTTTACTACTTCCAGGGCACTTTTTTCATCGCTATGATAATTAATTACCACACATGCACCCTCCCGGGCTAGAGCCATTGCTATTGCTTTACCAATCCCTGAACTCGAACCTGTAACGAGTGCTGATTGTCCTTTTAAGCGTTTCAGTTTTTCCCTATCCATAGTAAATTTAGTTTATTTAAAAATTTACGAGTCACCGAGATAGTTATCTCTCTTCATTCATTCGTCTATCTAAATCACAAGCCGCACTAATCAATCCAAGGTGACTGAATGCTTGTGGAAAATTGCCTAAATGTTCACCACAAGGGCCTAGCTGTTCGGCAAAGAGGCCAACGTGATTAGCATAGCCCAACATTTTTTCTAAATAAAGCCTCGCTTTTTCTAGTTCACCGGCCCTGGATAAATTTTCCACATACCAGAAACTGGCCATTGAGAAAGTACCTTCATCCCCACCAATACCATCACTGGCCGCCTCCTCTGGTTGATATCTGAACACCAGGGAATCAGATACAAGTTCCTGCTCAATATACCGTAAAGTGGACAGCCAGAGGGGATCTTTCGGGCTGATAAACTTTACCATAGGCATTAATAGAAGCGAGGCATCCACTGCTTTCGATCCTTTGAATTGCACAAAAGATTCTATTTCTGAATCCCAGTATTCATTAAACACAGAGTCGTATATTTTGTCTCTTTCTGCCTGCCACCGTTGTTCAGGAAAAGGAAAGGACCGGGATCTGGCAATTTTAATCGCCCTGTCAAATGCCACCCAACTCATGAGTCGGGAATAAAGAAATTCTTTTTTTCCACCTCGAACCTCCCAAATGCCATGATCAGCCTGTTGCCAATTATCACAAAGCCAATCAATTTCTCTGGTTAGCTGTTGCCAAAGTTGATTTGAGATAGGTTCTCCATATTTGTTATATAAGTAAATGGAATCTAAAAGCTCTCCATAGATATCTAACTGAAGCTGGCCGTGTGCATTGTTGCCAATTCGTACAGGGGCAGACTTTTTATATCCTTCTAAATGATCCAGTTCTTCTTCTACTAATTTTTTCTTTCCGTCAATGGTGTACATCAATCCTAAAGATCCACCCTCTCCAATATTTTCACATCGTGCTTCAGCCCACTGTATGAATGCCATGGCCTCCTCTTTAAAACCTAACCTTAAAAAAGCGTAAATAGTAAAGGAGGCATCCCGTATCCAGGTGTATCTATAGTCCCAATTCCTTTTACCCCCAATTTTTTCAGGTAAAGAGAAGGTAGGTGCAGCGATTATAGAACCGTTCTTTTGAGAGGTTAGAAGCTTTAAAACTAGTGCAGAGCGATTTACTGCTTCGAACCATCTGCCCTTATATGCTGATTTGGTTATCCATTTTCTCCAATAATCGATTGTGGATGTTAAGCATTCTTCAACACAATTTTTTGAAGCATCTAAGGAAACTTTATCTGATTCAGCCGTTTCTAAAACAAATTCAGCAATCTCTCCTGTTTTTAATGTAAATTCTGCGAAACCATCTCCTTTCTTGATTTCCAGAGGTACTGTGCTTTTAAGGTGTAAGCTATTGTCTTTATCACCATCGGATATAAAAGTTATCTGCTTCTCATTTAACCTCTCTGATGTATGGGAGGATCTGGCGTAATTGAACCGCGGGCAACACTTTAACCTATAGGTTAGGACACCTCTTACATTGGTAATTCTTCGAACCAGAATACTTCCATCTGAAGTATCTCCTACAGGCATAAAATCGGTAATTTCCCCAACACCATCTTCACATAAAAACCTGGTAAGCAATACATTGGTATCAGGGAGATACAATTGTTTAAGCTTCATTTTTTGTAGATGAGGACAAATTTGAAAATATCCTCCCTTCTTTTTATCTAATAAAGAAGCAAAAATTGAGGGCGAATCAAAATCAGGAAAACACATATAATCTATAGAACCATTTAGTCCGACAAGAGCTACAGTTTTCAAATCTCCTATGATTCCGTAATCTTCTATGGGTTGATAATGCATACTTTTTTATTTTACGTTGCAGCTAGGAGAGAAGTCTCATCTGAGTTTTGTTTTTGTAAATAATCCGATGAGGAAACCTGACCCAAAAATGCCTAAAGCTGCTGGAATAACTTTAAACATCATCTTTTTCCTACCTCTTGCGCATTTATCGCAACAATAAACTTTTTCATTTTTTTTTATTCCCGGGCCGGGAAATTTTCCCTTACATCTTGCACATGTTTTCATTGATTTTTTCTTTAAATGTCCGTTTTTCATTATCTCACGAGTCAGGGCACATCTTTGTGATAAGAAGAGGGGATTGCTGTGTACCTGATTTTTTTCAATTATACATATTGTTCTCCTTTAAAGCATATGAGGAATATCCGATGACAAAGTTGGATACGTAAAAATCATCGTCCTTAACTCATTGATTTTCATTTTGGTCTTTATCGCCATTGCAAATAAATTGATGGTTTCCTCTGTGTTAGGACCTATTAAATGTGCCCCAAGAATAGTCTGATTCTCTTTATCAATAATCGTTTTATAAGCATATTCTTTAACATTCAGTCTTTTTGCATTGAACCAGCTTTCCGCATGGTTATAATTGACCTGATATTCGATTTGTTGTGATTTGGCTTCTGCTTCGGTCAATCCTACTGATGCCAGGGTAGGCAAAGTAAAAACTACGGAAGGCATTGGTGGATAATTAACTTTTTTCTTGTTCCCTTTGATGATGTTTGATGCTACAACATGCCCTTCCATTACTGCAACAGGTGTAAGAGGTAATCCTCTTGAATCTGCCGAATCTCCAGCTGCATAAATACTAGGATTAGATGTGCTTTGAAGATATTCATTTACCGTGATTCCTTTTTTTGAAAAAGATATCCCTGCTTTTTCCAAATCTAAATCAAAGATAGCGGGAGGACGACCGGCTGAGTTAAAAACAGAGTCAGTCTTATAAGTGGCTTCTTTTCCATTTGATTTTCCTGTTACTACAAAATGATCTTCTTTCTTTTCTATTTTAGAGACTTCAGTTTCCAAAACAAGTTTAATTCCCAGGTTTTGCGTTGCATTCACAAGATGTTGTACAATGTCATGGTCAAAGTTTTCCAATGGATGATCACCACGATGTAATATGGTTACATCGGCACCGGCCCGCGCAGCGATATGGGCAAATTCAAAGGCAATGTAGCCTCCTCCAATAAATAAAAGTGATTCAGGTAGCTTTTTCAGGTTAAGGAAATCTGTACTTGAAAGTGCTAATTTTCCACCTTCAAAATCCAGTACCCGGGGTTTTGCACCTGTTGCGATCACGAATTTATCAGCTTCAATAACTTCATCACCTAACTGTAAGGTGTTATCAGATAAAAATTTAGCTGAAGTGTGATAGGTGTCTATGTCTTTATTCTTATATCCTTTTTCAATTTTAGGAGGCATGGCATCGACAAAAGATTGCTTAAAAGCCATAATATCTTCCCAATTGACTTCAGGCACAGTATCTATTCCATTTCCTTTAAGTCTTTGGGCAAAATCACGTACTTCCGTTGCTCCTATAATCACCTTTTTAGGATCACAGCCTCTTAGGGCACAGGTTCCACCGTAGG
>NZ_JAPYPC010000006.1 GCF_029937855.1 Christiangramia sp.
AGGCTGTTTTGATATACAATAAAAATTTTTAGATCTAATTTTTTTGGTTTAACCTGGCAAAAAGATCTATACTTATATATTTTCCGTTTTTCACCTCGCAATCACACATTCTCCCTTCATGTTTAAATCCCATTTTTTTCAAAGCTCTGGAAGAGTTATTATTACCAGTTTCAACATAAGCTTCCAGGCGATGAATTTTTAAATGTTTGAGAAGGTATTCTATCACAGCATCAGCGGCTTCCTTTATATATCCATTTCCCCAGAATTCCGGTAAAAGCCAGAATCCAATTTCGGCTCTTTTGTATTCGTGGTGTAGATCGTTGATTCCTATGGCTCCCATAAATTCACTTTCCTTTTTTGATCGAATAGCCCACCAAATTCCTGAACCTGACTTTTCCAAATTGGAATACCAGTTCATCTGTTCTTCCGTAGCTTTATATGTAGAAAACTGTACGCCATAGTATTTAATAACCTGTGGATGGGATAGCCCAAGAAAGATATTATTTTGATCTTCAGATACTATTCTATTCATGATCAATCTTTCAGTACTTAATAAGGGAAAATTTTCGCTTTTCAAATTGATAAATTTAAAAGTTCATCTATAATTAACGATATATAGATCCTTTTTTCCCAATTCTAAAATTGGGTATTCTAGTTTTCTATTAGCCGTTGAGATATAGATTTATTATTTATGATGAGTATATTATAAGAAATCGATAAACAATTAAGTTTTTATGAAATCCATAAAATCGGCAAAGAATTCTTCTAATTTCATCATATTGGTGGCAAGAAAAGATTTTACTGCCGGCCAGTCTTTTCTATTGTTAATGCTTACATTATCCATTTCTACATAAATCCTGGAAATGATTTTTCCTTCAGGAAGTTCATAATTTTCCTTAAAAATAATGTCAGGCAAATATTCCGATCTTAGAATTTTTTGTAGCGATTGAAGTTTTTCATAATAGTAATCGCGGATCAATTCATCTTCATCGATTACGTCTAATGAGACCTGAGCCATTTTTCTGTCAAAGGTAAATTTAAGCTGAATTTCCTTCATTTTGGTATTGTAAAGTATCCATTTATGTGGATACTGCTTTCCGAAGCTGGTCCAGAATTCCTGTCTTATCTTTTTTGATTCTTCTTTAGAGAACATATCAGATGAAATAAGCTAGGAGAATTCCTAGAATGATCACTCCCAATTTTGACGCGTTGAAGGAATGGTTTTTAGACGATTCGAATAGAATAGTAGTTGAAACATGAAGAAATATTCCTATTACTACCGCATTTACATAGGGTGCATATTCACTGAAAAATGAAATATTATTTTTCAGCCAACTACCCAGCGGAGTCATCAAAGCAAAAAAAGCCAAAAAGAAGAACACTTTAGGTTTATTCATTTTGCTTTGAACAAGAAATACAGAAAGAATAGCGGCCACAGGTATCTTATGTACCACCACTCCGTGTAATAAATGATTGTCATTTTCTAAGGGAAACCCTTCCAGTAACGAGTGTAAACTTAAACTTACCAGTAGCAGTAAGGGGAAAGAATTAGATTTACCGTGAAAATGTAAATGCCCATGTTCTACTCCTTTAGATAGAAATTCCAGTACAATTTGTAGTAGTAGCCCCAGCATGATAAAAACTCCGATTCCGGAATCTGGTTCCCGGTAAACGTCTGGGAGCAATTCCAGAACGGTAACGGCTAAAAGGTAAGCGCCACTAAAAGCCAGAAGAAGTTTAAATCCCGATGAACTTCCAGGTTTTAGAAATAGAGAGATGATAAATCCTGCGACAACTGCAAGTATGGGTAAAATATAAATGTATAGGTCTGTAAGCAAAGTATTTTTGGTTGGTGATTAGTGAGTAGTCCAAAACTAATCCGGAACTATCCCTTAATAATTATACTTTCGGACAAAATTAACTTATTTTTGCGGTTCTATAAAGAAGGAATATGGATAACTATAGAATGATCGCAAAGACCCTCTATGGGTTTGAAACAATCCTTGCAAAAGAATTACTTGATCTAGGAGCGATGGACATTAAAGAAGGTAACCGAATGGTTAGCTTTGTAGGGGATCTGGGCTTTATGTATAAGGCCAATCTTTGTTTAAGAACAGCCATAAAAATCCTTAAACCCTATGAAAGTTTTCGGGTAAATTCTGAACAGGAACTATATGATAATATAAAACGTCTTCCCTGGGAAAAATTCCTTGCTGAAGATGGAAGCCTGGCGATAGATTCAGCAGTACATTCTGATATTTTTACGCATTCTCAATATGTAGCATTAAAAAGTAAGGATGCGATCGTAGACAGATTCAGGGAAAAATTTGGAAAGCGACCGGATGTAGATCTTGATTTTCCAGATTTGAGAATAAATATTCATATTGAAAAGAACTTCTGTAATGTGTCTTTCGATAGTTCTGGAGATTCTCTACACAAGCGTGGCTATCGGTCTGCTACGAATATTGCGCCTATTAATGAGGTTTTAGCCGCCGGCATGTTGCTTATGTCTGGATGGGATGGGCAGTGTGATTTTCTGGATCCTATGTGCGGTAGTGGAACCATTCCTATTGAAGCAGCGATGATCGCGTGTAATATTCCTCCAAATCTGAATAGAAAAGAGTTTGCTTTTGAAAGATGGCAGGACTGGGATGAAGATCTATTTGAAAAAATCGAAGAATCGGCTTTAAAAAAAGTAAGGGATTTTCATTATAAGATCAAAGGTTTCGATAAAGCACCTTCCGCAGTAATGAAAGCGAAAGAAAATGTGAAGAATGCGAATCTTTCAGATTTTATTGAAATAGAACAAAGAAGCTTTTTCGAAAGTGAAAAGCAGAATGAAGGTTACTTGCATATGTTATTTAATCCTCCATATGGAGAACGTTTGGAGATTGATATCGAAGATTTCTACGGGAAAATAGGAGACACCTTAAAGCAAAATTATCCCGGAACTCATGCCTGGTTTATAGCTACCAACTTTGATGCGATTAAAAGCGTTGGTTTAAGGGCATCCAGAAAAATAAAATTATATAATGGCCCGTTGGAAGCAAGACTGCTGAAGTACGTACTTTACGAAGGCTCTAAAAAGAAAAGTAAACAGATTTAATTCCTGGCTTTTTTATAGAAAGGGAGTAAATAGGAGATAGTATATCCAAAACCGGCTCCAAATTCACTACTGTCGTAAGTTCTACCAAATCCGGGGATGGCGAGGTTATCAAAATTCGTTGGGCTATTTTGTCCAATTCTTCTTTTAAGCTGAACATTGGCAGAAAGGAAGAGATTTTTAATCACTTCTACCTTTATTCCTATCATTACTTCAGCCCAACTGGCAGTTAATCCTGTGTTTTCTGTATTGTCCTCTCTAATATCTGGTCCAAAATAGTTTGAAGAAGTATATATTCTATATTGCTCCAGAGTTTGAGAGAAAGTAGCAAACCCATATCGAACGCCCACAAAAATGGCATTCTGCATATCCAGCCAGTTTTCATAAGCATTATAATCTCCTCCCAGCTTTATATAACTTCCGTTGGTGGTGGTAAGAATATTATCTCCTTCAAAAGTGATCTTCTCGGTGCCTAATTCCGCAGCGATATAATAGTTTTTATAAATGCGATAATCTCCAACGATCTGGAATCCGCTGAAATTATCGTCGAGGAGGGTACGAAGGGGTTTACTCAGGTCAATGCCGACTCTAATTCCGTATTTTTCATTATAATTTAGGGTGTCTTTGGCAGATGCCTGCTGTTGTGCGGAAAGAGATAAACCGGCTAGAAGTATAAAAATAAAGCTAGAAAAATATCGATACATGCGCCTGATTTTGATCTTCAACATTTGGTTCTTCAATCTGTACATCCTGTATCCAGTTAGGGCCATCTGCTCCACCTTCAACATTTGTTTTTAATCCCACATAACTCACTTTGTAAGCACAAGCCCTGTTTATATATTCTTCCTCTCTTCCGTAGGTAAAACTGATGGTATCTCTTAAGCCGGTATTGGTGGCTGTGGTATCCCCTTCTTCAGTATTTAAGGTAAATACATATTCGGTTAGATCATTATTGGTTCTTAAAGGGATTGCCAAGCTATCCCGGGTGTATCTAAAATATTCCACAGCATTACCACTTCCGGTATTTATTACGAAATCTGTACTATCACTATTTACAGATCTTATGCTGAGATTTTGAGGAGTTTTAAGCTCATTTGGATCTTCTATGTCGTAAAACCTTATGATAAGAAGAGGTGTGGTCTCGATAGATTCAGCGCAAATGTCATCGCGCTGACAGCCAAACATGGTCAACAGCATTAGAATAAGAAAAAAACTATATTTATTTATTCTCATTTATGTCTATTTTCTTCTTTCCAAACATACTACATTTTCCACGTGATGGGTTTGGGGAAACATATCTACCGCCTGAACAGAGGTTACTTGATAATGCTCATCCAATAATGCCAAATCCCTGGCCTGGGTTGCTGAATTACAGCTAACGTAGACAATACGCTGCGGCAATATACCAATAATTTGAGCCACTACATCTTTGTGCATCCCATCCCTTGGTGGATCTGTAATGATAACGTCTGGATGTCCATGTTTATTGATAAAGCTTTCTGTAAAGACTTTTTTCATATCACCCACATAGAATTCCACATTATCTATCTGGTTTCTTTCAGCGTTTTCTTTAGCATCTTTAATGGCTTCCGGGACTGCCTCTACACCAATAACCTTCTTCGCATTCTTAGCCACAAATTGTGCTATCGTGCCTGTTCCTGTATAAAGATCGTACACCAGTTCATCACCTTTTAAATTCGCGTAATTTCTGGTAATCTTGTATAAATTATAGGCCTGATCTGAATTGGTTTGATAAAAAGATTTGGCGTTGATCTTAAATTTAAGACCTTCCATCTCTTCAAAAATATGATCACGACCTTTAAAACAAATGATCTCCTGGTCGTAAATTGTATCATTTGCTTTACTATTTATTACATATTGCAAAGAGGTAATTTCAGGAAACTTTTCTGCTATTGCATTCAGTAACAATTCTCTTTTATCTTTATTCTCTTGGAAGAATTGAACAAGGATCATAATCTCACCCGTAGAAGTGGTTCTAATCATTAAGGTACGCAACAATCCTTCCTGATTTCGAGTATTAAAAAAAGCCAGGCCGTTTTCTACGGCGAATTCCTTTACAAAATTTCTAATAGCATTACTAGGGTCTGCCTGAAGATGACATTTTTTAATGTCCAAAATTTTGTCCCACATTCCAGGAATATGAAATCCTAAAGCATTTCTGTTCTGAATATCTTCCCCACTTTGAATTTCTTCCTGAGTTAACCAACGACTATCACTAAAGGAAAACTCCATTTTGTTGCGATAGAAGTAAATATCCTCACTTCCAAGAATAGGTGTGATTTCGGGAAGTTCAATCTTACCAAGTCTTCTTAGGTTGTTTTCAACTTCATTTTGCTTATAATTCAGTTGAAACTTATAGTCCATATTTTGCCATTTGCAACCACCGCAGGTTCCAAAATGCTGGCAAACAGGTTCAGTTCTTTTATCAGATAATTTGTGAAAATTGGTAGCTGTTCCCTGATAGTAAGATTTTCTTTTTCTTGTGGTTTGAACATCGGCCACATCTCCAGGAACGGCATTGTCTATAAATATAACCCTTCCGTCTGGCGATTTGGCGATAGCCTTGCCTTTGGCCCCGGCATCTATAACTTCAATTTCAGTAAAAAGCTTGTTTTTATTTCTTCTTGCCATAGCGCAAAAATAGGATAATTAACAAGATTTAAAGAGGAGGCAGTTGAAATTTTCAACAAACATTTAGTAATTTGCAACAATTCAAATTTTGGGGATGATTTCTCTCCCTTTTCGACGCTTTTCAACCGAAAAAAGAAGGAATTGCATAACACTAATTCAAAAACGAAAAACTAACATGCCATTACCTAAGATCAAATCTTCAGAAGAAGCTATAAAACTTGAAGACCAACATGGGGCACATAATTACCATCCTTTACCTGCAGTACTTAGCAGGGGTGAAGGGGTTCATGTTTGGGACGTGGAAGGTAATAAATATTACGATTTTCTTTCGGCGTATTCTGCAGTAAACCAGGGGCATTGTCACCCGAAAATTGTGGGTGCATTACATGAACAGGCTTCTAAACTGGCTTTAACTTCCCGTGCTTTTCATAATGATGTATTGGGTGCATATGAAAAATATGCTACAGAATATTTCGGCTTTGACAAGCTATTACCTATGAATACGGGGGCTGAAGCAGTTGAAACGGCTATTAAAATTGCCAGAAAATGGGCCTATGAAAGAAAAGGAGTTAAGGAAACGGAAGCGCAGATCATAGTTTGTGCAAATAATTTCCACGGAAGAACTACTACTATTATTTCATTTTCCAATGATGAAGAAGCTCGTAGAAACTTTGGACCATACACTCCAGGATTTATAAAAATTAACTATGATGATCCCGAAGCACTGGAAGCGGCTATTGAAGCGAATCCTAATGTTGCAGGTTTTCTGATAGAGCCAATCCAGGGAGAAGCAGGAGTTTATACTCCGGCAGATGATTTTATGATGAGAGCGAAGGAGATCTGTAATAAGCATAATGTGTTATTTATGGCAGATGAAATCCAGACGGGTATTGCAAGAACCGGTGGATTGTTGGCCGTTTGTGGCCATTGTACCTGTGAAGGTCATTGTGAACGTCAGGAAGAAACTTACAGTAAGCCTGATATTCTTATTCTTGGGAAAGCTCTTTCCGGAGGAAATTATCCAGTTTCAGCTGTGCTTGCAGATAATGAAATAATGGATGTGATCCAACCGGGTCAGCACGGATCTACATTTGGTGGAAATCCGGTAGCTGCAGCAGTAGCGGTGGCTGCGTTAGATGTTGTGAAAGATGAACATTTAATTCAGAATGCCAGAAAACTCGGGAAACTTTTCAGAAGGTTACTGGACGATTATATTAGAGAATCTAATATCGTAAATCTTGTTAGAGGACGCGGATTATTGAATGCGATCGTTATCAATGATTCTGAAGAAAGTTCTACTGCCTGGGATATTTGTATGGCACTTAAAGAGAATGGACTTTTAGCTAAACCCACCCATGGTAATATTATTCGTTTTGCACCACCATTGGTAATGAATGAAGAACAATTGAGAGATTGTGTAAATATTATTGTAAAGACTCTAAAGCAGTTTGAAAAATAAATTTCACAGTGAATAAATAAAAAAATCCCGCTTTTTGGCGGGATTTTTTTATTAGAAAAATGATTATCCACCATATTCTCTCAGGATTTCTTCCTGCATCTGCCTCATTTCATCTACGCCACCAAGCATTAGAATACTTATAATTCCAGCTATAATACTTAAACCAAGTAAGACCAATCCAATTATACTAAGGATCCTGCCTGCTTTTACATTTTGATAACCGGTATATAATTCAGGATTTGCACTGTATATTTCTGTGGCTCGTTTTGCCATTACCAGGGCGATAATGCCAAAAACTGCGCCCGGTATGCCATAACAACAACAGCCTATAATTGATAAAATTCCGAAAATTAGAATGAGGGTTGAATTAGGTAGTTCTTTTTTTTCCATAAAAAATGTTTGTTGGTTAGTTGAAAATATGAATCATTTTAAAAATATAAGCCCCTGCGATTACAACCGCATTAAAAATTATAAGTCCCATTTTTATCTGGAAGTCATATTTAAACCTGATAAATAGATTGATGAGCAGGAAGACCATTAAAACCCCTAAACTATAAATGGCGGGATACATAAAGAAAGCTTCCTGAAATTCACCCTGAAATAAAAGCAATGCCGCACGTTGTCCGCCGCAGCCCGTACAATCAATACCTAAAACCGTTTTGTTCAGGCAGGGAAACATGTATTCTTTCAGGTTATTCAATTCTTAACTCCAATTTTCTTCGTGAGCTCTCTATTGTCGGTTGTTTTTACCTTAACAATATAAACAGCATTACTTAAATTTCCAGTTGAAAAATTAAATTCTTTTTCTTTGGACCTAAAATTTTGGTTTAAAAAAAGCTTTCCATTAAGGTCGTAAATTCTAATATTGTTGAATTCCGTAGCGTATAGGATTTTTATTTCCAGTTGCTCTAACTTATTATTTTGAAAAATATCAATGGTATTGAGTAATATGTTAGGAAGCTTTTCAGTGTTTTCTTCTGAAACTGGAGCATCATTTGAAGTATTTTCAACCGTAATTTTTTCGATAAAACTTATATAGAATCTATCATTATAATCACCTGCCGGCAATTTTATTTTCAAAGAGCCTGTTTTTATTCCAAAATACAGATCGTCTTTAGCGTCATATACAAACAAACGGTCTGGATTGAAATTATTAAATTCTGAGACCGAAAATTCAATCGAGGTTTCTTTTGACAGCTTAATTTGAAGCGGAATCAATTCTTCATCCAGCTTAGGCCTAACATTTATAACGAAAGGATTTTCAGAAATTAACCAATTAATATCATCTTCAAAAACATCCATTTTTCGGGCATCAAAGGCATGATCTTCATTTACTGTAGATTTTTCCTGGAAAGCAAGAGCAAGTCGTCTAACGTGAGTTGAATCCATTTCTACATTTAATATAACAGAGGACGGGATAGATTCAGAAGATTTGAATACAGATATACCTGTTTCCTGTTTTTGGTATACTCTCTGAGAATTCTGGAAATGAAGCATTCCGTCTTTACTGCCCGTCACCATAAATCCCTGTGCGACCGGTAGTATTTTTCGGGGATATATAGCCCCGGTTTCCCCGGTTAAGCTTTGGTTATTATATTTTTTGAAAATAGCCGGAAGATAAATACCGGTTCCGGGGGAATAAGTTCCATAGCCGCCTTCATAATCGATTAAATAATGGGAAGCTCCGTCTTTCTTAGAATCCCAAAAATAGGCAATCCCTGTAGTGGCAGTATTTTCAAACAAAAAGGAATTCAGGTCCAATGCAGAAGGATAAGGATTTCCTACGAGTAAAACCTGCTCTTTTTTAATAGGAAGTTCTATTTTTCCGTCATTAGCGGTACCTCTGAAATCATAAGTTTGAGCGGCTCCCGGATTTACCTTTTCTGTCTCAATTTCGGTTAGATTAGTGCCATTGACACCTTTCATGCTAAAACCTTCGCCAGGTAAAAGGTCAAAGTGATCCCCTAAATATTGCCAGTTAGAATAAGAATTTCCGGAATAGGTATAGATCCAGCGGTTAGAAATGTGAAGAGGGGAACTTTTCCCTTCCAGGCTTGAAACCATAGATGCTTTCTGGCTTTCAGTATTTGAAAGAGGATCATTCAGGTAATCCCTTAGTTCTTGTTTGTCTGTAGAAACTTTCACCGGCAATCCCCAGTAATTATAGTCAAAGGCATTGGAAGTTCCTCTTTGAAAAATAGAAATAAAACCATTTCCAGCATTCAAATTCTCCTTTTTATCTCCCTGTAGTAGTTGTGCGTCTTTCCTAAGATATAGATTGGCTTCGGTTTGTTTATTTTTATTTTTTGAGAGGCTTATTCCATTTTTGACAAATACCAATCGATCCCGGGCATAGAGATAGCTATCAGAATTTTCCGAAGGTGTGATATATAGCTGTGCCTGGAGACCAACCGTACTAAAAATCAATAAAAAAAGGATTGTAAGCTTCATGAAAGCCATAAATTTGCATAAATGTAATCAATAAAGCTTTTCAAATCACCAAAGTAAAATATTTAACTTACTGAAAATGAATAATTCACAGCTAATAAATACTGTTCTTATAGTAATTGGTGGAGCGTTCCTTATTTATACAATCTCGGTAGGTGATGTAAGCCCATATTTTAAAATAATCGGCTTAGTTGTTATCATGCTTGGTTTGTACAGGGCGACCAATTTTTGGGTAGCTACAAAGGATGATCATGAAAAAGACAATGAAAATAAAAACTGATGAAAGATTTTAAACCTGGTGATAAAGTCGAATTACTGGATGATGATCTTGGCGGAATTGTTCAGAACATAAAGGGAGACCAAATCGAAATTAAAACCGAAGATGGTTTTATCATGGAATTTCCGTCAGAAGATCTGGTGAAAATTAAGAAGGATATTGAAGAATTAGAGGTTGCCGACTTTAACTTTGAAGAGGTGCTAAAAGATAAAACTCCTAAAAAGAAACCAAACTCCAGTAGGATTAAACCTAAAGAAAGAAATGCGCCTCCAATGGAAGTAGATTTGCATATAAATCAATTGGTGAGATCTGCTAAAAGTATGTCCAATCATGAAATGCTTAATCTCCAATTAGATACCGCACGGCATAAACTGGAATTTGCCATGAGAAAACGTATTCAAAAAATAGTTTTTATCCATGGTGTGGGCGAAGGAGTTTTAAAAATGGAACTGGAATATTTACTGGGAAGATATGCCAATGTAAAATTCTATGACGCCGATTATCAAAAATATGGTTTAGGAGCCACTGAAGTTTATATACTTCAAAATCCTTAATTAGTAGGTTCTTCGGTCTCTTCCTCTGGTTCTTCGGGTTCCCCACAATCAGGGTCCTGGGAAGGGCAGAGTGGAAAATCTATACCAGATTCGCTGTAGGTCCCAAAAGTATAAGATGCATACTGGATGGATTCTCCAGAACCATCCTGTTTAGTAAATTTAATATCTTCCACTACAATACGGAAACCATAATTTCTAGTGATATCATGATTAATATATTCCTCATGCTGAAGTTCTGCTGTTTGTGCAGGATTCAAATAATTGGAGATTCCCTCAGCTGTTTGGAAAGCCCCAGGATTATCCAAATCGTCACCTGATACTTCGAGCCTTGTCAATACTTCATCATTATCATCATCATTATCGAGATAATTTGGAATTCCATCTTCGTCACTATCCCTAAAGCCCGCCTCATTAACCGGGTCATTGCTAGAGTTTGCCAGTTCAGTTCTGGTCTCTACATTATCACCATCATCATCTACGTCCAGATAATTTGGAATTCCATCCTCGTCTGTATCCAGAAGATCTACTCCTTCAGCATTCCAGCCTTCCTCAATATTATCCAGCCCATCCCCATCTGCATCTGCGGTTGCCGTTTCATCTCTAAAATTCCTGGTGATACTAACCAATCCATCAGAACCGGTAATCCATTCTTCCACTACAATTGGCTGGCTTGGTGGAACTACGTTACAAAAGTAATCGTTGGGTATTTCAGATCTGAAGATTCTATACACTATCCTATTATCTCCACTATCACTACCTGTTAAATCGAAAGTTATGAGTTCATCTTCCGGCGGAACAATATTTCCATCTTCATCAATTTCCAGGATATTATTTCGAAACTCCAGAGAAATTGATTCAAAAACATCGCTATTATTTACTGCATAAAAGACATTTTTATTGGAGCCTTCGCAGAATTGAATAGTACTGTCCTCAAAATCGAAAGTAGTCACAATAATCTCCCCGTCATCACAGGAGCTGAGTAGCGCAAGGGAAAATATACCGAACAGTAAACGTTTCATAAGGCTGCTTTTTCAACAAAAATAAAGGAATCAAACTTATAAGGAAGAGAAGTAGGAAATTATTTTATTTCCCTTAATTTTGCGCCCTATGGAAAATGTCTATTTTGATTCAGCAGCTACTACCCGGTTAAGGGAGGAAGTGGTCGATAAAATGACCCGCGTTTTAAAAGAAAATTATGGCAATCCTTCTTCTACCCATAGTTTTGGAAGGTCTTCAAAATCACTGGTAGAACAGGCACGAAAGACTGTAGCAGCGATTTTAAATGTAAAAGCTTCAGAAATAGTATTTACTTCAGGAGGAACCGAAGCTGATAATTTAGCATTGAATTCTGCCGTGCGCGACCTTGGAGTGGAGAGAATCATTACTTCCAGAATTGAACATCATGCCGTTCTTTATACCGTAGAGCAGTTAAAAGAATGTTTTGATATTGAAGTGGAATACGTAAGGCTTGATGCTAAAGGTAATGTTGATCTTTCAGATCTTGAAAACCGATTAAAAAGTTCAGAAAAAAAGACTTTGGTGAGTTTGATGCATGTGAACAATGAGATTGGTAATATGCTTGATCTTAAGAAAACTGCTGAATTGGTTAAATCTTATAATGCATTATTTCATTCAGATACCGTGCAATCTATTGGCCACTTTTCTTTAGATCTCAATGAGATCCCTGTAGATTTTACAGCGGTGAGTGCACACAAATTTCATGGTCCTAAAGGAGTGGGCTTCGCTTTTATTAGAAAAAACTCAGGCTTAAAACCACTTATTTTTGGAGGAGAGCAGGAGAGAGGCCATCGTGCGGGAACCGAAGGGGTGCATAATATTGTGGGCCTTGAAGAGTCCTTAAAGCTGGCATATGAAAAGCTGGAAGAGGAAAAAGAATATACCCTTTCCTTAAAAAAACATTTTATTAAGGGCCTTAAAAAGGAAATTTCTGGAGTAAAATTCAATGGTGAATGTGAAGACCTGGAGAAGAGTACTTATACATTGATCAATATATGCCTGCCGGTAAGTGCAGAAAAAGCCCTGATGTTGTTGTTTCAACTGGACCTAAAAGGAATTGCCTGTTCCAAGGGAAGTGCCTGCCAGAGCGGGAGCGATAAAGGATCTCATGTTTTAAATGCTTTCTTAGCTGAAGAAGACCTGAAAAAACCATCTTTAAGATTCTCTTTTTCGAAATATAATACCAAAGAAGAAATAGATTATGTAGTTAAGACTCTTAAAGAGTTTATAGAAAGCTAAATATGAAATTAACGATCACTCACTATAGAGGTATAGAGGCTTTGCTGTTACTTTCTGCAATTTTATTTGCTTATTTTTCGGAAGGAATGTGGGTGAATTTTTTCGCGGGATTATTTTCTGGAGCCGGCGTACTTCTTATGATCAAGGGTAGTTTGAAGCCAGGGAAGAATTAATTCATTTAAATATTCATATATTTTCGTCAAGCTGAATTAGTTTTTTAGCCTATTCTAATAGTAATTTCTACCGAACAGAGAAATCTCGATCATTAACAGATTTCTCCCTGCGCTACGCTAGGGTTCGAAATGACAGCTCAAAAATGGAAATGTAAATTGCAGAAAATATTAGTGAATTCGTGGCTAGAATTAAATTCTAACAGATCTTCGAAACCTTACTATTAGCCTAATAAAATCTATTTTTTATTTCCTGAAGAATTTAGCAGTATAAGTATTAGTATTTCCTACATTATCGGTTACGATCAATTTTAAATCATTTTCAGTTTCAGTAAGCACATTATCTGAAAAATAGTGCGTGAGCGTATTATTTTTGTACTCATACTCCATCAAAATAAATTTTCCGTTCACCGTGGCTCTGTAAGCGTCAATTCCGGAAAGATCATCTGAAATTTTCACTTTTAAAGTTTCATTAGTTGAAATCCATTGCCCATCATAGAAATTCACTGGTCTAACTTGTGGCGCAGTAGTGTCTTTAACAAGAGTGTATTTTCCAAAAGTGCGAGTGCCGGTGGTAAATCTATTTCCTTTTTTATAAGTAGTGGAATAATTTGGCCTCCCATAATCTGAAAGTCGTGCGATAAATAAATATTCCCTTTCTTCGGCGGGATAATCACTTACATCAAAACCAATAGTGAAATTTTTATGAACCGGAATCTCATCTTTATGAACTTCAACCATATCATCTGTAAAATTTATATCGAGATACGCGTCTTCATATAAACTGCCTCCGGGAATATAAACATCTATCTTTTCTCCTTTAGCTGAAAGTCCGTCGCTGGCACTGGCCAAATAATCAGTTGCTTTCTGCTCTCTTTTTTTAATATTATCGCTGATCTGTCCTTTAATAGGAATTCTTACCGTTCTCTCGTTTCCTTTAAAATCGGTCACTTTAATGGTGTATTGATAATCAAGGCTGTCTTTAATATTTAGCTTTCCTTCTTCGCTTAGGTTTCCGTATATGCTCAGAGGATTATTAGGTGTTTTAAAAAGCTTCTGAACACGACTTCGGTTATTGGCATAATATTCATAATCTATCAACTGATTTAGATGTCGGGTTTCTGCAAAGGAAAATTTATCAAAATCGATTTCAAAAACCTGGTC
The DNA here is from genome assembly GCF_029937855.1 of Christiangramia sp. GTDB lineage: Bacteria > Bacteroidota > Bacteroidia > Flavobacteriales > Flavobacteriaceae > Christiangramia. The sequence goes on from NZ_JAPYPC010000006.1 coordinate 14,084, forward strand.
GCCGTTTAAATTTGCTTCTATTCTGAAAACTCCATTATGATTGTAGGCGCCATCTAGCTGATCTACAGTAGAAATACCAAATCCTATCTCACCGCATGCTTCAACCTGGTTAACCGTATAGGTTCCATCATTTAGTGGTATTAAATTCAGTTTTTGACGTGCCTGGGAATTGTTAACATGAGCATCATCTCCAAGAGGATAGGCAAATAAACCTTGAATGATAGGTTTTCTACTGTCTGGAACTTCCAGCCCGAACATTTGTGCATTCATGGGTCGCTGACTTCCATCACGTATTTCAAAATGCAAATGGGGACCGCCGCTACCGCCAGTATTACCACTATAAGCGATCAATTCTCCCTGTTCAACGCTCAGTTCTCCAGGCTCGGGGAAAAGTTCTATTTCATAAGATTCCTTGGCGTATTGTTGTTTCCGCAGGTACTCCTTGATCTTAGGGGCTAGCTTTTGTAAATGTCCATAAACCGTGGTATAACCATTTGGATGTTGGATATACAAAGCTTTTCCGTAGCCATAATGCTGAAAATTGATTCGGCTAACATATCCTGCTGCGGAAGCTTTAACTTCCAGGCCTTCTCGTTGTTGGGTTTTAATATCCAGACCACTATGAAAATGGTTGGACCTTAATTCTCCAAAAGTTCCGGCGAGCACAATAGGAACGTCTAAAGGATTACTGAAGTAGTCCTGTGGCAGCGAGTTTTGAGCTTGTAATGTGGAAAATAAAATTAGGAATAGTAGGCTTGTGGCTTTCTTCATAAATCTTTGGGTATTCAATTTAAACCTGGCGTAAAGTTAAGGAAAGTTATGGCAAAATTAAACGGCTTGATAACAGAGAATTATCGAAATTGTTGATTATTATTTGAAAACAGCTGAAAAAGAATTGGGATATTTAAAAGCGTATGTTAACTTTGTAGGGGTTCACATCGGTTTTAGCGCTTATGAGTGAAATTACAGAAATAGTTGATAACCTTGAGAATAGAATCAGCAAACTGCTTCATAAATATGATATTATGAGACAGGCTAACGAATCTCTTCAGGAAGAATTGACCTCTGTAAAAGCTGAATATGAAAAACTGGAGGGAGATTTACAATCTTCACAGGAGCAGGTTCAGACTTTAAAAGCTGCGAATGCGATGCTTGGCAGTACCGACCATAAAAGAGAAACGAAGCTCAAGATAAATAGTTTGATCAGGGAGATAGATCAATGTATAGTTCAGTTATCTGAATAATTTAACGTCATGGAAGATAAACTGAAAATTAAAATATCGATTGCAGACCGCGTTTATCCGTTAACCATTCAGCCCAGCCAGGAAGAAGGTTTACGTAAAGCAGCGAAAAAGATCGAAGCGATGATCAAACAGTTTGAGCAAAACTATGCGGTGAGGGATAAACAGGATGTTCTGGCAATGTGCGCATTGCAGTTCGCTGCCCAAACCGAACAAAAGAATATTGATAAATCGAGCGAAATGATTGAAGCAGAAGAGAAGTTAAAGTCCCTTAACGATCTGCTGCAGCAACATTTAGCCTCTTAAGTTCTTTAAATAAAATAAAGGTTACTGCCTGTATTAGTGCTTTTTTGATAAACTCAACACGAATTCTTTAAAAAGGATGAGTCTAAGTTGTAAAAGCGTGCCGTGTCCCTTTTTGGGAGAGCGGATTCTTGATCAACTTGTTAGTCCTAAACTTGATTTTAAGGAGTTTAATGCAAAACACAACTAATACAGGCTTTTTTTATATATACTAAATAGAAACGAATGGAAATTTTAACTATAATCATAGCTGCAGTGGTAGGTCTGGCCCTGGGTTTTGCAATCGCAAAGATGCTGGAAAAAAAACAGGCTTCCAATACTATCGCTACCGCTAAAAAAGAAGCGAACAGTATTGTAAAAGAGGCCAAAGCTGAAGGTGAGAGCATTAAAAAAGATAAAATCCTTCAGGCAAAAGAGAAATTTATCGAATTGAAGTCTGAGCATGAAAAAGTGATCCTTTCCAGGGATAAAAAGATCAATGATGCCGAGAAGAGAATTAAAGATAAAGAATCTCATGTATCCAATGAATTGGGTAAGAATAAAAAGCTAAATAAGGACCTGGAAGAAAAAGTAGCAGACTATAACCACAGACTGGAATTTATTGAAAAGAAACAGGAAGAAATAGACAAGCTGCATAACAGTAAAGTACAGCAACTTGAAGTTATTTCTGGCCTTTCTGCGGAAGATGCCAAGGCGCAGCTTATAGAATCTCTTAAAGATGCCGCTAAGACCGATGCCATGTCCCTAATCCAGGATACGGTAGAGGAGGCCAAGCTTACAGCGCAACAGGAAGCAAGAAAGATCATTATCAATACTATTCAGAGAATTGGAACCGAAGAAGCGATTGAAAATTGTGTTTCGGTATTTAACCTTGAAAGTGATGATGTAAAAGGAAGAATAATTGGTCGTGAAGGTAGAAATATTCGTGCCCTTGAAGCTGCTACCGGTGTAGAGATCATCGTAGATGATACGCCGGAAGCAATTATTTTAAGCTGTTTCGACTCGGTGAGAAGAGAAGTAGCGCGATTATCCCTTCATAAATTAGTGACAGATGGAAGAATTCACCCGGCACGTATTGAAGAGGTAGTTAAAAAGACCAGAAAGCAGATAGAAGAAGAAATTATAGATATAGGTAAAAGAACCGTAATAGACCTTGGAATTCACGGTTTACAGCCGGAATTAATCAAAATGGTGGGTAGAATGAAATATCGTTCTTCTTATGGGCAGAACCTTTTACAACACTCCAGGGAAGTTGCCAAACTTTGCGGCGTAATGGCTGCTGAGTTAGGATTGAATCCTAAGCTGGCTAAAAGAGCAGGTCTACTACACGATATAGGTAAGGTGCCAGAAACTGAAACTGAGGTGCCTCACGCGATCCTCGGGATGCAATGGGCTGAAAAGCATGGAGAGAAACCAGAAGTTTGCAATGCCATTGGTGCTCACCACGATGAAATTGAAATGAATTCATTGCTATCGCCTATTGTCCAGGTTTGTGATGCAATTAGTGGAGCGAGACCAGGGGCAAGAAGACAGGTATTGGATTCGTATATTCAAAGGTTAAAAGATCTGGAAGAAATCGCTTTTGGCTTTGGTGGTGTGAAAAAAGCTTATGCCATCCAGGCAGGTAGGGAATTACGAGTAATTGTAGAAAGTGAAAAAGTTTCTGATGAAAAAGCTTCCAATCTTTCTTTCGAGATTTCCCAGAAAATCCAGACAGATATGACTTATCCCGGGCAGGTGAAGATCACGGTAATTCGTGAAACCAGAGCGGTAAATGTTGCAAAATAGAAATTTTACTATATAGATATTAAAAAGCCCGTTCAGTTTGAACGGGCTTTTTTGATTGCTAAAACTAACTGTGATTTGTGAGTCGGATAGGGTATCTTCTGATAGTAAATGTAGAAGCAAAAACCTCCCAGGTTTTCAAAACCTGGGAGGTTTATTACTACTCTGCTAAGCAAAGTCAAAAAATCTATTAATCGTCAAAAATATTCCTATAAGAATTTCCTTCCAGTTCAAAGAATTTACCATTTACATATCTAAAATGATAATCCAGCTCTGCAATTTCCTCCATATCTTCTTTATCAAGCTGATATCCGGCACTCATTAGATTATCTTTTATACGTCCTTCATTTGTAGACTTCGGAATTACTCCTGTCCCACGTTGTTCACTCCACTTTATCAGTATCTGACCAGGAGAGGCACCATGTTTTTTAGCAATTTTGTTTATTACAGAATTTTCCAGCAGGGAAGGTTCGTCTTCAGCTTTCATTTCATCAGGTCTGTCACCACTTCCTAATGGAGAATAGCCGGTTACATTGATCGCGTTTTTACTGCAAAACTCTAAAAGCTTGTTTTGCTGTAAATAGGGATGAAGTTCCACCTGGTTCATTTCCGGGGTATGATCTGTATCCTGCATGAGTGATTCCAGTTTAGGTATGCTAAAATTGGAAACTCCTATATGCTTTACCAGACCTTGTTTTTTAGCTTCGATCATTGCATTCCAGGTTTCAAATAAAGGGACCTCTTCCAGAGAAAGAAAATCTTCTGCATTATCAGGACCTTTTACATCAGGTTTAAAGGCAACAGGCCAGTGAATTAAATAGAGATCCAGGTAATCCAGCTGTAGATCTTTCAGGGTCTGCTTCAATGCCGGAATCACATCTTCCTTTTTATGAGCATTATTCCATAGCTTGGAGGTAATCCAAACATCCTCACGTTTTACTTTATCATTTTCAAAAACTTCTTTAAAAGCTTCTCCAACTTCAGCTTCATTACCATAGGTTGCTGCACAATCTATATGTTTATAGCCATTATTGAGGGCAATCTTAACTGCTTCGGTAACTTTTCCTTTTTCAGATTTCCAGGTTCCAAGACCTATGGCATCCATGGTATCGCCATTTTCAAATTTTAATTTTTTCATTTCTTACTTTTTTAGGAAGTTAAGGATAATGCCGCGTGGAAGAAAAAATAGGAAATGCTTTAGCAGAATTTTAATACCTATTTCCGGGGATGAAATTCATCCATTACCTGCCTTAGATGCGACCTGTCTACATGAACATAAACTTCGGTAGTAGTAATACTTTCGTGCCCCAGCATCTGCTGAATGGCTCTAAGATCGGCTCCATTCTCAAGCAAATGGGTAGCAAAAGAATGCCTGAAGGTATGCGGACTCACTTTCTTTTTTATTCCTGCCGCTTCAGTAAGATTTCTAACGATGGTAAAAATCATCGCCCTGGTAAGCCGGTTGCCTCTTCGGTTTAAAAAGAGTGTATCTGTGGCTTCAGGTTTTATATCCTGTTGACTCCTAACCTGGTCCTTATAAATACTGATAAATTTCACGGTGTATTCTGAAATAGGCACAAATCGTTGTTTATCGCCCTTACCGGTAACTTTGATGAATCCCTCGTTGAAAAAAAGATCAGAGATCTTGAGGTCAAGTAATTCTGAAACCCTTAATCCGCAGCCATACAGGGTTTCGATGATCGCTCTATTTCGCTCTCCTTCATTTTTACTCAAATCTATAGCGGCAATAATTTTATCTACTTCACCTATAGAAATGGTATCGGGTAATTTTCGGCCAATTTTTGGGGACTCTAAAAGATCTAACGGATTATCTTTTCTATAATCTTCAAATACTAGGAAGCCGAAAAAACTTCTTAAACCTGAAATAAGGCGCGACTGAGATCGGGCATTAAGACTTTTTGAGGCATTATAAACAAATTCCTGAATGCTTTTGTTTGAAATTTTCAACGGACTCACCTCAATTTCATTAACGTCCAGGTAATTTATTAATTTAATGACATCCATACTGTAATTTTCGATGGAGTTTACCGAAAGCCCGCGTTCAAGCCTTAAATAGTGCCGATAATCCTGTAGCGCATGTTGCCATTTCATATGTTAAAGATAATAATTATGCCACTCAGTCTTAGTAATAATTTAGGTTTGGCTAACTTTTTTTTAACAAGTTGTGCTTTACTTTTGGATCAAATAAAAACAAATATGATGAAAAACACATTTTTAATAGTAGCAATTGCGATTTTTGGATTTGGTGCATCTTCTAATGCACAGGAATACTGGAACTTCGGAATAAAAGGAGGAGCGAATTTTACTAATATGACTTCAGATGGTTTTGAAGACAATAACAGTAGAACTGGATTCCATCTTGGTGTTCTTGCTGAAATTCCAGTAAGCGAGCGTTTTTCTATTCAGCCAGAGGTGTTGTATTCTACGCAGGGAACAGAAGAGGAAGGATCAAATTTTACCAATGAATATAAACTGGATTATATTCAATTACCAGTTATCGCCAAATTTTATGTGATTGACGGATTAGCTTTGGAAGCAGGTCCAACCTTTAACTTTCTGGTAAATGAAGAATATGATTTTGAAAGTGGCCTTTTAGATATAATCAGACTCCGAGTTTGCCAGCACATTTGAATTTGGGGGAGCTGTTGGTGCTTCTTATAAATTCAATAATGGATTTTTTCTTAACGGAAGATATGTGGTAGGCTTTACCGATGCATTCGATAGCGATAATTTTGACGATGACGCTATCAAGAACAACGGATTCCAGCTTGGGTTAGGATTCCAATTTTAGAGATAGTAAACACCTATGAAAATAAAAAAGCGGGGAGAAATCTTCGCTTTTTTTATACCCTAGAGTTAGAAATTTATATTGCCATGCTAATTGATTTTTATACTGTTCCGGGTAAGGAAAGACAAAAATCGGCCCTCGCCTTTACTAAATTTTAATATTTTATGATGGGATACTGTATTGAAATGATCTTGCTTTAACATCTATCGTACTTTATTATTTTGATAGTAACTTTAGATCTTTACAGGAATTAATAAAAATTTTTAGGTTCATTTTGCTGATCAAAATCAACTAAATTTTCTGCTCACTCAAAATATATCTTTTTTCAGTGGTGTCCGATAAAAATCTTTTAAGAACGAATCTGAATCCAGTATTTTCACTAGATCAAAGCTTTCATACTCTCTAAACTCTGCTTTTACAAACTTTTGAATTTTGGTATTTTTTGAAAATCACAATTTTAAACTCACTTTGTTTATCAGGTAGTTATGATCAAGTCTGACATCTAATATCTAACAGCGAAACGGCCTAGTTTCTTAACCGAACATGAGTGATCTTTTTTAAAAAAATTATCTTCTGCTTTAGAAAGATAATCCCAGAAAAATGGAGTTAGAATAAGCAATTGCGTAAATTGTAGCTTATACCTACCCATGAATATTATTGAAATAAGGTCAATGTCTGTTAGCAATGTCATTTCTGATATGGCAAAAGCTTTGAATACCGAGTTTAAAGAAAATTGTGAAGAATATACGCTTCACCTTCCTGCTGAGGTGGGATCTGGTTATGTAACGGGTATAGATAGCGAAAGCGGCATGACTGTCCTATTGTACGACTGTACATTTAAAGAAGATATTCAGATATATTTTAATATTGAGGAGGTACATCCTTTGAAGTTTATTTATATACTAGAGGGAGACCTGGAGCACTTTTTTGAAAACAAGCCGGAAGAGGTCCACAATATAGAAGCTTACCAATCGGCCATTATCGCCAGTAAAGTAAAAAATGGTCATGTCCTTACTTTTAAGGCCGGTAACCGTATTAGAATACATAGCCTGGAAATTAATCGTAAAACATTTATGGGGAAAATGGAGTGCGATTTTAAAAAAATGAAAGGCAGCCTTAAATCTCTTTTTGAAGACACAGAGGCACAGAATCATTTTTATTTCATAGATCATTTTAGTTTAGAACTAGCAGATCTTTTTAAGAAGATGTATGAATTTAAGGAAATAGATTATCTGCGAAAAATATATCTTGAGGGTATGGCATACCAGATCCTAATAAAAGAGATCCTACTTTACCGGGATCATCAGGAAGATGAAGATAACCGCAAACTTTTACGAGCTTCTGAAGTGGAACAGATAAAAAAGGCGGTGAATTATATCGAAGAGAACATTACTGAAACTCCAGGAGTAGAAGAAGTAGCTATCGAGGTGGGACTGAATATGAATAAGCTACAATATGGTTTTAAGATGCTTTATGACACCACGGTGAACAAATTCGTGCATAAAACAAGGTTGGATATAGCAAGAAAACTTCTTATCCATACTGATTATAATGTTTCCGAAGTCGCCAATAGAGTAGGCTTATTTAATAAAAGCTATTTCTCAAAAGTTTTTAAGGAATCTTATCATATTACCCCTTCAGAATTTAAACAGAAGAATAAAAGCTGATCTAAACGATAAATAGGAGATATAGAATAAATAAGAAATAAGGTTTTAGTTTAGCAGCAAATTTTTTCAGCGAAAATAAGGGAAGCCTTAATCCTGCTGCCTTTCGGACCCCAGAATAAGAAAATCTGTAGTTCTACGATAAATTTCACTAAGCCTGGCAATGTGGTCTAAAACCAGGTAATTCTTTCCAGTTTCCAGAAGGGAGTATGCTGGCTGACTTATATAAAGCCGATCTGCTATATACTGCTGTGAATATTTTGATTGACATCTTAATGCCTTAATTCTTTCTGCAATTTTAATTTTATCGATCATGCTGCTACTTTTAGAAGTTCTACATAATAACTGTCTGGAAAAACAGCTGAAGCCTTATTTTAAATAAAAAGGGGGATTATCTAAAACAATCTATGAGAATTCCCTTTTTACTACTACCACAATGCCGTAAAAACCTAATACTTTACAAACTATCAAGCGATAAAAAGCTTTCTTGTGAAGAGAGATTATTGATAAAAGACAAATGAATGCAGGAACCTGTCAAAGTTTATATTACAAAGTAGAAGAAAATTCTTTTTAGCCCATGATCTTAAAGCATGGAAAAGCCTTAAGTGTAGGATTTAAAGCTGAATTTTGATTTTTATCCCTTATTATTTCTCCCCTAATTCTGCATTTTCCTATTTTTACAATATGAAGTTACTAATTCTTAACGGCCCCAACCTTAATCTTCTAGGTACACGTGAGCCAGAAAAATACGGAAACAGAAGTTTTGAAGATTACTTTTCAGATTTGCAATTCAAGTTTCGTAATGTGGAGTTATCCTATGACCAAACCAACATTGAAGGTGAATTGATAGATAAAATTCAGAATGCACGCCAGGATTTTGATGGAATCGTGCTTAATGCCGCGGCTTATACCCATACCTCAGTTGGAATCGGGGACGCCGTAGCGGCTATTGATATTCCTGTGGTTGAAGTTCATATTTCCAATACTTTTTCGAGAGAAGAATTTCGTCATAAATCTTTTATTTCTCCAGTTGCAAAAGGTATCATCGTTGGGTTCGGCTTACAAAGCTATGATCTGGCCATACAAAGTTTTTTAAAAGATTAGTATGAAAAAGGCATATCTCAACTGGAGTAGCGGGAAAGATGCAGCACTAGCTCTTTATCATGTGCAAAATAAAAAGGAATATAAAGTAGAAAAATTACTGACTACGGTTAATAGAGATATAGACCGAATTACGATGCACGGTGTTAGAAAAGAATTGCTGATTAGACAAGCAGAAAAACTCGGACTTCCTTTGATGACTTCAGAACTTGGTGCTGAAACCAGTATGGAAGATTATAATGCAGAAATGGAGAAAGCCACCAATGCATTAAAAAATGAAGGTTTTACCCACAGCATATTTGGTGATATTTTTTTGGAGGATTTGAAGAAATACAGGGAAGAACAATTGAATTCTGTTGGTCTGGAAGCTGTTTTTCCTTTATGGAAAAGGAATACTCAGGAGCTTATCCGGGAATTTATAGAATTTGGGTTTAAAGCAATTATTGTTTGTACTAATTCCAAGTACCTGGACGATTCTTTCTGCGGAAGGCTTATCGATAAAGATTTTGTAAAAGATTTACCTGAAAATGTGGATCCTTGTGGAGAAAATGGTGAATTTCATACGTTTGTATTTGATGGACCTATTTTTAATTCTCCAGTTAATTTTGAAATAGGAGAGAAGGTAAAAAGATCTTATAAGCCGGCTAAAGAAGAAAAAGATAACTGCTTTCAGGATGATAAAAATTCCTGGGATACCGAATTTTGTTTTTGTGATCTAATTCCGAAATTATAGAATTTATTTCGAGTTGTCTTCTCGAAGGAACACGGCGATTGAGAAATATCATTGCAGTTCAATATAATTTTAAACTCAATTCAAAAAAGATTTCTCCCTACGGTCGAAATGACAAAAATAAAAAATCTCGATTTTGAAATCCTGATACAAGTTACCATTAACATATTTCTGAAATTAGTAATCATAAAGTTAAAAACTTAATTCTTAGAGCCTCCATTTCCCCGGCTTATCGAAAAACTAGGATGATGGAATTCTTACCGAACTATTTGTCATTTCGAAGGAGGGAAGTGACTGAGAAATCTCATAGTTGTCATGCTTTGATTTTACCTGATACAAATGCTCGCGTTTAAAAGAGATTTCTCGCTTTGGTCGAAATGACAAAAAATAAAAATCCCGCACTCAGAAGAATGCGGGTTTTTTTATCAATGGAAAAAATGAACAAGTATCTTAATAAAATATGTCAATTTCCCACGCAAGAAAATTTTTAATCATGGGTCTCAGGAAAACGAAGCACTTATCGAAAATATTTGTCATTTCGAAGGAGGGAAGTGACTGAGAAATCTCATAGTTGTCATACTTTGATTTTACCTGATACAAATGCTCGTGCTAATGAGATTTCTCGCTTTGGTCGAAATGACAAAAAATAAAAATCCCGCACTCAGAAGAATGCGGGATTTTTTAATTTTGTCTAAAGTCTAAAGTCTAAAGTCTAAAGTCTAAAGTCTAAAGTCTTATAGGTGTATCACTTCATCATAAGCAGCTGCTACTGCTTCCATTACGGCTTCACTCATCGTTGGATGTGGGTGAACAGCTTTTAAAACTTCGTGTCCTGTAGTTTCCAGTTTTCTACCTAAAACGGCTTCAGCAATCATATCGGTCACGCCGGCTCCAATCATATGGCAACCTAACCATTCACCGTATTTAGCATCGAAGATCACTTTTACAAATCCGTCAGATTTCCCGGCCGCTTTAGCTTTACCAGAAGCGGAGAACGGGAATTTTCCAACTTTTAGCTCATACCCGGCTTCTTTTGCCTGCTTTTCAGTCATTCCTACGGAAGCAATTTCCGGAGTAGCATAAGTACAACCAGGAATGTTTCCGTAATCCAATGGCTGAACATCCATTCCTTTGATCTTTTCAACACAAAGAATCCCTTCCGCAGAAGCTACGTGAGCTAAAGCAGGACCATGAACTACATCTCCAATAGCATACACTCCGGAAACATTGGTCTGGTAAAAATCATTTACTACGATCTTATCTTTATCGGTCTTGATTCCAAGATCTTCAAGTCCGATATTTTCAATATTTGTTTTAATACCTACAGCAGAAAGTACTACATCTGCCTCAAGTTTTTCTTCGCCTTTCTTGGTTTTTACCTTTGCTATTACCTTACCATCTTTCTTCTCTACACTTTCTACTGAAGAATTGGTCATTACCTTAATACCCGCCTTTTTGATGCTTCTTTCAAATTGTTTTGAAACTTCTTCATCTTCCAGTGGCACTACATTTGGAAGAAATTCTACCACGGTTACTTCAGTTCCCATAGCGTTATAGAAATGAGCGAACTCAACTCCAATAGCTCCCGAACCAACCACGATCATTTTCTTCGGTTGTTTTTCCAGCGTCATTGCCTCACGGTAACCAATTACAGTCTTTCCATCCTGCTTAAGATTTGGTAATTCTCGAGATCGTGCACCTGTGGCAATAATGATGTTATCTGCCTGGTATTCAGTTTTCTTATCTTTCTTATCGGTAACTTCTACTTTTTTACCAGACTTCAATTTTCCAAAACCTTCAAGAACATCAATTTTATTCTTTTTCATAAGGAATTGAACTCCTTTGCTCATTCCATCGGCCACATCTCGACTTCTTTTAACTACAGCCCCAAAGTCTTTATCAGCTTTTTCAAGCTTTAGACCATAGTCTTCAGCATGTTTCAGGTAATCAAAGACCTCAGCACTTTTTAAAAGGGCTTTTGTTGGAATACATCCCCAGTTAAGGCAAACTCCTCCAAGGCTTTCTTTTTCTACAATAGCGGTCTTAAAACCTAATTGAGAAGCACGGATCGCGGTTACATAACCTCCCGGGCCACTACCTAAAACAATAATATCATATTTACTCATATTCGGAATATTTTGAATCTGGTTATAGAGTTTGCGAATTTAAGGAATAAAACCCTAAACTGAAAGCCATACCTTTGCGATAAGGGCATAAAAAAAGCCCGTAGTTTATACAGGCTTTCATAAGATTAAATCTTTTAATTATTTATAAGCTTTTGTTGTGAAATTAGATTCTTTAATATCTATAGTTTTTTTCAGGTTCTGGAAACTGCTAATATCAAGGTTGGCTTCAGCAGCATAATCTACAGGCAGTATCACCACCTTAAAAACCTGATCCTGGGCATAGCGATCACCAAGGGTAGCAAGATCTATATTACCTTGCAAAAAGATATTTACATCAAAATCTGTATGATTATAAGTGTATTGGAATTGACCATCATCAAAATATATAGTTTGTGGAATCAAACTCCAAATATCGTTGCCATCGTCATCTACATCTTCCAGCCAGTATACAAGAACACTGTCGCTGGGAAGCACTTCTATATTCGCAGGTATTTCAGCAAAAATCGAATAATCCGGAGCATTAAAATCTACATCGGTTACTTCAAAGGCCTGTCCCACGATATTAACTCCATCTTCTCCGGGAGGACCTTGTGGCCCCTGATCACCGTCAGAAGAACAGGAAACAAAAAACAAGTTTGTTAGTACTATAAGGGATAATATTTTTTTCATGATAATTTAGATTAAGTTATTTATTAAATTCTATACTGGCCGAATTTACACAATAGCGTTGGCCGGTTTCTGTAGGACCATCATCAAAAACATGGCCAAGATGGCTGCCACAGTTAGAACAAAGGATTTCTGTACGAATCATTCCAAAGGTTTTATCCTGTACGTACTCAACTTTTCCTTCTATAGCATCGTCAAAACTGGGCCAACCACAACCACTTTCAAATTTGGAATCACTTTCAAAAAGCTTTTCCCCACACGCAGCACATTTATATTCACCTTCGTCAAAATGCAAATTATATTTCCCGGAGTGTGGAGCTTCAGTTCCTTTTTCTCGAAGTATTCTGTATTGTTCAGAAGAAAGTTGCTTTTTCCAATCCTCTTCGGTCTTTTCTACATTATATTTTTTCATACTTATTTTTCTTTAGGAACAAAATCCATCGCCACTCCATTTATACAATGTCTTTTCCCGGTAGTTTCCTGAGGCCCATCGTTAAATACATGGCCTAAATGTCCTCCACATCTGGCACAATGCACTTCGTCTCGTTGATAGCCTAATTTGGTGTCACTACCGTAGGCCACGCCACCTTCAATGGCCCTGTCAAAACTAGGCCATCCGGTACCGCTCATAAATTTATGTTCGGTTTCATATAGTTCATTTCCACAAGCAGCACAAACAAAGGTGCCTGGTTTTTTTATATCGTTCAGTGGACTAGAAAAGGGACGTTCGGTTCCGGCTTTTCTTAGAATTTCAAATTCTTGTGAAGTGAGTTCTTCTTTCCATTCTTCCTCCGTTTTATTTACTTCATAATTTTCCGCAGTTTCTTTATCAGAATTTTTCTGAGCATTTCCATTACAGCTAATTAAAAAAACCGAGAGCATGGTAAGTATTAAAATTTTTTTCATAGTAATATTTTCAATAAAATTACAAATATTGTGCCGCTATAAAAGTTGTTATTTTGTTAATTACTTCAGCATCTCCTAAAATTCGTCGATGCCCCAGATCTTCAGTAATAATTAATTGGCTGTTTGCCAGAGCTTCATGTATTTCATAAGCAGAATTCACTTTAACGTCCACATCCTTGTTGTCATGGATAACGAGTGTAGGAACTTTTACATTCTTTGCAGATACTGCACCAGATAAGCTATCCATGTCCTCATTGAACTTTTCGTCCAGATACTTTTTCATTTTTGCCGCCACTTTATTGTTCATTTTCATATTTTCAGCAAAATGACGGGTAATCTCGGTAATATTATTCGCCGTACCAATAATCACCAGTTTTTTGGTTTGTAAACCGTCACTTATTGCTTTTAGTGCAGACATGCCACCAAGGCTATGCCCAACAATTGCCTCAAAAGGACCATATTGGTCATGAAGAAAATGAACGGCCTTGATGAAAAATGGCATCATACTCATTTTGCCTTCGGCCTTTCCATGTCCCGGAGCATCAAAACTAATGATCATATATCCCTGGGATTTTAATGCTTCCGCTATTTTTGCCAGTTGTGTGCCTCTTCCGCTCCAGCCGTGCACCAGCAAGATTTTTTTCTCAGCGTGCCCGTACTCATAAGTCACAATCTCGCGATTCATAGCTGGCACGATTACTTTTTTCTGAATAGAAGCAGTATCCATGGCTTTTTCCCTTTCTGGTAAGGTATATCTAAAAGGAGTAAGAAAAAGTTTAGCTGCAAATCTACTGGCTAAAAAAGGGGATATAGAAGTTAGAAATTTTGAGATCATCAATATATAAGACGGTACTAGAAGTCGTTGAACCGGGATGTTATCCTTAATTTTTTTTGTCATATTTAAGAAATTCCTAAACTATTATAATTTTTATAACATTTCTATTGAATGCTCTTTAAAGGCTTGTGAGAACTGCAAATATCAATAATGGTATTGTTTTTGAAACTCTATATACTGTTAAATCATACTTAAACCATCAGCAGCTATACTTCCTGCTTTTGTACTTTTAGGTATCTAAAAACCAAAAATCATGAAGTTTAAAAATACCTTTTTATGGTTAAGTGCACTGTTATTAATAATATCGTGTAAAACCAATCCTTTTACAGGAGAAAAGAACCTAAATTTTGTATCTAACGATCAATTGTTCCCTGCCTCCTTCGAACAATACAATCAGTTTCTTAATGAAGCTGAAGTAGTTCGTGGAACTGAAGATGCGAGAATGGTAAAGAAACTGGGAGAAGATATTGTTGTTGCAGCGGAGCGTTATCTGAATGCAAATGGTTACCAGGGATTTATGAGTGATTTTGAATGGGAGTTTAATTTGGTGCAAAATGATCAGGCCAATGCTTTTGCCATGCCCGGAGGAAAAGTAGTTGTGTACACGGGTATTCTTGATGAAGCTAAAAATACCAATGGTCTTGCAACAATTATGGCTCATGAGATCGCCCACGCTCTGGCAGATCACGGCGCACAGCGAATGAGTGCTGCTCAACTCCAGCAATTAGGAGCTGTTGCGGGATCTGTAGCAGTGAGCGGAAGAAGTCAACAAACTCAACAAATTTTTGCCCAGGCTTATGGATTAGGAACGCAAGTTGGAGTAATGTTGCCATTTAGCAGGAGCCATGAGGCGGAAGCAGATAGAATTGGACTTACCATGATGGCCATTGCAGGCTACGATCCTCGTGAAGCCCCCGAATTATGGAAGAGAATGCAGGCCAACAGCAGCGGACAGGCTCCGCCGGAATTTTTGAGTACACACCCACACCCTCAAACAAGAATAAATAATTTAACCGAGTGGGTACCAGAAGCCATAGCTGAGGCTCGAAAATATGGAACTACCAGTTTTAAGTAAGATAAGCTAAAAATAAAATTGAAAAGTCACCGATTTCGGTGGCTTTTCCTATTTTTAGAGTATGAAGCAACTACCAAAAGGAAGTAAAAAGCTTATTCATGCCTGGGCTTTTTACGATTGGGCGAACTCTGTTTATAGCCTGGTAATATCATCTGCAATTTTCCCCATTTTTTATGGAACACTTACTATAGTAAAGGATGCACAGGGAAATAAAATTAACGATACAGTAAGCTTCCTGGGTGTTGAATATAATAACGATACCCTAATTAGCTATGTAACGGCAGCTGCTTTTTTAGTAGTGAGTATCCTAAGTCCTTTTCTTTCTGGTATTGCAGATTATATTGGAAATAAGAAAAATTTTTTAAAATTCTTTTGTTATCTGGGAGCAGTATCCTGTATCGGGTTATTCTGGTTTAGTCTGGACTTTTTGTGGTTCGGACTTCTCTGCTATTTTCTCGCCCTCATTGGTTTCTGGTCAAGTCTTGTTTTCTATAATTCATACTTACCCGATATTGCTTTTCCTGAACAACAGGATAAAGCCAGTGCAAAGGGTTTCTCCCTGGGTTATGTAGGAAGTGTGATCTTATTGATTTTGTGCCTTCTAATGATCTTAAAATATGACTGGTTTGGATTTGAAGATGAAGGTTTGCCCACAAGACTTTCCTTCGTTTTAACCGGAGTTTGGTGGATCGGCTTTAGCCAGTATACTTATTATTACCTGCCAAAAGGAAATAAGAAAGCCAGGTTTACCCATGATGTTTTATTCAATGGATTTAGAGAGCTGAAAGGAATATGGAAATCCCTTAAGCATAATAAATCATTGAAACGCTACCTAATTGCCTTCTTTGTTTATAGCATGGCCGTACAAACAATAATGCTCGTGGCGACTTATTTTGGAATTGAAGAGTTGGAGTGGGGAGACCAGGATCCAACCACCGGACTTATAGTAAGTATTTTGCTTATTCAACTGGTGGCCGTGGCCGGGGCAATCTTAACTTCCAGGCTGGCGATCAAATATGGCGATGTGAAAATCCTGATTTTTATTAATTTAATCTGGATTGCGATTTGTGGATATGCATATTTTATTACCACTCCTATTCAGTTTTATTTTGCGGCGGCTTCCGTAGGGCTGGTTATGGGAGGGATACAATCCCTTTCCCGTTCCACGTATTCCAAAATGCTTCCTGAAAATGCGCTGGATACGGCAAGTTATTTCAGCTTTTATGATGTTTCTGAGAAAATTGGAATTGTAATAGGAATGTCTTTATATGGCTATGTAGCCCAGGAAACGGGAAGCGTAAGGAATGCGATCTTATTCTTAGCGGTTTTCTTTATTGCCGGAGTGATCCTTTTGATGAGAGTGCCGAAAAAAACTATTATGGAATAATAAACATATCTGAAATGTAATTAAAATCATGTATGTCCAGCTAAAGAGATTAGACCGCTTCGCTTTTAGATATTGGAAGTTAGACCTGGACTTAACTAACTGATAAAGAAAGTAAGTTCAAAATTATTCTTTCAAAGAATGGCACTATTCGAAAATTTGTAGAAGCAGGGTATAGATAATAATAAAAGGCTTTGAGCTATTAAAAATACTGGGTTCAGGTTCATTCTTTAAAATTTTTATTGAACACCACTGAATTAAATGTCAAACTGAGCGGAGTCGAAGATTCTGTTTTCTCTATTTCAACAGAGGTTTCGACTGCGCTCAACCTGACGTTATTATTTTTTAGTCTTACAAATTTCCCGACGGCTCTGTCTCGGGGTTTCCGCTTCACCTCTCCCAAGGGGAGAGGTCGGAACTTCTTTTCGCAGTTCCGGGTGAGGGAAATAAAAAATTTCGGTTTTTGGCAGGGAGGGCAAAATGAAACCTGGGAAATATCCCAATGGCTTGCCTTTGCAATAGTCGGTTTCAAGAAATTTTTTCTTAATGCGAAGATACACTTCCGGAACCATTGGTTTTAAAATCCTGTTGAGCAGGATTTCCTTTATAAATAATGTCGCCAGATCCTGAAACAGATGCTTTTAAAGATCTGCTGGCATTCACCATAATATCTCCTGAACCTGAGACCCTGGCTTCTACATTTTCTGCCTGTAGATCATAGGCTTCAAAATCACCACTACCGGTGACAGTACAATCAAAATTCTGACTTTTCCCTTTAAGCTTCACATCACCAGATCCGGTTACCATACCTTTAAGATCTTTAACTTCAAGATCAAGTACCAGATCTCCAGATCCTGTGACCTGCACTTTCATCTTAGAAGCTTTGAGCTTGTCTTTTGTCCAGATATCTCCTGAACCGGTTACAGAAACTTCCTCTATACTTTCAACAGGGACGGTAATTAAGATATCATCTTTAGGGTGAATGTTAAAACCTTCCTTCGTGGAGATTTTAAGTTTCCCATTCTTTACTTCCGTGGTGATATACTCCTGAAGGTTGCTTTCCGCCTGGACCTTTATATTTCCCTCATTACCTGAAACCAGTTCTACATTCATGGAACCTACCAGTTGTACGCCATCATAGGATCCTACATTTCTGGACTTTGTGACCATATTGCCGTTACCCCTTACTTTTTGGCCTCCCCATTGGCCGCAGGCAGTGGTGATAAATAGGAGAGAAGCTGCTAGAAATAAAAATGATTTTTTCATGATTTAGTTTTTTGAAAGATGATTATTGTTTATTAAAATTCACACTACCATAACTGGTAGTAATATTTATTTGTGTATCGCTATTTTGAGAACCGTAAAATCCGGAAACTGAACTACTGCTATTTTGTTGATCCCTCTTTTGAACCTGTAATTCCTCAAGTCCGCTTATACCTCCATAAGAAGTTTTCACTTCAAACTCGAAGCTCATTTCTCTGTCAAAACCAAGTTTAACCCCGGCGTAGTCGGTATTGATCTCTACTTTTCTGGCTCCTTTAATGATTTTTTCTATTGAAAGTGATCCGTAGTCTAAGTTAACATCTAAAGCTGTAAAAACTCGATTTATTTTGGTTGTAAGATAATCTCCGTTGCCTTCCAGAACTTTTACTTTATCGACCTCCACACTGCCGTAATCACAGTTAAAGGTCATTTTTGAAACTTTTCCGACCTTAGAATTGCTGTAATCGGCACTTATAATTAACAGCCCGGCTTCCTCCACCTCATAATCGGAATAATCTGCATTGATTTCAGCATTGGTCACGTACCCAATTCTACTTTTTCTGGTATAATCAAAATTGAGATAATTTGACTTTCCTCGTAATTCACCAAGATCCATTTTTCCGTAGTCACAGGAAATTTTAGTGTTTCCAGTTGTTTTATCTATATAGATGCCGCCGTAATCATTACTTATATCCAGATGATTTCCTTCAGGTGCCCTGATGATGTAGTTCACCTCCATATTCACATTATCAAATCCACCTACCAGGCTTTTCCACCAGGATTTATTTTCTCTCGAAAACTGAGTCTCGGCACTTACGCCGCTGGCAGATTGATCAAAATCTATATTGATCTCCTCCAGTTTCTCCTGAACTTTTTCTTCATCATTTCCGTTGGTTTTGATGATCACCTCAATCACAACGCGGTTTTCATTCCAGGTAGTAATATCTACGTTGCCGTAAGAATTATCTATATTAAGGTTTGAATTCGCGCTTACATTGAATTCCTTTTTTATCTTCTTCTCTTTGGTATGTTTTCCTTTAAATTCTTTTTTTTCAAGCACACAGGTTTCCGGGCCCTTTATAGCATCAAAATAGGGTAATCCTGGTGCAAGCACTGCGAAGATTAAGATACTAGATAATATTGTTTTCATGATTTTGGTTCTTTAATGTTTTAATACTCTCTATTTGGGACAATACATTATTTAATAAGTCAATTCGTTGTTGGAAATTCTGGATCATTGCCTGGACCACCCGCTTATCCTTTCCGCTGTTTAGTAGATCTTCACGCAGTGATTCATATCTTTTTTCCAGTTTTTCCATTTGCAAGAGAGCATCATTGATTATAGCCTCTGTTTCAGGGGTCTTTTCTTCATCCAGCGCATTTAGTTCCCTTGATATCAGGCTAGTGTAGAATTCCTGCGTTTGCTTCATTTCCGGAGAAATACTTGACAGATCTGAATTTTTAGCAATTCTGCCATCACCAATAAAGTCACCCAGTAAAAAGAACGCCAGCAAAAAACTCGCTGCCATCGCAAGCACAGGCGGCCATAAGCTGCGGGTTTTATTTTTGTCTTTTTTATCAGACTTACTAAGAGTATCAAGCTTTTTAAAAAAACGTTCTTTATGTCCTGTATGAGGCTCTTCCAGATCGAAATTCAATTCTTCAAAAAGCTTATCCAAGTCATTATTTTTCATAATCCTGTAATTTTTTTCTTAGGCTCTCTTTCGCTCTTGAAATCATCGTTCTGCAATTGGCGTAAGAAATATCCATTATTTCACAAATTTCTTCATAGTCGTATCCTTCAATAAGATGCAGGGTTAAACCAAGTCTATAATTATCTTTCAGTGAACTGATCTTTTTCAGGATTAAACGAACTTTAGCATTGTTTTTATCATCTTCATGCAAAGCAACTTCGCCATCATCTGCTTCATTTTTTAACTCGTCATTATAGCTTACCTCGCCAAGCTTTGCAATTTTCTTATAGGCAGTAAGACTTTCGTTTACTACAATTCGCTTTAGCCAGGCGCCGAAAGTGGAATTTTCTTTAAAGCTTTCAATTTTGGTGAAAGCATTTAAAAAAGCTTCCTGCATAATGTCTTCCGCTTCAGCAGAATGACCGGTAATACGATACGCCGTATTATACATCGCTTTATAATATCGATCATAAATTTTCATTTGAGCACGTTTGTCGCCATGACGACAACGCTCTACCAGGTCTTTAATATGTGTGATGGTTGGTGTCAATTAAAACTTGGTTCTGTAATAAAGATGGACTTATTTTTCATTTGTTACACTTTCTGAATAAATCTTTGCAATCAGCGTGGCATAAGAATTGAATAATTGAAATAGAAAATCTGAAATATAATTGAAAGTCTTATCTATCAGGGCTTTTAAACAACTTTCACAAAATTAAGTAATATTGGTTTTGGTGACAGTTTGACTTAAATATAATTATGACGAAAACAAAGTTTAGTAATATTGACAGTTTGTCATTGCAGGGAATCGATGAGGATGCTGAATTGATTCCTTTAATGACGCCGGAAGATGAAGAGGAAATAAATAGAGAAAATCTCCCCGAAACCCTACCTATATTACCACTTCGGAATACGGTATTATTCCCGGGTGTTGTGATCCCTATTACTGCAGGACGCGATGCTTCTATAAAGTTAATCAATGAAGCCAACAATGGTAGTAAGATCATTGGGGTGGTTTCGCAGAAAGATGAAGAAGTAGAGAACCCAACCTCCAAAGATATCAATAAAGTTGGGGTGGTGGCCAGGATTCTTAGGGTGTTAAAGATGCCCGACGGAAATACCACGGTTATCATTCAGGGTAAAAAGCGATTTCAAATTACCGAGGTTGTTACCGAACAACCTTATATGAACGCAACAATTACCGAAGTTCCGGATAATAGACCAGAAAAAGATAATGCAGAGTTTTCTGCAATTATCGAATCTATTAAAGACCTTGCTTTACAGATCATTAAGAGTAGTCCCAATATTCCTTCTGAAGCTTCTTTTGCGATTAAGAATATTGAGAGTAACTCATTTCTGATCAATTTTGTTTCTTCCAATATGACACTAACGGTGGAGGAGAAGCAGAAGCTATTGGAAATGAACGATCTTAAAGAACGCGCGCTTGCCACCTTAAAACATATGAATACCGAGAACCAGAAACTGGAGCTCAAGAACGATATTCAGAGTAAGGTGCAGAGTGATATGAGTCAGCAGCAACGTGAATATTTCCTTCATCAGCAAATGAAGACCATCCAGGAAGAACTTGGAGGTGTTTCACATGAGGGGGAAATCGTGGAAATGCGGGAACGTGCCAAGGATAAAAAATGGGATGAAGATGTTCAGAATCATTTTGAGAAAGAGCTTTCCAAAATGCAACGTATGAATCCTCAGGTTGCTGAATATTCCATCCAAAGAAACTATTTAGATCTATTTCTAGATCTTCCCTGGAATGAATTCAGTAAGGATAAATTCGACCTGAAGAGAGCTAAAAAAATATTAGACCGCGACCATTATGGTTTGGACGATGTAAAGAGAAGGATTATCGAATATCTCGCTGTTTTGAAGTTGAGAAACGATATGAAATCACCAATCCTTTGTCTATATGGACCTCCCGGAGTTGGTAAAACATCCCTGGGAAGATCTGTAGCCGAAGCTCTAGGGCGGGAATATGTTAGAATCTCTTTGGGAGGTCTTCGTGATGAAGCAGAGATACGCGGACACAGGAAAACTTATATTGGTGCCATGCCGGGTAGGATTATTCAGAGTCTTAAAAAAGCAGGTACCAGTAATCCGGTTTTTGTACTGGATGAAATTGATAAATTAAGTATGGGTAATGCTGGAGATCCATCTTCAGCATTATTAGAAGTACTTGACCCCGAGCAAAATTCTGAATTTCATGATAATTTTCTGGAAATGGGATTTGACCTTTCCAAAGTGATGTTTATCGCTACCTGTAACTCATTGAGCACGATCCAACCTGCTTTAAGGGATAGAATGGAAATTATCAATGTTACCGGTTATACTATCGAAGAAAAAGTTCAGATTGCCAAAAGGCATTTATTGCCAAAGCAGTTGCAGGAACACGGACTAAATTCAGACCATCTTAAAATAGGCAAGAAACAACTAGAGAAAATAGTTGAAGGATATACGCGGGAATCAGGGGTTCGGGCACTGGAAAAACAAATCGCGAAAGTGGTAAGATATGCCGCTAAAAATATTGCGATGGAAGAGGAGTATAAAGTTAAAGTAACCGATGAGGATATCATTGAGATTCTTGGTAGCCCGAAGATGGAAAGGGATAAATATGAGAATAATGATGTTGCCGGAGTTGTTACCGGTCTTGCCTGGACACAGGTAGGAGGGGATATTCTGTTCATTGAATCTATACTTTCTAAAGGAAAAGGAAATCTTAGCATTACCGGTAATCTTGGTAAAGTAATGAAAGAGTCGGCTACCATTGCAATGGAATATATAAAAGCAAACGCCGAAAGATTAGGAATAACACCTTCTATTTTTGATCAGTACAACGTGCACATTCACGTTCCGGAAGGCGCTACTCCTAAAGATGGGCCCAGTGCCGGTATCACCATGCTTACCTCTTTAGTTTCGTTATTTACTCAGAAGAAAGTGAAGAAAAGCATTGCCATGACCGGGGAAATTACCTTGAGAGGAAAGGTATTGCCGGTTGGTGGTATTAAGGAAAAGATATTAGCGGCGAAAAGAGCAAGGATTAAAGAGATCATTCTTTGTGAAGACAATAAACGTGATATAGATGAGATTAAGGAAGAGTATGTTAAAGGCCTCACCTTTCATTATGTGAAGGAAATGAGCGATGTGATTGAGATTGCCATTACTAATCAAAATGTTAGGAACGCTAAAAAGCTGTAAAGAAAGAGCCCCGGAAAGGGGCTTTTTTTATGGATACAAGCAATAGAACTTATAAAAAATTACCTTTGCACTAAGAAAAAGGATTTGATGGATAAAAAAATTACGATAGCTATAGATGGTTTTTCTTCCACTGGAAAAAGTACGGTGGCAAAACGGTTGGCAAAGGAGCTGGGATATGTATATGTAGATACAGGAGCGATGTACAGAGCCGTAACTTTATATATGATGCGCAAGGTTTTTGTTTCTGAAGGAAATTTTGATCAGGAAGCCATTGTTCGGCATTTACCATTTGTCAGTTTGAATTTTGTTTTCAATGATGATTTGGGATATGGAGAAATTTACCTGAACAATGAAAATGTGGAAAAAGAGATACGATATTTAGAAGTTTCTCAACAGGTTAGTAGAGTTTCAGCCATTTCCGAAGTAAGAAAAATGCTGGTAGAAGAACAGCAGCAAATGGGAAAAGAAAAAGGAGTGGTCATGGACGGTCGGGATATTGGAACCGTTGTTTTTCCTAATGCTGAATTGAAAATTTTTATGACTGCTTCCACAGAACAAAGAGCCCAAAGAAGGTATGATGAGCTTAAGGGAAGGGGAGATGACATCAGCTATGAAGATGTGCTTCAAAATGTGAAAGATCGCGATTTTATGGATTCTACAAGAGAAGATTCTCCTTTGATTATGGCTGATGATGCCGTGGAATTTAATAATTCCAGAATGGGGTTAGATGAGCAATTTGAAAAAATACTGAAGATCGCAAAAGAAAAGATTGCTGCAGCGAATTCATAGTATTCTATTTAATGAGAAATTACTCCGCAATTAATTGAATAATTAGTTGTGGATTTTTGTTTAGTTATGTATTTTTGCACTCCTTTTTGGCAAATGATCGGAAATCCAAAAAGGCTTGATAATCAAAATTATAAACAACTTCTGAAGTTTTTAATTTGCCGCAATGATTTCCGAAGAAACTCAGAATACAAATTTAATAGTCAGTAATGGCTGAAGAAAACACAAACAAAGAAACTCAGGAAATTGAAGTACAGGATGTTGCCGGAATGGAAACAGCCTCTCAACCTGAAGCAGAAAAGCAACAGGAAAATCCTGAAAAATTCCTTAAAGAATTTAACTGGCACAATTACGAAGAAGGAATCGATCCTATCGACGATGAGAAGCTGGAAGAATTTGAAAAGCTGGTTGAAGAAAATTTCGTAGACACTTTAGATGATGAAGTTGTAACAGGAAAAGTAATCAATATTACAGATCGTGATGCAATTATAGATATCAATGCAAAAAGTGAAGGTGTAATTTCACTTAACGAATTTCGTTATAATCCAGACCTTAAAGAAGGAGATGAAGTTGAGGTATTAATCGACGTTCGCGAAGATTCTACCGGCCAATTAATTCTTTCTCACCGTAAGGCGAGAGTGATCAAGGCTTGGGAAAGAGTAAACAAAGCGCATGACGAAAGTCTTGTGGTAAATGGATTCATCAAATGTCGTACTAAAGGTGGTATGATCGTAGATGTATTTGGAATCGAAGCATTCTTACCTGGTTCACAAATTGATGTGAAGCCAATTAGAGACTACGATGCTTACGTTGGTAAGAACATGGAATTTAAAGTGGTTAAAATTAACCATGAATTCAAAAACGTTGTAGTTTCTCACAAAGCGCTTATCGAAGCAGATATCGAAGAGCAGAAGAAAGAGATCATCGGTCAGCTTGAAAAAGGTCAGGTACTTGAGGGTACGGTTAAGAACATTACTTCTTACGGTGTATTCGTTGATCTTGGAGGTGTTGACGGACTTGTACATATTACAGATCTAAGCTGGTCTAGAATCAACCATCCAAATGAGATCGTTGAGCTTGATCAGAAACTTAACGTGGTAATTCTTGACTTTGATGAGTCTAAGTCCAGAATTCAGTTAGGTCTTAAGCAATTAAGCCAGCACCCATGGGATGCTCTTAGCGAGGATCTTAAAGTTGGTGACAATGTAAAAGGTAAAGTGGTTGTAATTGCAGATTACGGTGCATTTATCGAGGTTGCTGAAGGTGTTGAAGGTCTTATCCACGTTTCTGAAATGTCATGGAGCACGCACTTGCGTTCAGCTCAGGATTTCGTAAATGTTGGTGATGAGGTAGAAGCGCAGATTCTTACTTTAGATAGAGATGATAGAAAAATGTCTCTTGGTATCAAGCAATTAAGCCAGGATCCATGGACAGATATCACTTCTAAATATCCTGTAGGTTCAAGACATAAAGGTATTGTTCGTAACTTCACTAACTTCGGAGTATTCGTGGAGTTAGAAGAAGGAATTGACGGACTTATCTATATCTCTGATCTTTCATGGACTAAGAAAATCAAGCACCCATCAGAATTTACAAATGTAGGTGATGAGCTTGAAGTAGTGGTTCTTGAATTGGATGTTGAAGGTAGAAAACTTTCTCTTGGACATAAACAAATCGAGGATAATCCCTGGGATAAATATGAAAAAGACTTTGGAGTTGGAACCAAGCATACTGCTGCGATCACTGAGATTGTAGATAAAGGTGCTACTATCGACTTCAATGAAGATATTACTGCATTTGTTCCGCAGAGACATCTTGAGAAAGAAGACGGAAGTAAACTTAAGCAGGGTGAAGAGGCAGAATTCCAAATTATTGAATTCAATAAAGAATTCAAGAGAGTGGTAGCTTCTCACATGGTTATTCACAAAGAAGAAGAGCAAAAAATTGTTAAGCAGGCTGCTAAAAAATCAGCTTCGCAAGGCAAGGATAACGCCACTACAATTGGTGATGTTAATGCTGATCTTCAGGCGTTGAAAGACAAAATGGAAGGTAAGAAGTAATCTTTCCTGATATTTATAATAAAAACCTCCTTGGGCAACTAAGGAGGTTTTTTTTGGCTAAGTCAGAACTAATCTTGTTACAAAAGAAATTGTATTCGGTTTCAGTGATACCTGATAAAACTATTAAAGATTGAACCTGAACCTAAAAATTTCAAAAGTTCAAAGCATTTTACTACTATCTATTCCCTGCTATTTTACAAAGTTGAATATTCGCTGAAAAATATATTTCATACTTACTAGGTTTATCGAGTAGTAAATTTCAAATCGAACTTCTTATACCTAAAAGAAAAGCGGCCTAATTTTTTTAAACGGTCATGAATAATTTATAAAACTATAAGCTACCAATTAGGTAATTCTTTTACCGGAGCAATGGTAACATCATTTATTTTCCAGTGGTACTCCATTAATTCCTGATATGATTTTTCCAGCTGTTCTACATCTACCTGGCCTTTTGGAATAACGGCAATCTCACCTATAAGTACCTGACCGTTTTCCCTGAACCGGATCCTACAATCTTCCACCCATTCCCAGGAAGAAACTAGCTGATGAATATCATCGATTAGAGGATCTTTTTGTTGTTCTTTAAGGCTAACCGGGTAGCGATCCATTAAATCTTTTATTGCGGTAGAGATATGTTTAAATCCATCTTTGGTTACCGAAAATGATATAAATAATGCAGCAGCAGCATCTGCCCACCACAATCCAGCGCCCACTCCTAATATACCCAGAATGGCGGCAAAAGCAGTCATATAATCTGCCTTTTGGGCTTCGGCATCTATATACAGAACTTTGTTATGTAATTTCGTTGCTTTCGGAAGTTTTTTAATTCCTATTATCATAGCTGGAATAGAACTATATAGAAGTGCTAAAATCATGATCCATCCCATCCATATCTGATGTCCAAATAAAATTTTATTGTTAATGGTTGGATGTTCAGCTTTAAAAAGTGACATGGAAGAATCGAAAACTAAAAATAATCCCATTCCAAGCAAGGCTGTTGCTCCAATTAAAAAGGCTATTGTAAACACACGGTGATAACCATAACGAAATTTTTCATTAGGTGATTTGGTGTTAATTTTAGTCGCTATTAAAAACACGATAGACGGGACAATAGAAAGTAAATCCTCTAACCAGGCAGTTTTCATGGCCTGCGAAGTGCCCATTGTTAGGTACATTGCTAAAACCACGCTAATAAGGTAAAAAAGTGTTAACCATTCCAATTTTATGGCAGAATGTAACTCTTTTCTTAATTCCGCTGGAAGTTCAAAAGACTTTATCCCTTTCATTTTTTCGTGTTTTGGTAAATGTAGGTTTCCAGCTGCTGCAATAATTTATTTTCTCCCTTCGGAATAAGAAATAAATGTTTAGAGTCGTAAGTGGCAGAAGTCCCGGCATGTTTCTTCCAGATCGTCTTTTTATCAAAGCCTCCCGCAACTATATGGAGTCGATAGTTTTTAAGCTTATCGACCAATACACTTTCTGAACCTTCTATAAATGAGATATTTATTTTATTTGACCTGGCAAATTCTTTTAAAAATTCAATTTCGGTGCCACTGGCTTCTCCATTATCAAAATAGGTGTATGGTAGGTTGTTTACAACACCTACTTTTAGCGAGTCCCGGGTCGCTTTTTCCAGGGATTCTTCAGGATCCTTCGGAAAATTACAACCGGCCAGAACTAAGAAGAAAAAAATTATCACCGGTTTCATGAAATTAAATTAGAAAAATCGGGATCATCTGCTATCAGGATTAAGTATAAATTAAGATTATAAGCTGTCTCTTGTCAAAAACAAGCAAGGAATCATACTGAATGAATTTTGCGGGTTATTCAGCATTAGAATCTTTCTTTTTTGAAGAAATTTATCACAGGATCATAGGGAATGCGGTTCTTGTTTTTATCCAGATCCCAGATTCCACATTTAGAATAGAAGTTCAAATTATCCCAATCTGGCCTGTCTATAACGGGATAAATACATATTCCCCTCAAATCCACTTGTAGAGAAAGAGCCTGTGCACACTGCTGTGTTACTTCTTCCAGCCATTGAGCCCTATGCCTCCCGAAGTGTCCTGTTTCTGTAAGAACGATTGGTTTCTGGTAGCGTTGATAGGCTTCCTTTAATAATTTAGACAAGGGAATTCTAATATTTTCTGAAGTAGGCCACGGCAATTTTTCTCCATCATGTATCCACTGATTATCATAATAGTAATTCAGGCCCATATAGTCACAGAGATGAACAGAACCTCCTAATTCCGGACATTCAATTCCAATAATTATATCCATCACCTGAAACTGGTTGGAATTCATTTGTATAATGTCTTCTTCTGTAGTCTCTGCAGCAGGATGAATTCTAATCAAGGGTTCAACTATAAAAATATAGGTCTCGGGTATGGTTTGTTTCAAGATGGAAATCCCCTCAATAGCCGCTTTACATAAATGATATTTTATATCAAAACCCGAATTGACGGCAAAGGGAACCGTACCTCGAACATCACCAGAATGCCAGGAGAGAAAACTTATTTCATTTATGGGAACTACCCATAAAGGTTCATTGCAAATGCTTTTATAAAATAACCCAAAGGCCCTGCAAAGGGCATTAAAGCGTTCTGTGAATTTTGGATGCGTTGGTATTAGATCATTGGGATATCCAAAATGGCATAAATCCCAAATTATTTGAATTTTCAACTTTGAAGCTGCTGCTATCCTTGATCTTAAGGAGCTAAAATTAAACCTGTAAGGAGCTGTTTCTACCACACTCCAGCATATTCCTTCCCTTACCACCTTTATTCCAATAGATTGAAGTAAAACATAATCTTCTTCGCACCTGGATATATGTGCTGTTTCTTTAAGTAGGTTCACCCTGTTTCCTGAACGGTTTATATGATCAGCGCATTCAAAGCCTCCCCAGAAAAAACTATTAAATTCAGTTTGTGGGAAGTTTTTCATTTCGCTTATTTCGTTTTCGTTCCTTTCTTTTTATTTCTAATTCGTGGAAAAGATCCAGCGCATTTTTAAAAGCCTGATCCATATTGAAATACTTGTAATTAGCCAGCCTTCCCACAAAATAAATATTCTTTAGCTGCTCGGCATCTTTTCTGTAGCGCTCATAAATCTCCTGATTTCGCTGGTTTGGAACAGGATAAAAAGGTTCCCCGGAATCTACGGTATATTCTTTTACTATAACTGTATTAGGAGCTTTTTGATGGCCGAAATGTTTATATTCAATGATCCTTGTAAAATCTACCTCGGTCCCTGGATAGTTAACTACTGAATTTTCCTGAAAATATTCCTGATCTATTGTTTCTTTTACAAAATTGATGGACCTGTATTCCAGCTTTTCTTTTATGCTGTATTTAAAATCAAAATATCGGTCAATAGGGCCGGTATAGAAGAGTTTTGAACAATCGCCAATTTCATCCTGAATGTCAAAATAATCTGTATTTAGCCTTACCTCAATATTCGGGTGGGCCAGTATTTTTTCAAACATTTGAGTATATCCTCCCGAGGGCAGCGCCTGGTATTTATCTGAAAAATACCGATCATCCTTATTTGTTCTCACCGGGATTCTGTTTAAAACAGAGGCATGCAGTTCTTCAGGAAATTTATCCCATTGTTTTTTGGTATAATGCCGAAACATCTTTTCATATAATTCCGGGCCTACTTTTGCCAGTACAGCTTCCTTCCCGTTTTGCGGATTTTCAATGGGTAATCGGTGATCTTCCAGCCACTTTTTCATTTCGGCTTCAGAAGAAATAGATTGGTTAAATAGTAAATTAACGGTATCAATATTTACCGGTATCGGCACAAGTTTTTCATCTACCCGGGCCAGTACTTTATGTTCCCACTTGTACCATTCACTAAACCTGTTTACATACTCCCATACGCTTTCATCATTAGTATGAAAAAGATGAGCTCCATATTTTGACATTAAAATCCCATTTTCGTCCACATAATCATAACAGTAGCCAGCAATGTGCGGTCTTTTATCTATTACAAGTACTTTTTTTCCTAAGGAGGCATATCTTTCAGCAATTACAGCGCCGGAAATTCCCGCTCCTACTACAAGAATATCTGTTTTCATTTAACGGTTTCTTTTAAAATTTGAATCATACTATTCGCTGTGTTATCCCAGGAGGTTCTATCTAAAATTTTATTATAGTCCTGCTGGTATTCCTGGTTGTTAGTGTTCAATAGCTCTTTTATTGCTGCAGCAAATTCTTCGGCAGTAGAAATTATTGGGATACAATGGCTGTAATCTCTTTCAACATCTTTTATAGCTGTTGAAATAATTGGTTTTCCGGCGGCCATATATTCTAAAGTTTTAGTTGGACTTATATATTTTGTAGAATCATTTAAGGCAAAAGGCATCATGGCAATATTGAAAGCAGCTAAATATTGCGGCAGGCTTTCGTAAGATTTCATCCCTAAGTAAAAAATATTTGGTGCCCTGGCTAATTCACTATCGTCTATTTTGGCCAGCGGTCCTATCATCACAAAAGAAACCCCAGGTAAGAGCAAAGCGGTATTCTGCAGCAAATCCATATCTATCCTTTCATCTATTACACCGCAATAGCCAACGATGAGAGATGGGATGTGTTTGAGATCTTCGGGTAGTGATAAGTGGTATCTGGCTTTTTCAAAATGTTCACGTTCTACAGAACTTGGAAAACAAAAAGTATTGGGATGTCTTTGGCTTTTAGATTCGTATAAGGATTTTCCACCGGTAAAAACAATATCGGCTTCAGAGATTAGAAATTTTTCCTGTTCAATAAGTTCAGCTGGGGCTCCTTTGAACAGTGAAAGCTCATCCATACAATCATATATAATGAAATTGACATCTATATAAGCTAGGAGGGAACTGAAGGATGGAGAATAGAACCAGGCATATTCAACCTGGGTAGATTGGAGAAATGCTAAAAGAACAGATGGAATAGCTTCCATGTCTTTTACTCTAGGTTTAAAAACATGGAGATTTTTATGAATAATATTTAGTTCATATCCATCTTCAATTTCATCAGCAATGGGTTCTTCAATAAAAAGGATTTTATAATGCCTGGATATCCTGCTTATTAGATGTTGCGGACGTTGATAAACAAAATTCCATCTAAGGTGTGAGAACACCATTAAATCGTATTCATTTTCAGCAGAAGCTAATGTCTTATTTCTTTTACTGTCACTTACAGATTTGCTTAATTGAAAATTATTTTTTCCCATAGAGCGGTAGTTAAGAATGATTAAATATCATTCCATCAGATTAATAAATATGGGGATTAGGAATTGGAAAAGTATTGTTTAAAGTAGCAGATAATACTGCTGTTATGAATTTATTGGGTATGATTTATAGCAAAATTAACGATGTATAAGTATTACTAATATTTTGGGGGTAAGCTCTGATTTTGGATTTTTTCAAAATGAAAATGTTCATCTAAGAATCAAAAATTAAGAAAGCTTTAGTCTCTTCTTAGTACAATTTAGTACGTCCCTATTCTAATTTTAATAACAGTAAAATTCCCCGATATAAATTTATTAAGCTGGAGCCGGTAGATCGCGCCATTGCAATTTAACTTGAAGGTTTTCTAAATTTTGAGATAGAAATTGTTGACCTCCAACCTGGATTACTGAATAAATGAAACATGATATAAGTAGAAGAAGATGAAAATGAAACACTTTATATTGGGAGGTGCTGTAGTAGGGGGGTTATTAACCGCCAGAAAGCAAAACAAACAAAAACGATTTCTTGAGCTCCATAATCGGGTGGTTTTGATAACCGGGGGAACCAGGGGATTAGGTTTGGTCATGGCCCGGCAGTTATCTAAAGCAGGAGCGAAATTGGTGATTTGTGGTCGAGATCAAGGTGATCTAGATGGGGCTTCAAAAGAATTAGGCAAATTGACATCAGATTTTCTAGGCATCAAATGTGATGTGACCCAGAATCCTGAGGTTAAGGAGATGGTGGAACAAATTCGTCAGCACTGGGGCGAGGTGGAAGTTCTTATTAATAATGCCGGGATCATTCAGGTTGGGCCTATGGAGAACATGCAGGAAAAAGATTATCAGCAGGCTATAGATGTACATTTCTGGGGAGCCTATAATCTTATTCAGGAAGTTTTACCTGGAATGAAAACTGCCGGGGCGGGACGTATAGTAAATATTGCTTCCATAAACGCGAAAGTTAGTTTTCCTCACCTGCTGCCCTATACAGTAGGTAAATATGCATTGGCAGGATTTTCTGAAGGGATTACTGCAGAACTGGCTAACTGCGGCATTAGGGTCACTTCTGTTTATCCGGGCTTAATGCGTACAGGAAGTCCCAGGAATATAGATGTAAAAGCACAACATTCAAAAGAATATGCCTGGTTCAAAATTTCAGACTCCCTGCCCGGCCTTTCCATGAATGCAGAAAAGGCTGCTTCTAAGATCATAGAGGCAATGCAATATGGCAATAAGATGTTAAGATTAGGCTGGCCCACCAAACTAGCTACAGCTATTGAAGGCATAGCACCGGGACTGAATATAAGTTTTTTCAAACTCGCTAATAAGTTTTTACCAGATCCAATAGACTCAGATTACTCAGAGCGAAAAGGCTATGAAAGTGAGTCTGGTATCACAAAGTCGGTACTTACCAGGGAAACAGAAGAAGCTGAAGAAAAAAACAACCAGGTTTAAAAAAATCAGGGTTATGCTAAGAATAATTCTATCCAGTATAATTGGTACGAGTTTAATGACTATTTATAGTTATTGGGAAGCAGAAAGACAGCGCGAGCAGTTTGAAGAACCTATGATGCTCAATAAACTCATACATCGAGCGACATCCAAAACCTTCATGCTAAAACCTTCTATTCTTCCAGGATGGATTCTGCATTATAGCATAGGAGGGCTTTTTAATATAGTATATGACCAATTCTGGAAATATTCCTCGCTTCAACCAGGAGTACCTGGTGGTTTTTTGTTGGGGGTGCCCAGTGGTCTGCTTGGTATGGCAGCCTGGGCAAGTGTTCTTCATCTTCATCCTGATCCTCCTAAAACTCATTTAGCCAATCATCTAAAACAGCTTTTTACAGCACATCTTATTTTTGGGATAACCTCTGCATTAACCTATCGCCTGGTACATAATATAAATCGACCAGGGACTTATGAAGTATAATTGGATAAAAAATATCGACTTTGATCTGCCGGATCTGCTATCTATTTTCAGGATTATTTTAGCCGTAATACTGGTAATATTAGCTTTTTTCCATTTAAGAACTTTTTTCTCCTGGCTTCTATTAGTGGGTTTGATAACAGATTGGCTGGATGGTTTTTTGGCAAGAAAAAATAAGCAGACCTCCAAACACGGTGCCCAATTAGATTCCATGGGTGATGCAAGTATATTTTTAGGTGCGGTAATTGGAATATTTTTATTTTTTGAAACTGATTTTTTTCTAAATTATAAATGGCTTTTGGTAGGTGCCATGGCTTTGTACTTTTTTCAGTTAGGCTATGCCTATTGGAAGTTTGGTAAATCAAGTAGTTTTCATACCTATTCTGCTAAAGTCGCTGCTTTTGTCCAGGGAGCTTTTCTGGTTTGTACAAGTTTTTTTAGTCCCTGGGAATGGCTTTTCTTTATCACCCTTTCTATGTCTATCCTGGAAACCCTCGAGGAAATAAGTTTATTATTTATATTTAAAAAACCTGTTACTAATGTAAAGGGTATTTATTGGGTTTTGAAAAATGGTAAAGAAAATTATAGCTAGCTAACATTTAATCTTATTCTTTTAAGATTTTTATTTCATAGACCTCGAAAAATTCATCATCGTATTTTTTGATATTATCCTTTAGATAGGTAATAATCCTCGCTTCAAGAATATTATCATCCATTGAAGTGTCTTTCTTAATCACTGTTGCTGAAAATCTGACTACAGGCAGGTTATTTATTTTTTCACCGGTAAAATTCACCGTTTCCTCAATAAGATGAAAATCACTTAGTTGGGATAATTGCTGCTGAACGTCTTCAGTAAGTTCAGTATTCATACTTGCTTTTCTTAAAAAAGGCGGATTTGAAAACTGCCAGATACCCAATCCTACGAAAATTATTACTGCTGCAATGTTAGAGAAGATAGAGATGTTTTTATTTCCACCATAAAATCGTACTCCTTTTGTATCTACTTTCCCATAATACCTAAAAACCAGGGTAGCAGAAAGGTGAATGCCTACGAGTTGAAGGAGAATCCTGAAAATACTGCTCCAGATCACATCACTATTCCCCAGATAAATTCCGCAGCCCAGTAAGCCTACAGGGGGAGCCAATGAGGCAGCGACTAAGATTCCAACGGCAGCACCAGAAACCAGGCTGTCTCTTTCGCTCTGGCATATATTTATCCCCCCGGCGAAACCTGAGATTAAAGGAAGTAAAATAGCAACTTTAGAAACATGGCTTATTTCTATCATTAACGGAGTCATGATCTTTAATGAAAATATCACCGAAAGCAGGAAGCTACTGATTATTCCCGCGGCAATGGCCAGGAAATAGCGCTTCACACTGTTCTTTAAAAGATTCATATTTCCCGAAGCTGTCGCCAGGGCCGAATTCATTGCAGGACCTGCAAGCGGAGCCACCAACATCGCAGCAACAAGCAAGTAAATGGTGGTAGTATAAAGACCAATCCATACAATAATCCCGGCGGCAATGGAATAGCCAATTAATCCGAAGAGCGATCCCACACTTTGTATTCCTGCCAGATATATTTCCAGGGCACTTTTGGGTTTTACATCGGCTACCTGGTCGGGTGTTTCTGAAGCAGGCGGATAAAACGGAATTACTCCACGTGGATTCAGGGAAATTTCGATATCCTCAATATGGTCAATTCTTTCAATGAATTCATTCACTTTATCATTTGGAAAATGGGTGATGAAATTATCTTTTTTATTGGAATGGAATTGAATGGTCACCTTCCCCTTGCAATCTTCTATAGCTTCGGTTATTTCAGATTTATGGCCTTCTGGTATTTTTAAAATTAGCTGCCGCATACGATTTGAATAAATTCAGAATTAAAGAGAATTCTAACATTTCCTGAAGATAATTAGAGCATTTATCCAAAAGCGTTAAATGAACGATAAATAGTTTTAAAAGCACTATAAAATAACTGGCATTTAGGCAATTAGGTGGTAGCTTTAAGTTGAAAAAAATTATTTAACCAAATAATTAGCAAAAAAATTGAAGTATGAAATCGAATGAAAGAACCGTTCTAATTACTGGCATGACGAGTGGAATTGGAAGAGCGCTGGCACATGAATTTGCCAAAAATGCATATGCAGTAATTGGGGTGGCCAGAAATGAAGAAAAATTAAAAGAAGTTAGTTCTGAACTCCAGAACACCTATGGCGTGGATGTTTTTACCATTAGTAAAGATCTTTCCCGGGATACTGCGGAAGAAGTCTATCAGGAAGTGAAAGGTATGAATAAAAAAGTGGATATCCTGGTGAACGACGCAGGGATCGGACAACGAGGGAATTTCAGCGAAGTGGCTTACGAAAAATATGAAGATTTAATAAACCTAAATATAAAAAGCCTTACCAAACTAACACATCTTTTCCTGGGAGATATGATCCAAAGGGATGAGGGGAAGATACTACAACTTGGCTCGATCGCAGGATTTCAGCCGGGACCATTGTTAGCAGTATACCATGCTTCCAAAGCCTATGTAGTTTCTTTATCTGAAGCGCTGGCAACCGAATTGGAAGATATGGGAAGTAACGTAACAGTAACCTGTCTATGTCCCGGTCCCACAGACACTGCGTTCTTTTCCAGGGCAGATATGGAAGAAACTAATGTGGTTGCTAATAAAGACAAACTTATGGCGCCTCCTGAAGAGGTTGCTGAAGGAGCTTATAAGGCGCTTATGGATGGTGAAAGGATCTATATTCCTGGAGCTGCCAATAAGGTAATGACTTTTATACGAAGGGCTATTCCTAAAAGTCTTCAATCCAAAATGCAGAAGAAATTCTATGAAACCAATGAAGAAAAGGCATAATAGTTATTAAATAAATCGCAGTAATATCCAATTTTGAACATACATACCTGAATTTTTTTATTCTCCTGAAATTTTCAGAAAAAATTATTGTTCGAAAAGTTTCCCAAACTGAAAATTGACGTCATTCCGCTCCGATAGTTATCGGAATTGTTTGAGAATATTATTTCAATGTAAAACAAGGTCTCATTAAGACTGAAATAAATTAAGGGTGACGAAAGGATTTATGACAGGATATACATAAAACTAATATCACAAGCATGAAACAGCAATCAATATGGAAAAGTTTTAGCTCATCAAAATTATTTCCTTCCCTGGAAGAGGATCTTAAAGTAGACGTTGCCATTATTGGTGGCGGTATTACCGGCATTAGTGCGGCTGAAATGCTTCACAAGAATGGCCTGAGTGTCACCGTTTTAGAGGCCAGAAGAATAGGGAAGGGGAGTACAGGGCAAAGCACCGGAAATTTGTATGCAATTACAGATCAGTTATTACATAATCTGGAGTCTAAGTATGATAAAGATAAGTTGAAGAAAATTGTTGAATCGAGACAGGCGGCAATGGATAAGATCAAATCTAATGTAATGGAATACGATCTGGATTGCGATTATGGGTTCCAGCAGATGTTTTTATTTCAGAATGGTGGTTCTTCAAAAATCGATGCGGAGCGAAACACTTGGGGAAATCTGGAAATGAAATTCGGTGAAATTTCAGAAATAAATTTTCCTTTTAAATTTTCAGCGGGAATAAGGCTTGCCGAACAGGCACAGCTAAACCCGCTTTTATACGTTCAGCAATTAGCGCAGAATATTAATATAGATGCCAGCTTTATTTTTGAAAATTCCCCGGTTCAAAAAATTGAGGAGCAAAATGATGAGGTCGTTCTATATTGTAATGGAAAAAAAGTGATCGCTAAGTATGTTGTTCATGCAACGCACACACCAAAAGGCCTGAACATCCAGTACGATACAACACTTGGGCCCTACCGGGAATATGGAATAGCTGCCAAACTCGAAAATGAGGATTATCCCCAAGGCATCTTCTGGGGATATTTTTCTGATAGTAAATTTTCTATAAGATCGTATAAAAGAGGAAATACAAAATATTTACTCTGTGTGGGTCAGCCGCATAAGGTAGGACAGGCGAAAAGTAATCAGGATCATGTGGAAGGTTTAATAGAATTCCTTCGGAAAAACTTTGAAATTAAAGAAGTAACGCATGTTTGGGGCGGCCAGAATTATAAACCTGCAGACCTTCTTCCTTATATAGGCCGCCAAAGTAGTGGTTCCAACCAGTTTGTAGCCACTGGTTTTTCTACCGATGGGCTGGTGTATGGGACGCTGGCTGCCATGATTATTAGCAATGAAATAAGCGGAGAAAAAGACGATTATTATGAAATTTTTAAAGCCAGCAGGCATCAACCGCTTAAATCGGCTAAGAAATTTATACAGGAAAATCTAAATGTTGGGAAACAGTTTTTGAAAGATCTTCCTTTCCTGCTGAAGAAAGAGGGAAAAGAATTATTGCCTGATGAGGGTATGGTAACTAAAAAGGACGGGCAAAGAATTGCTGTTTACAGGAATAGGGATGGGGAATATAAAGTACATTCTGCAGTTTGCCCACACTTTGGTTGTGTGGTTCACTGGAATAATGTGGAAAAAAGCTGGGACTGCCCCTGCCATGGAAGCCGATTTGATGTTTGTGGAAAAGTGATTGAAGGTCCTTCTTTGGAAGGGTTAGAAGAAGTAAACTAGCTTTTAACTCCAATTTAGTCACTAGATGCGTAAACAATATTAAACCTAAACAAGAGAGGAAAGTTAAACTTTAAAGTATTAAAACGTTTTGAATATGAAAAGGATACAACAATTAACTTTCTATTTTACCGCTTTTGTTTTAGCTACATACTTTTTATTCTTGGGCCTGGTAGAGGCAAAAGCGTTTCTAGCACCTTTTTTTACTGCCATTATTTTAAGCCTGCTTATGTTGCCGCTTGCCCGAAAGATGGAAAGGAAGATAAGCCGATCCCTGGCAGCCTTTCTAAGTAGTTTTTTACTCTTTCTGCTTTCCGTTGTATTTATAGGTTTAGTCTCCATACAAATGAAACAGTTCGTCGAAGACTGGCCTCAGATAAAAGAAAAAATGCAGCCAAAAATTGAGAAATTAAAGAATTTTGCTGTTGAAAAAACTCCTTTAAAGGAGGATCAACTTAAAACCAGTAAATTACTGAAGAAGTCCTCTTCTACTGGTTCTAAGAAATCTTCGATCAAAGCTTCTAAAGCCAGCGAAAACCCACTGTCAAAGATATTCGGCTTACTTGGAAATTATCTTTTAACCTTCATCTATATTTTTTTCATGCTTACTTACAGGCGAAGATTAAAAATTTTCCTTCTTAAAATCTTTCCACCTCATAAGGAAAAAAGGGTTAATATCACCATAAATAAGTCGGCTCAAGTGGCGCCTAATTACCTAATTGGTAAGCTTATATTAATGGGTGTTCTGGCAATTCTATATTCAGTGGGATTAGGAATTTCAGGCGTGAACAATTATATCTTAATAAGTCTTTTAGCTGCTTTATTATCCATCATACCCTACATTGGTAATATCATAGGTTTTGCCATTGCAGTCGCTTTTGGCTTTCTATCTTCCGGTAATGCAGGTACACTAATAGGAATAACCCTGACTTTTGCTATAGCACAATTTGTAGAGAGTTATGTTATGGAACCATATGTTATAGGAGATAAGGTAGATGTGCATCCATTTATTGTAATTCTCGTTGTGGTGATAGGTAACCTGGTATGGGGGGTCATAGGAATGATACTGGCCATTCCATTAATGGGAATATTGACCGTAATTTTATTACATATAAAAGAGCTCCATCCTTTAGGAGAATTTTTTAGTAAGGAAAAACTAGATACTGAGAAGAATAGCTGAGAACTGAATTTTTACACATGTAATATTAAAAATGAACGAAAGATGGCAGATTTAAAAGATTTAGTAGTTGTTCTAACCGGAGCAACAAGTGGAATAGGAAGAGCAACGGCCTTCAAATTTGCGCAGAATAATGCAAAAATGCTACTCGCTGCCAGAAGCGAAAAGGATTTGGAAGAACTGTCGAAAGAACTAGGTTTACCAGAGGAAAGACTAAGAACAATACCCGCAGATGTTTCCAATCTGGATCAGGTGGAATCATTGGCTAAAGCAGCAGTCAATCATTTTGGGCGTATAGATGTGTGGATCAATAATGCTGCAGTAACTGCTTTTGGACAATTTGAAGATATCCCCATACATGATATGAAGAGAATTCTGGAAGTGAATTTATGGGGCTGTATATATGGAGCAAGAGTAGCTGTTAGACAGTTCAGAAAGCAGGGACAGGGAACCCTTATTAATATAGCTTCGGTTGCCGGAGTAGTAGGTCAGCCGTTTTCGGTGCCATACAGCATCAGTAAATTTGGCATACGAGGTCTTAGCATCTCCCTGGAACAGGAATTAAAAGCCGAAAAAGATATTCATGTTTGTACCGTGATACCTTCTACCATAGATACTCCAATTTATGCTCATGCTGCGAATTATACAGGAAAAAGGATAATTCCGCCGGTTAAAGTTTCCCCAGCGGAAAAGGTAGCAGAGGTGCTTCTTGATTTAAGCCAAAATCCAGAGAAGAAGACTTATGTTGGAAAATCTACCAACTTAATGAGATTAGGAAAATCTTTATTTCCGAACCTGTTTGATAAATATGTTTATTATACCACGCGAAAAAAGGAAATTGGAGATGAACAGGTAGAAGATAATACAGGAAACTTATATGAACCTTCTAAAGAAAAACCAAGGATAGATGGCGGTTGGGCAGCCGGTAAAAAGAACCGGTCGCTACTGCCCTTAACAATTGGAATAGGCTTAATAATGGGAGTTGCCATGATTTATACGGCAAAAAAATAATTGCAA
Source organism: Christiangramia sp. (assembly GCF_029937855.1). Classification (GTDB taxonomy): domain Bacteria; phylum Bacteroidota; class Bacteroidia; order Flavobacteriales; family Flavobacteriaceae; genus Christiangramia. Next base: position 53,671 of record NZ_JAPYPC010000006.1, read on the forward strand.
TAAAAATAATTTCCTTTGAAATAGCTTTCCTCTTTTAAGGAAAAAACTGAAATAAAAAATTTTTGAATTGAACATGTAATCGTATTAAAATAAAAATATTTTCTATCGTATCAATAAAAAATCATCATATGAAACATGCAATCTGCTATGTTAGTAATGCTAATAAAGACTTAAGTCAGCAACAAATAAAAAGCTTATTAGACTTCTGCCAGGAAAGCAATGAACAATTAAGTATTAAAGGAATATTACTTTATTCTGAAGGTAATTTTTTTCAAATTCTGGAGGGGGAAAAAGAAGTTGTCTTACCGGTATTTCATAAAATACAAAAAGACTCTCGTCACTTTGGACTCATACAAATAATGGGACAGGATATTGCAGAAGGTGCATTTGATGGTTACAAAGCAGATATCTTAGAAGACTCTAAACATTCATTTCAGGTTCCTAAGAAGTATATAGATGTCTTACATGGGATGTCTCCTGAAGCGAAGAGGCCAATGGAAAGAATGCTTGAGAATTTTATAGCTACTCGATAGATCCTTATGGTTTTGCATTATTTAAACTTAAACAAAAAATATTTTCGTCTAGCGGTTAGTTGTAGCACTGAAGCGAGAGTAGGAGGTGGCTTCTTTCCCGTAGAGCATTGCTTCTATCAACGCCATATCCAGTAGCATTTCAGGAATGAATTTCTGCTTAAAAGCAAATAAAATCAACCTGATTTCTTCGTTTTTATCTTTATCTGATATTAGATGCTTTTGCTTAATTGGCAGAGGCAAATTTTTTAATGCCAGATTAGTCTGCTCCACTAATTTTTGCTTTCGTTTTTCGTAGGCAGCGGAACCAACTAAGGGTTTAATTGGGTTCCAGGTTTTTTCCAGAAAATCCGGCCAATCAGCAACCCCCCGATAATAGGAAGGAATTAATGGAAAATTATGAACTTCCTTGATAGAGTCAAAAATTTGGTTGACCCGCACAGATGCTTTTTCCGGATCCACCATTTGCACCTTCGCCATTCCCTCTAAGATACCAACAGAAATTTTAGAAAAATCATTGTCTTTATTATTCTTCAAGCCAATTTGCTGCTTTTTTCCATAGCTAAGCTCGTAAAATAAGCTGGTGACTAATAATAGTTTTGGAAGAACATAATAAATGGTATCATTAAAATCTTTCAATTTTTTTGTCTCCCTCAGCTTATCCAAATCTAATCCTGACACATCTGGAATCTCCTCTGGAATAGCCGTTTTTCTTATAGCATCAGCTTGTTCTTCAAATGCTTCCGCGCGAAAATAAGGGCTTAATTCCTGCCACACAGGCTCCAGATAATCTGGATAATTAGCTAAAGTCCTAAAAATTTGATTTACCAGCGGAACACGTAGACTTTGCTGAATATCCTCGTAAATAGGGCGAAGCCGTTCACTAATCGCATCGGGCGTTAAATCTGGTTTACGGGCAGCTAGTTGCATGCCTTGTTCGATTTCTTTATTTGGATTCATATACTTTTTAATTGAAATTATAATTTATCAATCCGTAGAAAGACTCACTTATTGCGATACTTTTCATATACTAATTTCCTGGTCAAATAATTTTACAGCCTTAATATCTTAGGGTGTACGAGTGGGCAGGTTTATAAACCAGGCACTTGTAAGGAGTAAGCACCATATTCACATTCTTTCTAAATTATGATTTTTTTACAAGAGTTTATTTTTAGTAAGTTAGAATAAAGAGGCTGTCTAAAAATTCATGAAAAACGTCATCCTGTCCCCATAGCTATTGGGATATTTCAGGATCTTACCTAATTGAAATTCAAAATCAACTAGAAGCTGAATCAATCCCGAAAGCTTTCGGGACAGCCTGACGAGATATGGACTTTCTAGACAGCCTCCTTATAATTTTAAGGATGCATAATCACTTTGATACAATTATCCTCTTTCTTTTTAAAGATATCGTAAGCATGAGGTGCATCCTCTAATTTAAGCCTGTGTGTGATCACAAAGGAAGGATCTATTTCTCCTTTTTCAATTTTTTCAATCAGAGTGGGAAGATAGCGTTGGACATGGGTTTGTCCCATATTGAATTTCAGGGCTTTATTCATAGCAGCCCCAAAAGGTAATTCATTTACCATTCCCAAATAAACTCCTGGAATTGATACTGTTCCTGCTTTTTTACAACTCATAAAGATCTGCTGAAGTACATAAGGCCGGGACATGGGTAGTTGTAAGACCTCTTTTGTTTTATCAACTACTTTTCCGAACATGGTATCTCCATGTGCTTCTGCTCCCACTGCATCAATACAGGAATCGGGACCTTTACCATTGGTCATTTCCATGAGTTTCTCATAGACATCATCGCGATCTGTAGTGCTAATGATTTCAGCATTGCCCTGATTTTTAGCCATTTCCAGCCTTTCCGGCACATTATCTATGGCAATTACCCGTCCTGCACCCATCATCCAGGCACTTTTTATACAAAATTGACCCACAGGTCCGCATCCCCAGATCGCAACCGTATCGCCATCCCTAATATTGGCATTTTCTGCCGCCATATATCCGGTTGGAAATATATCTGAAAGAAATAAAGCCTGTTCATCGCTAAGGGCATCTGGAACTTTGGCCGGCCCCACATCTGCGTACGGCACCCTTACATATTCTGCCTGCCCACCGGGAAACCCACCGAGGATATGGGAATATCCAAAAACTCCTGAAATAGTATGCCCAAGATTTTTCTTAGCCAGATCTGGATTGGGGTTTGAATTATCACAAAGCGAATATAGATCATCATTACAATAGCTACAGTGTCCGCAAGCAATTGTAAAAGGGACCACCACGCGATCTCCTTTTTCGAATTTCTTTACGTCCTTTCCCAATTCCACTACTTCCCCCATAAATTCATGGCCCAGGATATCCCCTGATTCCATATTGGGCACCATTCCATCTACCAGATGCAGATCTGAACCGCAGATTGCCGTTGAACTTACTTTTAGAATTATGTCTCCGGGATCCTGAATTTTTGGATCCGGGACATTATCTATTCTTACATCGTTTCTTCCATGCCACACTAATGCCTTCATAATTTTTTGATTTTATTGGTTAATAAATAACATATCCATCTATAAATATGTGTAACAGTAAGTTAGAGAAATGAAAATCTACTCACCGTTAAGTATATCATAAGTTGTGTTACAGGAGATATAAAAATGAGAGCATAATTGGAGCTGAAGAAGTATGCATTCAGAATATGGATGGGGAGAAGGTAGGAACTGGCTGTAAAGGCCAAAAACCTCACTAAGATAGCTTGGTTCTTCTATTTCTGGAAGAACTAATAGTGAAGATTAGTTTTAGTAATCCACGGATTTAAAAACCCATCAGGATTTCATTTTTGACAAATATTCTTTATCTGTGAGATCGAGGATTAATGGGGTGATACTTGTCTTTTCGTGTTTTATGGCCCATCTATCTGAATCCTCATCTTCAGCTTCTATAGGTACCACAGTGAACCAATAATGCTGCCTTCCCATAGGATCTTTGTTAGCTACCATTTTCCCATCATAATGTCTTACCGAAAGACTGGTCCAGGTTATTTCTCCATTAGGGTTTCTGGGGAAATTAATATTTAACAGCTCCTGTTCATCTTTATCTACAACTTCTTTAAATGCATCTCCTACGTAAGGTGAAAGAGCATCAAAATCGGTTTCTGTCTCTCCTACAGATACGCTAAAAGCAATACCTCTTATTCCAAATAAAACTGCCTGCCTGGCTGCAGATAAAGTACCGGAATGCCAGGCAGAATTTCCGAGATTTGAACCAATATTCACTCCTGAAACAACAAGATCGATATTTTCAAAGAGGTAAGTGCCCAATGCTACACAGTCAGCTGGTGTTCCATTCACGCGGTAAGCCTCCATTCCTTCAAATTGGATGGGAGATGTTTTGTAAGAAATTGGTCTTCCAGAGGTGATGGCCTGTCCCATAGAAGATTGTTCCACATCTGGCGCCATAACAATTACATCGCCAAATTTGGAAGCAACTTTAGCCAGACAGGCAAGCCCCGGACTATAAATTCCATCATCGTTTGTCACCAGAATTTTCATTTGAATTAATTTTAATGAATAATTGATATAAAATCGTTATTTCCGTTTTCTGTCCTAAAATCCTTTCGTCCTCCCTCAATTTAATTGACTCCATTAAATCTTCGTTTTGAAGGTATTCACTTTAATTTGATTTATTTTCAAAATGGGATTCTGAAACCATTCCGATAGCTTTTGGAACAAAATGACAGATTTTTTTCATTTTAGGATATTTTATAGATAACAATAAAATCTCATTCTCTTTCTGAAAGGTACTATTTATCACCGTTAAAAACTAGGTAAAAACTGCTAAGAAGTAGTTAACTTTTAATTTCGGCAGGATTTCTTTTTTACTTTTAAAAGGAAATTATCATACTGAAGATGAAGCAGGTAATACATAATCCAACAGCAGGTAAAAAACATATTTCTAAAGAAGAAATAGTGAAAGCACTTAAAGATAATGGATCTGAAATAGCGTACATCTCTACGGAAGAATCTGGATGGGAAAAATTCTTAGAATCTAATCCGGAAATAGTATATGTCGCCGGAGGAGATGGTACGGTTCATAAGGTAGCAACCGCTATTATTAATAGAGAAAGCGGCACTAGGAATCCAAAGATTCATATTGTTCCTACCGGTACGGCTAATAATATGGCTAAATCTTTAAATATACCTTTTGGTATAAACAGTATCAAAAATATAAAGGGAGATAGATTTAAAGCTATAGATTATGGGAAAGTAAAAGGTTTAAGCGCAAAGCATTCTTTTGAAAGTATTGGTATAGGCGTTTTTCCAGCTTTTGTAAAGGAAATAAAGAGGATGAAAAAGGAAGGTGAACCAGCCGGAGATTTGAAGCAACTTATAGAAAAATTAGTTGAAAAAGTCACAGAATTTAAGCCACTCAAGGTAAAATTAAAAACAGAGAGTTTTAAAATAAGCGGTTCTTTCCTGCTTGTAGAAATTATGAATATTAATTATTTGGGACCTAATCTACATTTTGCTCCTTCTGCTATCTCAAATGATGGATTTTTTGATCTAATCATGGTGCCTGAAAACAGGAGACGTGAATTGATATTATATTTGGAGCAGCTATTAAATGGAAAAAATGGAGCATTCGATGCTGAAAACTTTATGTTGAAGCTAAAATTAAAAGAAGCCCGAATTAAATGTAAAACTAATTTAGTTCAAATAGACGACGAGCTTGACGAGTCCTTTAAAAATACAATGGAAATTAAGGTAATTCCGAAAACTTTGAATTTTTGTTATTAAATACTGAGAGCATTAGCCTGAAGAGTTCGCACAAAGATTTAAATTGATTCATAACCACATAGGATATTGAAAACACATATTTATAGATCTTGATATCCTGGTAATATTAAGTATCAATAGAATCGCCTGCCCGGTTAAGCCTGTACATGAAAAACAAGTTGAATAACTAGTTGATTATTGGAAGTACCTAAGTAAATACTATTATAGATATTAATTTGAGGTAAACCAATTTATAACAAAGCGGGAAATCCTTTAAGGAGATCCCGCTTTTAGAAAGTTGACCAAATCCTGCTGATTTGGAATATAATTGCTTTAATTTATGAAACGCTGTTTTCAGGTTTCCATTCAAATTTTTTGAATGCTTCATCTACCGGAGTTTCTGCAATATGGTTGGAATAATTACTGATCACTTTTTGTGATATTCCCAAAATAATTTCTAGAAGCTGACGTTTGGTGAATCCGGCAGCATAAAAAGCCTCCAGTTCTGCTTTAGACACATTTCCACGGTTGCGAACAATAGAAAGCGTTGTTTCATGCAAAGTTTGGAGTTTTTCGTTAGGCATTTTTGTCTGGTTACGCAATGCTTCTGTAATTGCTGGATCCACCTTCATCATATTAGCTATACCAGTATGAGCGGGAACACAGTAATGGCATTCATGCTCCACATTAATGGTTTGCCATACCACGGTGAGTTCTTCATTATTAAAAGAAGAATTTTGAAAAACTTCGTGAAGCATTTGATAAGCTTCCAGAGTTCCAGGGGACTCTGCCAGCACACCATGTAGATTAGGAATCATCCCAAAAGCTTTTTGTGACTTTTCTAATAAAGCTTTGCTTTCTTCCGGAGCAGTATCCGTATTGTGAATTTTTAAAGTACTCATAGTTTAATATTTAAATTAATAATTATTTATCTAAGCAAATGCTTAGTTTTAAGGGAAAAAAATTGTCAGATGTTTAAGAAGGTGGTTTGAATATAATCGTCCAGTTGTTCCTTGTTCAGTAGTCGGGAACCTAAAGATAAACCCAGCATGGATGTCATTAGATAGTTAGCCTCTCTTTTAATAGTTTCCTGGGATTTGCCTGATTCCTGTTCTAAATTATTTATAAATAAAACTTTGATCTCTTCAGTAAACTTCATTAATTCCTGTATAAGATCAGGCGTTGCTTTGCTTCCCAGTTCACTGAGGCTATTACATACAAGACAACCTTTATTTATATCATTGTTTCTAGTAAATTTCAGAAAATCATAAAAGAACTGTTCAATTCCTGCAACTCCGTTCTTAGACTCCTTTAATTTTTCCCTGATGCTATTTAATTTTCCTTTATAGATTTTTATACTTTCAAGAAACAAACCGTGCTTACTACCAAAACTAGAGTAGATTGAAAACTGATTGATTCCCATCTTATTCTCCAACATACGGACGGAAGTCCCCTCATAGCCATTTTCCCAAAAAAGGTCCATTGCCTTTTGAAGTACCTCCTGTTCATCATATTGTTTGGTTCTGGCCATAATTTTAAATAATAATACGAATCTAAGCAGTTGCTTTGATATAGAAAAGTTTTTAAGTTTTATTTATTGTTTTACACAAATAAGATCTGTTTTAGTTATTCTTATAAAATGAATAATAACTTAACTCTGAACTTGTTGTAGAATCTATTTGAAAAATAAATCAATGTTTTATTGGTACCCTTAAATCAATGATTCCACTGAGTCAAATAAATAAAGTTTGATGAAAGAATTTATGAACAGATAATGGATAGATTAGATAATTCACTGTTTTTCAAATAATCATTTATTTTTCATTCTTTTGTAGACCTTTAATCTTTAAACTTAAGATAGATAAGCCCTATATCTCAAATCTATGAAGTCTAAAACCAATTTGGTAAGCTCTGGACTCCTTACCAGAATAAAAATCTCTGCTACACAATTTACGGGTCTTGCTTTAATTTTGCTCTTTTTTTTATTTCTTTTAACCGGAATAGAGATTGGGTTAGCCAGCGTAAATCATAATCTGAAAAGTGATTTCCTTGACCTTTTTTTATGGAGTTTTTACGAGGATTTCAAGTTTTTTCTAATCCTGTTTTTTCCGGCTTATCTATTTTTTGCCCTGCTCCATCTAATTAGTCCAAACCTTGCCAAAACCATATTCCTAATTTCCAGCCTTATATTATTTATAGGTCAACTTACCTTGATTTTTTATTATAATACCACGCTGGTTATGCTGGGAAGTGACCTGTTTGGATATTCCATAAATGAAATAATTCAAACAGTAGGTGCATCGGGATTTTTCAGCTTAATTCCAATTCTTATCTATATCCCTTTAATTGCTGGATTATCCATTTCCCTGGTATATCTTCCGAATAAATGGAGGCCGGGACATGTGATTTCATTAAGTTTTCTTGCCATTTCATTTATTTTTTTAGTTACAGGTGGATCTGAAAAACTGAATACAAAAATTTTGATTTCAGATTTTGAAACCAATCTCGTGAAGAACAAATCTCAGCATTTTTATTCTGAAGCCTATGCTTACCTGAATCCTGAGCTTTATGAAACCGATATCTATGCTGAAAGTTATCTGGAGAATTTCTTTTCTGAATATGCAAATGCCGAACCTATAAAATACCTGAATGATCCTGATTATCCTTTTCTGCGTAAAGCTCTAAAGCGCGACGTGCTTACCTCATTTTTTAAACCAAAAGAACAGGCACCAAATATTGTTATTATTATAATGGAAGGTCTGGGTAGGGCTTTTACAAACCGGGGTGTATACCTTGGTAATTTTACCCCATATTTAGATTCTCTTTCAAAAGAAAGTCTTTATTGGCCAAATTTTTTGAGCAACGGCGGCCGTACCTTCACGGTGTTACCTTCATTATTGGGTTCACTGCCATTTTCCCAGAATGGATTTATAGAGATGGATCAAAATATGCCAGATCAAATTTCACTTTTAAACCTCCTGAAAAAAAATAATTACCAAACCTCTTTTTATTATGGGGGAAATTCTGAATTTGATAAGATGGCAGCCTACCTGCGAAAAAATAAAGTTAGCCATATTACTGATATAAATGATTTTCCATATGCTTATCGACAAATTCCCCCTTCTGCCAGTGGTTTTACCTGGGGATATGGTGATAAGGAATTATTTCGCTATTATTTGAATACTAATCCTGTTGGTGAAAGCCAGCAGCCAAGACTGGATGTATTGTTAACGGTAAGTACCCACGATCCTTTTGTCATTGCCGAGCCTGAAAAATATACAGAAAAATTTGAGGAGAAAATGAGTGAGTTCGGTTTTAGTGAAGAGAAAAAAGAGAATTATAGAAATTACCGGGAACAATATACGAGTATTTTATTCGCTGATGACGCTATTAAAAATCTAATAGAATCGTACAAGGAACGGGAAGATTTTGAGAATACTATCTTTTTGATTACCGGTGATCATAGGATTCCGGAAACTCCCATGGCTTCTAAAATTGATCGTTATCATGTTCCTTTGATCATTTATTCCCCTATGATCAACCGGCCGGCTGAATTTGAATCGGTTTCCTCTCATTTTGATATTGCACCAAGTTTAATATCGTTTCTGAAAAACAACTATGATATAAAATCCCCTGAGATGAACAGTTTTATTGGTAGGGGTTTAGATACTACCAGAAACTTCCAGAACATTCACCAAATTCCTATGATGCAAACTAAAACTGAGGTAATAGATTTTGTAATGGGGGAATATCATCTAAATGGAGACAATTTATATAGACTAAACCAGGAATTTACAGAAGTATTCGTTGATGATCCTATAAAGGAAGATGAACTGCGAAATGAATTCAATCAGTTTAAGATTAAAAACTCCGAGATTATAAATGGAAAAAAAATAGTACCGGATTCTATAGTTGAAAGATATACGATCAACTAATTATATATACGTTCTGAATATTGTTCTAAAATATTTGAAATTAAAGGCCTGTAATAATTCCAGAAGAAACTGCTACGTTCCATAATATTCCTATCATCATAAAATAAGCCTTTGAAAAAACTAATACCTGTAAAGTAAGAACTCCCCATTCCTACAGGATTATCTGCAAAATCACCAGAGAAATAATAGAAATTATAATCATCCCCAAGGTGTTGCGTAACCGCAGGAAAAGTGGAAGGAATACCGTATTTTTTTAGCTCTTCGAGGCCCTTGGAATTGGCATCAATCACAAATTTGGAAACTGTTGTATTCACTTCATTATTCCAAGAAATAATATCGAACCAAAAAGGATATTTTATTCGTTCAGGAAGTGAATATTCTTTTTGAAAATTTGCTTCTGTAATAATATAAGGCATGGCATTTTTCAGATGGGTTTCATCTTCCAGGATCACTACCTGATCCTGATTGTTTACAAAAGCAATCCCTGAATTTTTAAACGGCCATTCTCCGTTATGGGAATTCCGGTAATTCCTAACCAGCCATTTTGGAAGTTCCTTGTTTTCCTGCAGGTTGAGGTTGTCAAAAAAACGGGCTGTCCAGCCGCTCCATTTCAGCTGAAAAATTTCCTCGAATTGATTCCTATTTTCAAAAGCCGTAGGCGAGCCAATGGTATTAAATTCGGTGATAATTAATTTATTCTTTTCTTTCAATAATTTGAGTAACTGCAAATCTTGGTCACTCAAGCCACCATAAAGGATACCAGAACGTTCTTTTTCATCTTCCTCCTGAAACCACTCGTTGTTATATATTCCGTAAGTATCAGTGAAATAAGCCAAATCTGCATCATTGCTTAACTGGTTTAATTTTGAAAATGAGAATCTTTCAAGGCCTTTTAGATTAAATTTCTCATTTTCTTCAGGAAAAAAGCCAAAATAATCCTCTTCTACTTTATATGATTTTTCTGAAGTTTTAGTGTATTTTTCATGGTTTAGAATCCAGTTGAGTGAGATATGTTCCTGGCCTTCTGTGGTGAGTACCGTCTTATCTATAATTGCAATAACCAGTTTTGTATTTGGAGTGAAAAGCCAGGCCAGCCACATGATAGTAGGAAGCCCGATGAAAAGGAGCAGGATTCCCAGGAAGAGACGTTTTCTCATTTCTAGAATCTTTTGAAATATCCTACGCCCACTGAAATTTGGTTGCCGCGAGTGTCCGGAGCATATTCCTGATCTTCCAGTTCTGCATTAATGAAAAATATATTGGTACTATTTACCGACATTCTGTATCCCACAGAGATATTATTTGACTTTAATTTATAGGGATCCTGGTACAGGATATTGTTTGTGTTATCATCTGGCGAGATTCCTGTTCCAATTCCAAAACTTAAATAATCATCGGCACCTGCAATATAATAACGCACATTCAGGGCATAGGAGTGGGAAACATTTTCTTCATCTGGAGTAAGATAGGTCCTTGCATTCAACCAAAAGTTACTGATGTATTTACCAACTGATGCCGTATAAATCCAGGTTTCTTCATCAAAACTTAACATCCTAAAACCCACTTCGCCCTCAAAAGCTGCCGGTAAATTGGCAAAAAGGGATGCTCCAACCCGATAATCAGGGAATATACTACCACTACTGGATAAACCGCCGCTAAGGTAGGCATAGAAAGTATCTGAAATACTGGGATATGCATCAATCACTAGTTGGGTGCCGTTAGAACTGAATCTGTTGGCATAATTAAGCCTCCCGATAATAGAACCTAATTTGGTACTTCTGGAGTAGTCGATACTGGCAAGGTGCCAGGGATCATCAAAACGATTCTCAAAATTGACAAACTCATAATCTACCCCAATCTGATTTCTTGCTGAAACGTTGCGAATGGATTCTCCCAGGGAACGAGCTTCAGTTAATTTTGGGTTTATCTTTAAGAGTTGATTTAAAGTATTACTGGCTTCAGAATATTGCTGTAAATCTTTTTGAACTTTTGCTTTTAAGAGAAGGAGCTCTTCAGATTTTGGATTAGTTTTTATACCAGTGTTCAGTATTTCCAAAGCTTTTTCTGAATTATCATTCCAGTATTCCAGGCTGGCGTAGGCGAGAGAACCATCTTCATGGCCGGGATTTTCATTCAGAACCCTTTCAAAAGCGACCCTAGCACTGTCAATTTTATCTGTCCATGTATAAAGTCTCCCAAGGAATATTCTAATATCGGCATAAGAAGGGCTTTTTTCGAGTGCCAATTGGGTGAGTTCTATTGCTTTTGGATAGTTATCTTCGTCAAAAGCAGCAATTCTTGCTTTTTGAAATAGCTCGTCAGTAGTAAATTCCTCTTCCTGCGCAATCGAAGAAGTAGTGAAAAAAAACACGAAAAAGAACAAAAGTAGGGGGGATGTAATTTTGGATTTCATACAATAGGGCATATTATTTTAGAACAATATTCCTGTTGAAAGACTAATGTTTGTAGGTTAAAAAAGTTTCAGCAGTAAAAAATAAATATTCTAAAGTCGTCGCAATATAATAGCTTTAAGTAAATTGAGTAATAAATAGCTATAAATTTTGTCTACTAAATGATTACGAAAAAATCAACATAATAAAACTAAAAATATTATTCTTGCGTATGTTTTCTCTAATTACTGGCTAGAACTGACCAATCTACAAAAATTAGAAAGTTATTTCTTACACAAATGCCCTTCATTTACGGACAAAAAGCATGTATAAGCTTTATAAGGATTGATTTTCAGATGTATTTATTATATTTCCATAAATAATTTCGAATGAGGAAGATCCTGGTAATTCAAGAGGATATCGTTATTCTTAAAATTATTGAAAGATTAGTTAGTCTCAATGGTTTTGATTGTAAGGCAATTAGATCCCTGGAGGCACTTTCAATTGAAGATCAACAAACCAATTTCGAATTTATTATAACTGATATTTTATTTGAAGGAATAGCTCCGTTGCAGTTTATAGCTCAGGTTCAGGAGGTTATTCCCCATAAAAATTTGCTCATAGTAACCAATATGGGACAGGATAAGATAAAACAGGAAATATTTGCCTTGCAGGGTATTACAGGGTTTTATGCTGTTCCTATAGATCTGGATGAAATTGAAGCCATAATACAAGCCTACTAATGAATGAAGCAAGAATACTTTTATTCATCGCGATTGTTTTTTTAGTTCTGGTAATATATTGGATATCTATTACCATTAGTCTTATTTACAGGAATAGAAGAACTTCCAGGTTAAATAAGATTGAAAATACCTTTGCAGATATTGTAAGTCGGTATTTATACAATGATCCTGTTAATCCCATAACTTTAAATGAAATTACTGCCAGGCTCAAAAATGTAGGTATCAGGCCAAAGAATAAAAATAATATTCAGTTTCTTATAAGGCTTATGATTCGCACTCAGCGAACTATTTTGGGGAGTAATTTCACCAAACTTCAGCAATTATATACCCAGATTCCTCCTTATGGCGTTTCCATTAAAAAAATATCCAGTTGGAGCTGGTATAGAAAGGCAAGGGGAATTCGAGAGATCTATGAAATGAACCAGTCTCAGTATTTTGAAGAGATCTTTAAATATCGCAACGATAAGAATATTTATGTTAGGAGAGAGGCCCAGATTGCGCTGGTAGTTTTTTTAGGTTGGGAAAGTTTAAGGTTCCTTCCTTATCTTGAAAGAAATATGACTTTGTGGCAACAGATAAAAATTGTAGAGAAACTTTACGATCTATATCCTAAACCGGAGCTTAAATGGTTGCATAAAGCCTACAAGACCGAAAAACTTTTTGGTAAAAAGCTGCTAATGCGTATTATTAGAAAGTATTTGCTGCATGGGGAAGTAGATTATATTATTGATAATTTAAACCATGAAGATTACGAGGTACGTGAAACTGCAATTTACTGCATTCAAACCTTTGCAGTTCCTTTGTCCACGATGGCTTATATTAAAGAATTGTATGATGAAATTCCCAATGCCACACAGCAAGGACAGTTGTTGACTTATATATTTGAAAATTCAGATATTGATTTAGATTTTTATCTGAAGCAGCTTTATAGCGATAACGATGAACTTAAACTTAGTGTGGCAGAAATTCTATGGAATAATGGTTATAAGGAGAAAGTTCAGGAATTTTATTACCAGCAGTATCCTAATTCAGTATTAAATGTGGGATAGTGCCGAAGGCTTCTTTGGAAGTTATTATCTCTACTGGATAAGTGTATTCTTATTTATTGGTTATGGTGCCAGTTTATTAACTTTATATCTAAGCGGAATTCTTCTTGCCAGAAGATCGATTAAAAGAACTAAACAACGATCTGTCTTTTTACGTGCTGAAGATATTGTTAGCGCTACAGATATACCATCGGTCACTGTGATTGCCCCGGCTTATAATGAAGGACTTACCATAGTGGAGAATGTTAAGTCTTTGCTTTCAATTCAGTATCCTTATTATGAATTGATTTTAGTAAATGACGGGAGTAAGGATGATTCGCTGCAAAAACTTATTGATGAGTTTGATCTTGAAAAGCAGGATGCAACATTCATAACCCAGCCTATACCCACAGCTTCTGTAAAATACATATACAGGAGTCGGAAGAAAAAGTACACTCATCTTACCGTAATCGATAAAAACAATGGAGGTAAAGCAGATGCCATCAATGCAGGTGTGAATTTCGCTACCACAGAATTGGTGATCTTTACAGATGTAGATTGTATCATAGAGCAGGATGCAATTTTGAAAATGGTAAGACCTTATCTTGAAGAAGATGATAAAGAAATTATTGGTTGTGGTGGAGGAATAGGGATCGCCAACGATTCTATTATAAAGGACGGTATTTTAACCGAACTTCGTTTGCCTCACAGGCTTATTCCTATGACGCAGGTTGTAGAATATATTCGATCATTTTTACTGGGAAGAATGGCCTGGAGCGAGATCAACGGACTCATGCTTATATCTGGCGCATTTGGGATGTATCCCCGAAAGCGGGTTATTGAAGTCGGCGGCTTCAATCCTAAAACGGTGGGGGAAGATCTGGAGCTATGTATCAGGCTGAGAAAACACATGGAAGAGAAAGATATACCGTATAAAATAGTTTATCTGCCCGAAACGCTTTGCTGGACAGAAGCCCCTTCAGATTATAAAATATTGATCTTGCAGCGTGATCGTTGGGCCCGTGGATTATGGGAAACAATGAGTTTACATAAGGATTTACTGTTCAATAAAAAATACCGCCAAATGGGAATTTTATACTATCCTTATTGGCTTATATTTGAATTTGGTGCGCCAATTGTGGAATTTACGGGGATTATCTGTATTATAGCTTTTACTATTTTTGGATGGATCAACTGGCCTTTCGCGATATTGTTATTTCTTGCAACTTATCTTGTAGGCTGTGTATTTTCCACGATCGCAATTTTTATGTATATCAAAAGCTTTGATCATTATACCAAACCCAAACAGATCGTAGAACTGTTATTGGCAGCATATCTGGAACCTTTTATTTATCATCCTTTAATATTGTTCGGTCAGATAAAAGGATATTATAAAAAACTCTTTGATATCTCTTCCGGGTGGGGAAATATGACCAGAAAAGGCTTTAAGGTTACAAAATCGCAACAATCCTAGATAGACTATTTTCCTTAACTTGGTTAATATTTCAGTCTAAACTATAGATGTCCCCATGAATTTTAAAAATCTAATTTTCTTTATACTTCCTTTGTTTTGTTTTGCACAGGAAAGCAATATAGTAATAACCGGGGAAGCAAAGATTTCCTATCAAAAATTCGGGAGAGGTTTTCCTGTTCTTATAATCAATGGGGGACCGGGGATGAATAGTAATGGGTTTGCTTCTTTGGCAGCCTTACTTTCAAAGAATAATACAACCATTATCTATGATCAAAGGGGAACGGGCAAATCTGGATTAAAAAACCCAACCCATTCAGAAATAAGTATAGAAAATTTAGTTGAAGATATTGAGAAACTCAGAGTAGTTCTGGGATATGATCAATGGATCATTCTAGGTCATTCTTTCGGTGGAATGTTAGCTTATGCGTATGCAGCTGAATATCCAGAACGCATAAAAGCTATGATCCAGTCCCATAGTGGTGGGATGAGTTTAAACAATGTGGAGAAATTCGATATCACCAAAAGACTTACTGAGTCTGAAAATGATAGTCTTGTGCATTATTCTTTAATGGTGCAATCTACTCCGGGCAATTCGAACTTAATGAAACAGCGTGCAAAATATTTAGCAAAGGCATATTTGTATCATTAAAAATATGAAGATCAAATCACCGAACGATTACTTCAGGTAAACCGAAATATAAATAGTCAAATATGGTCTGATATGCGCTCCACTGGTTTTGACAAAACAGAGGCAATGAAAAGCTTTCAGAAACCAGTGTTGATATTGCATGGAGATTATGATCCTGTACCAGTTTCTATCGCCAAAAAGGCAGATGCTATCTTTCCCAATTCCAAATTGCAGATCATGGAAAATTGCGGACATTATGGCTGGCTGGATAGACCGGATATTTACCTGAAAGAGGTTAAAAATTTTTTAAAAGAGAACTCTTCTTTAGTCAATTGATCTGGTAATTCTATCTTGTAGCAAGGTTAAAGAAAATAATTTCAAATGGGAATTAGTAGTATAAAAGGGACAACAAGATTAGCCAATAACGTAGAGTTACCATATTTAGGTCTCGGTGTTTACAAAGCAGAGAATGGGAAAGAAGTGATAAGTTCTATTCATCATGCATTGGAGGCCGGATATAGACTTATAGATACTGCTTCTTTTTACGGAAATGAGGAGGGAGTAGGAAAAGCTATAAACATGGCGAATGTATCCAGAGACGACATTTTCGTTACTTCCAAAATTTGGATAAACGATCAGGGAGCAGAAAATACTCGCAAAGCATTTGATCAAACTTTGGAAAAGTTAGGATTCGATTATTTGGACCTCTATTTGATCCACTGGCCGGTTCCGGGAAAATATCTTGAAACCTGGAAAGTCTTTCAGGAGCTGTATGAAGAAGGAAAAGTTAGAGCCATAGGAGTGAGCAACTGCCTTCAACATCATCTTGAAAGTATTAAAGAGTTGGGAGGAGTGCAGCCCATGGTTTTACAAAATGAATTTCATCCAAGGCTTATCCAGCAGGATTTATTGAATTATTGTATTAAAAATAATATTCAGTATCAGGCCTGGTCTCCTTTTATGAGAGGTGAGATATTGGATAACAGCCTCATAAAGCAAATTGCTGAAAAATATAAGAAAACGGCGGCTCAGATCGTGATTAGATGGGATTTACAAAAAGGAGTGGCTACAATTCCCAAGAGTGTTCATAAAAGTAGAATTGAGGAGAACGCAATGGTTTTTGATTTTAGGTTAACTAATGATGAACTCAGCAAAATTGATACATTGGAAGATAATACCAGGACTGGAGCACATCCAGATCATTTTATGGAACACTTTAGCTGAAAAGAATATTTTTATTATTAATTCCTTTTGAAAATTGGAATAAAGCAATTTAATTTGCAAACCTTAATAGGGAGTGATCCTTCGGCAAATATAAAGTTGAACTGTACCATAGTTTATCTTTAAAAAGCCGAAAAATCACAAACTGGCTTTTATATAGATTGGGATGTGGCCCTTCACCAAGCTTAGGATAAACTGCACCACAGGTATCTTTTGCGGGTCGAAAAACCATAAACTGGCAGGTGATCTGCTTATTACATAATTCGGGATGTGGCGCAGTCTGGTAGCGTATACGCCTGGGGGGCGTGGGGTCGCAGGTTCAAATCCTGTCATCCCGACAATTAAGGTGTCAACGGACACCAAAAAATAGCTAATCTTATGAAAATCAGCGATTTCAATTTTTTCTGAAATCATAAGATTAGCTTTAATATCAATTCATAGGTTACCTATTCGGTTACCTAAATAGGTATCAATTTTTTCAGTAAATTGGTAATTCAATAGACTTGACTTTCGCAACGATTTGACTTTCGTAAAACGAATCGATTATTCACCTAAAGCGAGAGAATATGCAGACTTTAAAGACTTTTAGTATTCATTTTTGGCTTAGTACGGCCAAGAAAAAAGATGATTTAGCACCAATTTATGCCCGAATTACGGTTGATGGTAAACGTGCTGAAATCAGTTTAAAACGATCTATATCGGTTACCTATTGGGATACCCGTTCCAAACGTGCAAATTGGAGAGTTCCCGCTGGAAAAGCCCTGAATATCTATTTAGATCAGGTTTATGCCGATTTACTGGCTTGCCACAAGCAGCTTTTGGGTGAATCCAAATACGTGACAGCCCAGGCTATTAAAGCAAGGTATCTCGGGGAGGACGAACAACATAAAACGCTACTTCAATTGGTCTCCTACCACAATAAGAATATGGTTTCGATACTTAAGCCCGGAACCCTAAAAAACTATTATACAACGGAGCGCTACATCAAACGATATCTAACTAATAAATTAAAAACCAATGACATTTTTCTAAAGCAATTATCCTATAAATTCATTATTGATTTTGAGCAGTTTCTTCGCAATGGAAAATCCATAAACCGTTCTCAACCCCTCCGAAATAATGGGGTTATGAAACATTTAGAGCGTTTAAAGAAAATGATGAACCTGGCTCTTCAATTGGAATGGGTTGAAAAAGATCCATTTGTGCGATTCAAGCTAAAATTTACAAAACACCAAAAGGAGTTTTTGTCTCAGTCCGAACTAGAAATTTTGGAAACCGGCAACTTATTTCCAGAAACGCTACGCAAAACAAGAGATGTTTTTATATTTTCCTGTTACACAGGACTGTCTTATATCGACGTTAAATTGCTTTGTGAAAAACATATCGTACGGGGAATTGATGGCGATTATTGGATATTTACAAAAAGGGAAAAGAATGATGAACCCGTAAAAATTCCCCTTTTAGATAAAGCGCTTGATATTTTGAAGAAGTATGATCATGGCAGTGGAAATGGCGAGGAGGAACTGCTGCCGGTCTTTTCCAATCAAAAAATCAATAAATATTTAAAAGAGATAGCTAACATCCTTGGAATACAAAAGAAACTATCCTTTCATGCAGCTCGTCATACTTTTGCGACTACAGTAACACTTTCTAATGGAGTACCAATTGAAACGGTATCCAAGCTACTGGGTCATAGCAAGCTTTCCACTACACAAATTTACGCGAGGGTACTTGAACAAAAGGTATCAACCGATATGCGCTCTTTACGAAATAAATTAGAAACAGAAGATAGAGAACATACAAGGTTGCATATTAAATAATGAATACTAGTGAGTGGTCTCTAAGACCACATTTTAAAAACTTATGCTTAAAATACTTTATTATGGTTATTTCTAACATATACCAGACACATCTCGAAATTCTACAGCTTATAAAAACTTCAATGGATAAAGTTTATAAGAAGGATAGATCTTCAGCTTTCAAAAAATATTATGATGAAATTTCTGAAAGTTTAAACAAAATGGAATTAAATAAAAACCTGACTCCTTTAAAAGTTGGAGATTATGTAGTCTTGGATGACAACTATTCTTTTCAAAAAGACAAAGCAAAAATATTAGATAAATTTAAAGTAATTAATATACGACCTCATAAAAACAGAAGAGGAGGGATTGGGTATAAAATTCATAATATTAAACTCAATTACTCTTACTATGTTTCAAGGAATGCTATTAAAAAATCAAATGAGCGTTAAAATTATAAGCAAGAATCAAAGAGAAACAGTTTACTGAGAAATAGAAATAGACTCACCCCATTCCCCTTCATTCCGCAGAAAATCTCCATTGTGGTAAATACGCTTCATTAATAAAGTCTTGGACACAGCTCCAAAGATTCCGGTTTCCATTGCGCCCTCTCGCAGAAAAATGCGATAAGCTCCATTCCTATCTACACCTTTGAAGTTAAGTCCGCTTAAAATCCTTCTTCAAGATTATTTTTCGTTTAATAACCCGGAAAGCACATTCCCCTGCATTTCGCGAAAGGCTACATTTCTGGAAAAGAGCTTTCCTAAAAAAAGTCTTGGACACCATTCACGATTTCTACTTGTCATTCCACTAACCTGATTCACTGTCTTGGTGCGGGACGCTACATTCCTATTCCAAATCGAGAAAGGAGTCCGCTGGATAGGAATTCCATTTAATCATTTGGTGCCGCTTCCTATATTTTGATATTTCACAAAAGCCTTTAGAACTCACTCCCGCACCCTCGCCGCCACTCCCTTTTTTTGACAGCAAAATACCAACATTTAGAAGTTGAACGGACTGCATAAGCCAGTCGTGCCTCCTTTTTATAAGTCCTTATCAATTCCAAATATTGAAAATGTATCAGCAACAAAAAAAGGTAACAGCGAGGGCACTATAGGAAGTAAATCTAAAATGAATCTTATGAAATCTTATAAAAACATCAAAAAGGAAGCGACACCAAAAAAACAAAAAAAGGAAAACGCTCCAGATATAATAAGTAAATCATTTCAAAAAATATCAAAGTAAACTATCTGAAAGGTTCAGGTAGAGTAATTAGTAATCTTTAATTCTTTTAATCATGAGTACTTTAAAAAATCACGTACAGTTAATTGGAAATGTTGGACAGGATCCACAAATCACGAACCTTGAAAGCGGGAAAAAAGTAGCCCGTTTTTCACTCGCCACCAATGAGTTTTATAAAAATGACAAAGGCGAGAAAGTACAAAATACCGAATGGTACAGCATAGTGGCTTGGGGAAAGACTGCCGAAATCATCGAAAAATATGCCGGAAAAGGTAAAGAGATCGGAATATCTGGAAAACTCAAATCCCGAAGCTATGATGATAAAGACGGAGTAAAACGGTATGTAACCGAAGTAGAAGCCAACGAAATTCTTTTGTTGGGTATAAAGAATGGCGATAATTCAGCCGAATAATTAAAAAAAGTAAGAGGGCGGGTACTTGCTCACGGTAACGCCCTCTTTTTCATTTCAACTCTTTAAATACAATCAAAATGAAAGCACAAGTTAATGAAATATCGATAAAATATCAGGGTAATTTTAAGATCTCACAGGCACCAAAAATAACTTCTTCAGTAAATGCCGCAGAGCTATTATTTGATATGTGGAATAAAGACCAGATAGGACTGCAGGAATGTTTTAAAGTCATGCTCTTAAACAATTCTAATAGAGTAAAAGGTATTTTTGAAGTTTCTACCGGTGGCATTACCGGCACCTTAGTAGATCTGCGAATTCTTTTTGCAGTTGTTCTTAAGAGCCTTAGCTGTTCTGTGATTCTTTCGCATAATCACCCTTCAGGAACTTTAAAACCCAGTGAGGCGGATAAACGCCTGACAGAAAAAATTAAAAAGGCAGGGGAGCTTTTAGATATTAAAATCCTTGATCATTTAATCCTGACCCCCGATGGTGATTATTTTAGTTTTGCTGATGAAGGCAGACTGTCTTAAAACCAAGTCTTTTTTGCACTTGATAGGACCAAAATTGGATTTGTTATCAACTTCATTTGGTGATGACAAATCCATGTTTTGATCATTGGGGTTGCCAAAAAATTGCGCACTATGTCCCGTATTATAAAAAAGATGCTTTGAAAGAGGTTATCAAGGCTCCCAAAAGCTTTTTTGCCCATAATGTTCATGATTCTCTTTAGGTTGTATGCTATGAAAATTAGCCCAATGTCAGCAGATGCCCTTGCTTTCGTTTTCTTGGTCATAACATGATCAAACCCCCATTGCCGTTTTATGGTTCCGAAAGGATGTTCGACAATGGCCTGCCTTCTTTTGTAGGTTTCCTTGCTTTGGAGCACCCTTTTCTCATTCGCTTCGAGATAAGCTCTGTACTCTGAACGTTGAATAGACCTTCCTTTCTTGGATTTGGTACATAGCTCCATTACCTTACAGGCTTTACATGCAGGGGTTTTATAGAGCTTATATCTAAATTCTCCTGAAGAATGTAAATACCGGGAGCCATTGCTCTTCATTAAATTACCTTCTGGACAGGTATAAGTGTCCGTTTTATCATTGTATTTGAAATTTTCCCGAACATAATATGGGTCAGGGGCTGGAGTGGCACTAACTGGTGCCGGTATGGCAACGAGCGTATCTATACCAAGCTTGTTTGCTATCATGAATTGGCTTCCGGAATGATAGCCCTTATCGTAAAGAGCCGTAAAATCACTGGTGCCAAGAATAGACTTGGCACGTAATAGCATATTCCCCATAGCCTTCCTATCACCTTGGTTGGTGACCTTATAATCAATAGGAATGCAGTGCTTTGCATCGACCGTAGACTGGATATTATAAGCCACTTCGGTAATGTTTCTACGAATCAAAATTTGCCTGCTTTCAGGATCAGAAGTAGATATTTGTTCCTCTTTTGATATTTTTAATTGTTCCTGTAATTGTTTGTAATTTTTCCGGCGCCTTGAATGCTTGTTAATTTCTTTTTGTATTTCGTTTCGATTGGTATCACCATCTTCTTCGGCTAATAACTCATTGTATTGTTGAAGCTTTTTGTCTATATATTCTAACTGACGCTGTATCTTTTTTTGGTTGTAATTATTCTTTTTACTGTTTTGAGCTCTTAACTTGGTACTGTCCCCTGCGATGAGAATTCCCCCGATCAGCCCAAAGTTTCTAGCTATGGATACAGTAGCTCGAAAAACCTTCTTAATGGCTTTGGGGTTATCTCGTCGAAAATTGTTTATAGTATTGTGGTCAGGGGTAAGCCCCTCTAAAAGCCACATAAGCTCAATATTCCTTTTACATTCTTTTTCCAATTGTCTGCTTGAGCGCACTTTATTCATATATCCATAGATATAGAGCTTCAGTAGGGTGGCGGGAGAATAAGCTGGTCTACCATTCTCACCGAAATCAGCTTTGAACCCAAGTTGTGCCAGTTCTAGGCTATTTACAAAAATATCTATAGCCCTGACAGTATTATCCTGCTCTATGATATCATCAAGTGTTACAGGAAATAGGGATGCTTGACGACGGTCTGTTCCTTGTATGAATTTCATACCTTAAGTTACAAAAACTTCTAAGAATACATCTTACCTATCCGCAAAGATCCTGAGGTTTTTAGACAGTCTGAAGGCATACTTTAGATGCTATCAGATATACTTATAAAAATTAGCTAAAGAACATCTCTGAAACTCCAGAGATGTTTTTTTATGCTTTGAAAATTTCAATTGGTAAAAAATTCTTATCTTTAAAAGGCTGATCTTCAGCATTTATTTTTAGATATAGTGAGCCTATATTTTTGACTTTCGCTGCTCCCTATACCCATCAATTTATTTTATAAGGAATCTTGAATTCTAAGAAAAAGGCAATTGGCGTTTAGCCAGATTGTATAATTTTTTTGTCCGCCTGGCGGGACAAAAAGGAATAGCAAGAGGATAACGGGCAGAGCCACGTTACATATTCGGTTTAAATTTTAAACAACTGAAAGTCAGTTACTTAAAATAATTAATTTTTGAGTTTTGGGAATTCGGAAGTCATTTTTTAGTAAAAACCTTCCGCAACACCCATAAAATGGTCAGTTTTTTACTAAAAAATGGATAGAGAATATAAAAAAGAACAGTTTGAGACTTTAAAGATCAAGTCTTCCGTAGCTAAGAAATTTAGACGGTTTAGTCGCATGTTATCTAAATCACAGTCGGTCAGTTTGCTTATGATGATTGAATTTTTTGAAGAGCATAGTATTTCCCCTATGGAGTCAATGGGTCCTAAAATGCAAACGTTAGAGTACCTAATCAAAAAAAGGTTCAATGGAGTGATCGCGATTCTAAAGGATATGGAAAAGAGTCAGACCAAACCTACCGTGGCCATGATGCAATCCTTATTTGAGGAGTCAGCACCTAAAAAACAAGCCCTGATATTGGAGAAAAAAAATGCTCAAAAAGATCCGCCTAAATATCAGGAACGTAGTCAGCAAGAAACATAAATCATCGGAAATGTATATCACCATCACAGCACAGAAATTGGGCGGGAATTACTCACAAGGTTCAGCCGACTTTGTGGACTATCTGGAAAAGGAAAACCAGGGTTTGGATCAGGAAGATGGAGAGTATTTTTTCAATCAATATGGGGACCAAATTTCAGCTGAGGAAGTAGTTCGGGAAATTGATGCTAACACTGCCAAACTGGAAAAGACCGAACCCAGGTTTTATTCTATTACGATAAGCCCTTCAAAATATGAATTGAATAGAATACAGAATAGCAGCGAGGATCTAAAAAAATATACCCGGGAAGTGATGAAGGATTATGTGGCATCTTTTAACCGCGAGATCAATGGCCGACCGGTCAATATTGATGATATAAAATATTACGCAAAAATTGAGCATCAACGAAGCTTTAAAGGAACAGATAAACAGGTGCGGGAAAATCAGCCTTTTGCTAGTAAAATAATTCAACTAAAAAGCGATATCCAAAAAGTGGAGCGCGGTGAAATCTCTGGCAATATCGCAAGGATGGAACGGGAGATCCAGAAGCTCGAAAAGACAGCACCCCATCAGCAGAATGGAGCACGTATCGTTCAGGGAATGCCCAAGGAAGGTAATCAAAGTCATGTTCATATTATCGTGAGCCGTAAAGATGCTTCCAATAGGTTTAGCCTATCTCCCGGAAGTAAATACAAAGCCTCCCAGGTAGAACTAAACGGCAAAACTGTCAAACGGGGCTTTGATCGAGATAAATTTTTTAGTAAGGCTGAAAAGACCTTTGACAAGAATTTCGGATATCAGCGGAATTTTGTGGAGACCTATAAAGCCAGGAAGGAATTTATTAAAAATCCCCGGTCTTATTTTTCAGTCCTAATGAAATTACCCACAAATGAAAAAGCAATGGCGATGAGAATCCTAAAGCAAACTGGAATGCCCATGATGCCAAGTATTCCTACCAGTCAGGCGCAACTGGCATTAAAAGTATTTAATCGCTTACGAAAAGGCTTAGATATAGCCGTTAAATCAAGTTCTATCGGAATTTAAATGGAAAATTATGGAGTTATTTAGTATCATGAACATCTTATCAATTACTGTTTTTGGTAGTTTACTTTTCTACGGACTTTATCAGATTTCCAGATTTGCATTTTTCTTCAATACAACCTTGCTATCGGGATTTATCGTTTATTTTTTTTATCCAGATCAGATGATGGAAGGTTTACTTTATTTTGGCTGTCCGTTGATTTTAATAAATACTGTTTTCTATGTTTTTCTGCATAAAACTGATTTAAAGAGTAACGTAGCTTTGAAATACCAGGTGAATTTCAAAACAATTAGTAAAAGTTTCAAAATTGAAAATATCAAAAGGGGTGTTTCTATTATTGGTTCTGCTGGAAGCGGAAAAACAGAAAGCGTAGTTTATGGTTTCCTGAAGCATTTTCAGAAATACAAATTTTGTGGGGTGATCCACGATTATAAAGATTTTGAGATTACAGAAATGGCTTATCCGCTTTTTAATAAATCGGATATACCTTTTAAAGTGGTTTCCTTTGATAAAATCATCCATCGGGTAAATCCCATTGCACCCCGATATCTTGAAAATGAAGAGAGCGTTAACGAAATTTCCAGGGTGCTGATTGAAAATCTGCTGGAACATAAAGAGTCGGGAACTAGCGGGACAACCAAGTTTTTCAATGATGCTGCGGAAGGATTAATAGGAGGGATGATCTGGAAGTTAAGAACATCCTATCCCGAATTCTGTACCTTACCTCATTTAATAGCCATCTATCAATTTCTGGATACAGAGAGCCTTATTGCCTTTTTAGAATCAAATAGGACGTCCAGAGCAATGGCAGATGCTTTTATTAGCGGTAAAGATTCTGAAAGGCAAACCGCAGGGGTGAAAAGTACCCTGGCCAATGCATTAAAACGTATTAGTACCCAAAGTATTTTTATGACCTTATCTGCCGATGAGGTACCTCTGAACATCAACAATCCTGATAATCCAGCGGTAATTTCTGTAGTGAACAATCCCAAGTTTGAATCTTCCTATTCTCCGGTGATTGCTGCAATTATCCATACTATCACCAAGCAAATGAGTGTACGTAACTCAAATTCATCTTTTCTATTGATGGAAGAAGCACCTACTATACGTTTATTGAATATGCACCGCATTCCGGCTACTTTAAGAAGTTATGATATTGCCACGGTTTACGTGATGCAGGACAAGATCCAGAACGATATGATGTATGGAGACAAGGCTAGCAAAGCGATATTAAGCAATTTGTCTTATCAGTTCTTCGGAAAAGTAAACGATCCTGATACCGCTAAATATTACGAGCGATTTTTTGAAATTATTAAAGATCCGACCAAAAGTGTGAGCAGCGGCCACAATCTGAATTTTGATACACGAGTCATAACCGGTGAACATGAAATCCCTAAAAATAGAGCAGATGTTTTCTTTCGTTTGAAACAGGGTGAGTTTATTACGTATGCCGATGGCAAGGATAAGAAAATACAATTTAAATTACAGAAGATTCGACGTCAGCTTCCCCAAGAGACTAAACACTTTTCAAAGGTTGATTTAGAAAGTAATTTTGAGAGGATTTATCAGGAGGCGAGGTCGATATTTAGTTGAGTCCAAACAAAAAACTCTACTTGTGTATCAACATTGGGTTGTTGAAAGCTTTTTTAATACTCAGGCTTCACATTTGAATCTTCTTTATATCTTGTTAAAAATTTAACGCAGTTATAATTAGAATATCTGATTCTGCGTGTTAGAAAGTAGTTCCCTACACGCTGTCTATTTTTTTAATAAGATTATCTCTGCATGACGGAACAGGAAATTGATTTGAATAGTTTTAATATACTTAAGCCACGGAAGGCACTCAATAAAGCCTTTTTAAAGGTCAAGCCCAATCGAACCCAGATTGAATTGTTTAAAGATAATCTTAAGGAATTACTGGATAGGACCAATGATACCGAGTCCGAAGAGTTCCATAAGAACCTGGTTACAGACTTTCTGAAAAAGACTTATTACGACCCCAACCACTTTATAAATACCAAAGGCCGCAACGACCTGGTGATCCATAACGGGAACAAGGCTAAAAGTACCGTGGGGGTGATCATTGAGGCGAAGAAGCCAACGAACAGAGCAGAGATGCTCAGTAAAGAGAAGATCAACGTCAAGGCATTTCAGGAACTGGTGCTATATTATCTTCGGGAACGTATCACCCAGAAGAATCTGGAAGTGAAATATGTGATCGCTACTAACATACATGAGTGGTTTATTTTTGATGCCAATATTTTTGAAAAAACCTTTGCCCAGAATAAAAAGCTGGTGAATCAGTTTGTAGATTTCGAAGCTGGAAGACTGGCCGGGAAATCCACTGATTTTTTCTATAAAGAGATCGCTGAACCTTTTATTGCTGAAATGCAAAAGGAGGTGGAATTCACGCATTTCGACATTCGGAACTACGAAAGACCACTCCGTAACAACAATCCGAAAGATGACAATAAACTAATTGCGCTCTTTAAATTGTTGTCTCCCGAACATTTGCTGAAGCTTCCATTCACGAATGACAGTAATAGCCTCGATAAACGATTTTACGGGGAGCTGCTTCATATTATAGGCCTTACCGAAACCAAGCAGGGAGGCAAAAAGATCATTGAACGCCAAAAGGAAGGACAGCGAAACACCGGTTCTTTTTTAGAAAATGCGATCATCCAGCTGGATAGTACAGATAAGATTAGTCGTCTTGAGAATCCGTCGTACTTTGGAGATAACCAACAGGAAAGACTCTTTAATGTAGGTCTGGAATTAAGTATTACCTGGCTTAACCGGATCTTATTCCTAAAACTGCTGGAAGCGCAGCTCATCACGTACCATAAAGGGGACCGGTCTTATGAATTTCTTAGCCTGGACAGGATAAATAATTACGATGATCTCAACAGTTTGTTTTTCCAGGTGCTGGCCAGACAGTATGAAGATAGAAATGAAGATGTAAAAGCACTGTTTAAAAAAGTACCTTATCTAAACAGCTCCCTTTTTGAGCCTACAGATATTGAACATACTACCCTATTCATTAGCAATCTTCGGGACGATAAGACACTACCAATTTATAATGCTACCGTACTAAAAGATAAAAAAGGTAAAAAGCGCAGTGGCGAACTCAATGCACTGGAATATCTGTTTGAATTCCTTAATGCCTACGATTTTAGTAGTGAAGGTGGAGAGGCCATACAGGAAGATAACAAGACGCTTATCAACGCTTCTGTGCTGGGGCTAATTTTTGAAAAGATCAATGGTTATAAAGACGGTTCTTTCTTTACTCCGGGTTTTATCACGATGTATATGTGCCGTGAAACCATTAGGAAAGCGGTGGTACAAAAGTTTAATGAAACTAAAAGTTGGGACTGTAAAAACCTGGATGAACTTTATGATTGTATAGAAGACCGTAAGGAAGCTAATGAGCTTATTAATAGTTTGAAGATCTGTGATCCCGCGGTGGGAAGTGGACATTTTCTGGTTTCTGCGCTGAATGAGATGATCGCTATCAAAAATGATCTGAATATTCTGCAGGATCGCACAGGCAGAAGACTGAAGGAATACCAGGTGGAAGTGGTGAACGATGAACTTATTGTAACCGATGAAGATGGGGAGCTTTTTGAATACAATCCCCTGGCGAAGGAAAGCCAGCGCATACAGGAAGCACTATTCCATGAAAAGCAACAGATTATTGAAAACTGCCTTTTTGGGGTAGATATCAACCCGAATTCAGTTAAGATCTGCCGACTGCGCCTTTGGATAGAATTGCTGAAAAACGCTTATTATAAGAATGAGACGGAATTAGAGACGCTTCCGAATATAGATATTAATATCAAGTGTGGAAATTCCCTGATCAGCCGGTTTGACCTGGATGCCGATCTAAGCAAGGCGCTTAAGGATAGCAAATGGAGTATAGACAGTTACCGGGTAGCAGTAGATACGTACCGGAATGCCGAAAACAAGGAGCAGAAGCGGGAGATGGAAAGGATCATCCACGACATTAAAAATGATTTTAGGAGCGAGATCTCTGCCAATGATCCTAAGGTAAAGAAATTACAAAAGCTGAAAAGTGAACTCTTTTTGATGACGCAACAACCTAAAATGTTTGAACTTTCAAAAAGGGAAAAATCTAAATGGAATAAAAAAGTAGAAAAACTTACCAGGGACAGCAAAAAACTTGAAACCCAGGTACAGGAAATCAAAGACAACAAGATCTATGAAAATGCTTTTGAATGGCGCTTTGAATTTCCAGAGGTTTTGGATGATGAGGGGGACTTCAGCGGGTTCGATGTAGTGATTGGGAATCCACCATATATTAGGATCCAGGATTTAGTGACTTCACACAAAGAGGCAGTAGAGTTTTACAGCAATCATTTTATTACAACTGGAAAAGGAAATTATGATTTGTATGTTCCTTTTACGGAGAAAGGTGTGGAACTTATCCGGGAGCAAGGTAATATGTGCTATATCATGCCACATAAATTTATAAATGCTAATTATGGCCAGCCTCTGAAAGGTTTTATTGGAGAGAAAAAGCTTCTAAGAAAAATGCTTCATTTTGGTGCTGCTCAAATATTCGAAGATGCTACTACGTATACAGGTCTCTTCTTTATCTCTAAACGTGAAAACTTAAAAGTACACTATTCAAATCTGGACAATATAGATGAATTCAGAAATGGAGTTATACCGAGTTTTAAAGAAGGGACAACTTCTTTATTAACTGGTGAACAATGGCTATTTCTTGAACCTGAAGCTGCATCTTTACTTAAAAAGCTTCAAGCCCTTCCTGATACATTAGAATCTAAAACTTCCAGAATTTTTCAGGGGGTAAAAACAAGCGCAGATAAAATTTTTATTGTGGAGAAATTGGATGACAAAGGTGATCTATTTGAAGTATATTGTAAGGAGAATGAGAAAAAGTATTTTCTGGAAAAAAGTTTTTTATTGCCACTAATAAAAGGAGGAAACAGTCGTCCTTACAAAATCTCACCTACAAATCTACTTTTGATCTTTCCTTATAAGGATGGAGAATTAATAGCCTCGGATATATTAAAAAAAGATGCTAATGAAATCTGGAATTATTTTTTAGACCATAGAAGTGTGTTGGAATCAAGAGAAAGAAATTCTTTCAAAGACAAAAAATGGTATAGGTTTGGTAGATCTCAAGCCCTTTCTGAGATTGTTAATAGTAAAATTTTCACTCCAGATATAGCCCCATCTCCCCGATTTTCCTACGATGAAAAAGGAGAATATGCATTTACCGGGGGAGCTGCTGGAGGATATGGTATAATACCTAAAGATGAATCTGATTTCAAATCTCTTATGGCCATTCTGAATAGTAAGGTTGCATTTTGGTTTATCTCCAAAATTTCCACGCAAATGAGGGGAGGGTGGTACAGTTTTGAATCTAAATATATTAAATACATACCGATTCCAGATATTTCAAATACTTTAAAGAATAAAATCAATAGTTCCGTTGAAGAAATATTAAGATTGCAAAAAGAAACACCAAAAGCAGACACTTCTTCTTTAGAAGCAGAAATTGACCAGTTGGTTTATGAGCTTTATGGTTTGAAGGAGGAGGAGATTGAGATTGTAGAGAAGGCTGTTGAATAGCAAGAGCATGCTTGACTTAGCTTCTATACCTAGATTAATAAGCCGAAATAAATAGAAAAGAATTGATATAACGATTTACCTGTAAGCTATAAAAACCTATTATATGAAATTAATAAAAGCTAGAGTTCAGAATTATAGAAGTATTAAAGATACCGGCGAATTTGAAATTGAAGAATTAAAAACTATTATGGTTGGCCCAAACGAAGCTGGAAAAACAGTTTTACTGAAAGCTCTTCAACAATTAAGTCGTCCAACAGGAGTAAAGGGATTTGATATTATACGAGATTTCCCGAGGTCGTTATACAATGATATAACTACCAAAAAAGTCAAACCAGAAGAAGTTGAGATAGTTAGAGGGTATTTTAAACTCGATGAGGAAGATAAAGCAGAAATACCAGCTGAATTTCACGATTGCGAATATGTGTTGTATAGAAAATTAAATAATAAAGGGATTCATTTTTTGAAAAATGCACCTAAAAAAATCACTTATGGAGATTTAAAAAAAGACTTGAAAAGATTAATCATCCATTTGGATAAGCAATTCGCCGACCAAAATCCAGACGCAACTACCGAAAAAAAGCCAAGCGAAACAATAGCAGATTTAACTAAAACTTTCTACGATTCAAAAACATTCACAGAAGAAAATTCAAAAGAACTTATAAAATACTTGGATGATACCTACGGTTTAGTTGATGAGGATAATGACAAGGAAGAAGAAAGACATACCGAAATTTTAGAATTGCTAAAAAAGAACAATCAGCACGATGAAGTCTTAAAAACTTTAGATAAAAGAACACCCGTATTCGTTTTATTTAATAATTATTTCAAAGTAAAACCTTCAGTCCATTTAGAACATTTGGCAGAGCGAATCGAGAAAAATCTTCTTGAGGATGAATATTATGACTACGGTAATCTATGCTTACTAAAATTACTAGGTTTTACCGCCAGAGAACTTTCCGAAATTGGAAATACTGAAAGTCCTGATAAAAATGATACAGATGCGCTAAATGATTATCGAGATACCCTAGACAATCGAACTTACCAATTAAATGCAGCAAGCATAAAATTAACCAATGAAATTAAAAGCATTTGGAATCCAAATCCCAATCGACCAGAAGCAGAAAGATTAAGAATTTCTGCCGACGGACAATATCTAAAGGTTGTTGTAGAGGATGAATTAGGTGTTGAAATTGAGTTAGACCAAAGGTCAGAAGGTTTTCAATGGCTAGTTTCGTTTTTTGTCGTCTTTTTTGCAGAAGCGATGGATAAACATAAAAATGCAATCCTATTGTTAGACGAACCTGGAATGAGTTTACATGGATTAAAGCAGAGAGATTTTAGAGAAACCATTTCACGTTTAGCAATAACTAATCAAACCATTTATACAACACATTCGCCTTTTCTTGTTGGTTCAAACGAATTAGATTTAGTTCGGGTTGTAGAATTAAAAGACAGGAATGAAGGAACGAAAGTACACACTACTATTTCTTCAAGTGATCCAGCTGGTCTTCTGCCTTTACAAGAAGCTTTAGGTTATGATTTGGCCCAAAGTTTATTCTCACAGCAACGAAACCTGATTTTAGAAGGCATAACTGACTATTGGTACTTAGATGCTACTGCACAACTTCTTAGAGATGGCAAAGTTGAGAATCTTAATGATAAAATTGCACTTGTTTTCGCTAATTCTGCAGGAAAAGTTGTCTATTATGCGACTATACTTTATGCTCATAATTTAAAAGTAGCTGCATTATTAGATTCAGATGTTGCGGGCGACCAAACAGCTAAACAAGAAAATTTAGTACATACTTTAGGAAACAAAAACATACTTAGAACAAGGGATTATGTTTCTAACATTCCCAAAGCAGAAATTGAAGATTTACTAAGGCAAACATTAATTAAAATTGTTAAAGATGAATATGGAGTTGATACAAAAAAAACTTCTAACTCTCAACCGAACCGTCCGATAATTGAAATATTTTCAAAGGAAGTTCCTGATTTCTCAAAATATAAGCTAGCGAAGGCATACGTTAGATGGACAAGAAATAATGAGGCGAAAAAATTACAGAAATCGGAATTAGAAAATTGGAAAAAAATGATTCAAAAAATCAATAAGATTTTGAAATAAAATTATCTGGAAATATCTTCGCAACTAATTATAGTATTTATTTTAGTCCTATACCTTTTTTAGGTATATTTACCGAATAAATACTAAAATGTCTGTATCTGAATATATTAAGAAGCTATTAAGCGTGGAGGAGTATTCCTTTTCCCTGGCTGAACTTTTAAATGAAACCGGGAAAGGAAAAACTGCCGTAATAAGAGAACTTGACCGTTTAATTGAAAAGGGAGAAGTCATCAACCTTAGACAGAGCTTTTATCTAATACTCACGCCAAGATACTCAAGCTTTGGCAAATTACCCATTAGCCTTTATATAAATAAGCTTTTCCATTATTTAGAACGCAAATATTACCTGGGGTTTTATAGCGCGGCTAAAGTTTATGGCGCCAGCCATCAGCAGGCACAGCGGGATTATGTAATGTCCCAGACACCTAAACTTCTGGACATTCAAAAGTCCACCATCGATATTCGATTTTTAACGACTTCAGTTTGGCCTAAAAGCAATATTATTTCAAAAAAATCAGATGCCGGAATTTATCATATTTCGAGTCCGGCCCTTACGCTGGCAGATCTGGTGCGTTACCAAAACAAGCTGGGCGGTATCAACCGGATGCTTTCCACGATAGAAGAATTAATGGAAGAGGTCACCCAAAATGATCTGGAAGAGCTACTCGAATGGTTTGATCATAAAGCCACCTTGCAGCGTGTAGGTTATTTAATTTCAGAAATAGATGCAAATAATAGCCTGGGAGACCTTATTTTTGAACACCTGGATAAAAATAAATTTTATCCTGTTTTATTGCAACCCGATACAAAACAAAGACCCGGGGCAGTGGACAACAAGTGGAAAGTAGATGTTAACCTACAATTAGAAAGTGATATATGATCCCAAAACCTTATTTGGCTCAATGGCAGAAACACGCCCCATGGAGAGAATTTTCACAAATTAATATAAGTATCTTTAGTGCCAGATTTATTTAGATTAATGACCGAAACAAACCGTATAGAATATAAACAGCAACTTACGGAAGGATTAGAAAAAGAGGTGATCGCTTTTCTAAACTATCGTGAGGGTGGTGTGATATATATTGGGATAGATAAGAACGGGAACACAACCAATCTTCTGGATGCTGATGCCGACCAGTTAAAAATCAAGGATAAAATAAAGAACAACATCCGTCCCTCTGCGTTAGGATTGTTTGACATTGTGAGTGAAGAAAGGGACGGTAAGAATATCTTAAAAATTATTGTGGCCAGCGGTCCTGAGAAGCCGTATCATCTTAAAAAATATGGGATGAGTGAAAAGGGTTGTTTTATCCGAATTGGTTCAGCTGCTGAACCTATGCCTCAAAAGTTGATTGATGAGTTATTCGCAAAGCGTACACGGAATTCTATTGGAATAATAAAAGCGCATCGTCAGGATTTAAGCTTTGAGCAGCTTCATATTTACTATCAGGAAAAACAAAAACCGCTCAATAAGCAGTTCAGGAAAAATTTAGAGCTTACAACGATAGAAGGTGATTTAAATTACGCGGCTTATTTGTTGGCCGATGACAATAATGTTTCTGTAAAGGTTGCCAAATATAAAGGCGATACGCGTGTAGATTTAGTGGAAAGTAATGAATATGGCTATTGCTCATTAATAAAAGCCACCAAGAGTGTTTTGGATAAAATGAATTTGGAAAACCGGACGATAACTCAAATCACCCATAAAGAACGAAAGGAGCATCGTCTTTGGAATGCCATTGCACTCCGAGAGGCCATAATAAATGCTCTTGTCCATAATGATTATACTCGCGAGATAGCTCCAAAATTTGAAATTTTTAATGATCGGATAGAAATAACATCCGCAGGATCCTTACCAGATGGCTTAAGCAAAAGTGAGTTTTTTGAAGGTTTTTCTATCCCAAGGAATAAAGAATTAATGCGCGTTTATAAGGATTTGGATCTGGTGGAACAATTGGGGTCAGGAATACCCAGAATACTGAAATATTATGATAAAACCTGCTTTAGTTTTTCTGATAATTTTTTAAGGATGGTTCTACCTGCAGCAGAAAAGGTTTACGGAACCGAGCAGGACACCGAGCAAGTACCCCCCAAGTACCCCTCAAGTACCCCTCAAGTCACCCCCCAAGTACGAGAACTTTTAAATGCTTTTACTTCCGAACACAATAGAACTGAATTGCAAAAATACTTAGGGCTAACAGATAGAAAGAATTTTAGAATCAATTATTTAGTGCCGGCCATAGAAAATGATTTGGTAGAATTAACGATCCCCGACAAACCTAAAAGCAGTAAGCAGCGGTATAGATTAACTGAGATAGGAAAAAAAGTAAGACAAAAATGAACCTTTATTACCAGAACCAGCCTATGACCAGAAAGCAGCTTTCCAGTGGTTAAAAGAAAATATCATTTCAAGAATGTGATCTTTAAAAAGGCCCTTTCTCTCGTGGTCCATTATGCGTTACCTTCCATCGGCCATCATTTTGCACTAACTTAAAAATACCAGGCTTAGTGTCGTAAGAAGTCGAGTATTTTATCCAGGCCACATCGTCTTCTATAGCCTTGTCTACAACTTTGAAGTCGGCTTCTGAATTCTTGTCTTCAATAAACATTGATTGAATGCTGGCCAGGTTTGCATAGCCTTCTGCAGTTGTGTGCTTTTTCAAAGTAGCCTCATCACCATAATAAAAACTCTCGGCAACAATTTTAGCCGTTTCATCAGGGGAAAGATTATTATTTTCCGCACAGGAAAAGAATAAAATTAGGAGTGAATAAATGAGCATTTTTTTCATTACAATTCAATTAGGATGATTAATAAATCTATGCGATATTTTAAGTTTAACCTTTCGTTCCCCGTTCTTTTCATTCAATTCAAGAACAGCTCTACGGTCGTCACTTAAAGAGAATTTGGGAACGACATACACCAGTCTTGCGGTTTCATTTTCCTTGATTTTTAAAGGCATATTATATTTGAATACCGGTGCCTTATATAGCTTCTGTAACGACTTCTTTTTACCTTTTTGTCTCGTTTCAACTGAGAGATTCAGGAAATTTAGATCATAATCTAAAGAAGATTTGTTTTTAATCTCTATATGGAAGTAGAGTTCATCCTTATCAAAAACGATATTTTCAACACTTAATACGATGCCTTCATTTCGCTTTTTTATCCTTCCTATCTTCTGCTTTCGGTTAATTAAATAACTACAGAATTTCTTATAGGAATGAGCTTTATTATCAATCTTTTTATCCAGAGAATCGATACTTGCAGTTGCCGCAACTAAAGGCTTCTCATTACCAATACTACTGGTTTTTTGGATAAAATAATTTAGCTTCGAAAGCTGTTTTTTATACCTTACAATATACGAAAAAACTGAACCATCTTTATTGATTATTAGTAAGTTACTTTCATTTCCCGGCTTGGCCTGAAGCAATCCAAAATACTGTTCTTTATCCCGATTATAGGTAAACACGAAATTATCAGACCCCGTTATGCCTTGTCGGATAGGCTCCGGGAAAAATAAGGCTACATTCTTTTGATCGTTGGCATAAATAGTATCTAAACGTAGGTGTGTTTTCGCGTTTATCTGTCCCGAAGAAAGTAGGGGAGCGAAAGTAAAAATAAGAGTCGAAATGATGATGTATTTTTTCATAAGAGTAAGTTTTTAAATGCCCAACTTGTCCCGAATTTATTTCGGGATTATGGACTCATAACTTTGGTTTTAGAATTAATTTATAATTGTTCAGGACCGTTACTTTTACATTTCGATTCTGTCGTTGGAGTACTTTGGTTACACCACCTATCTGGGGAACGCTTGGGATATTGATATCCTGTATGAGGTCATCCAGGACTTCGCTCATTGCTTCCTCCCGAAAACTATTTTCCACATAAATTCCTTCGCTTCCATCCTGAAGATCAAAGGCTTTTAACCTGGTGGAGTGGTGGTCTATATTCTCTATTTCAATAAGCGCGCGATTTGGCTGAAAACTGATGAATCCGAAAATGGGCGTATTCTTAGGAATTATTTTACCGTTAATAGTTGCTGTTTTGCTTAATCTCATTCGTAGTCGGGAATTTACCTTAACCACCTGATCTCCATCGACCAAGGCGTTTATGATAGCATCTGTATTTTTGATAATTAAATTTTCATTCTTAGCTGGAGCTGAAGCGAAGAACAGTTGATGTTCCAGGCCTAATTCTTTAGCTTCCATCTTTTGTCCGGCTTTTATTTCAGCGGAATCTTTTTTCTGGATCACGGACTCAGCCACTTTCTTTACGCCTATATTTTGATACGTCTTTTCAGAATACTGTATTCTGCCAGCTTTATATATGCTATCCACAATGTGCTCTTTCTCCTTTTCGGGCAAATCAGGGTCGTAGAAACCGAGGGAGTCTATCAATTTTTCATCATAGATACTAGGTGCATTGGTTTCCCGTACTTCTTTTAGATCATTGATGGCATCCAGTTTTGAATCATATTCTTTCTGTTCCTCATCAAGCTCAGGCACCAATGTTTGTTTAAGGATTTCATTTTCGTCTTCATTACCGCCGATGACCATCAAGGAATAGGAAACAATGAATATCACAACTACCAGAAGCACAGAGGCAAACACGATTTTATTTTTTTCAATTTTCATAAGATTGGATTTTATGTGCCCACCCGCCTGCCGTCGGGCAGGTTATGGGCTTTCAATTTTCAACAGATATTTTCTTTAAAGTGTTTTCAAAATAATCAGTAATAAGCAGCCCGTGTGGATTGTTAGGGAAATTACGATTGACGCTAATGAGCTTTCCTGTGGAAACCATTTCATAGGTATCTACAATTGACCCACGGTTAATTTCAAAAATGGTAATTGTTCTAAAGGAGTAAGCTCCATCCTTTTCTTCAAGTTGGGAATTGATACTTAAAACTTTCTGGATCAGCGAATATTGAAGTAATCGATTATAAACTCCTTCAGCTTTCTTTTGTCTATAGAGATTGTCCACGGAACTATTGCCAAGCCAAAGAGCCTTTTCCAAGTTCATCTCGTAGTTACTTGCATCGATATTATAGAAATACCTATGGAACAATTCTAAATGGGCAAGGGCTTCTACCCTGAAATTTTCTTTCTGGGCTATGAGCTTCAAAGGAATTACGGAACCATCTGTATTAATCGCAAATGCGTTGGTCATTGCCTTGTTATTGATGTTGAATACCATCCAAACTGAAAAGAAGCTGGAGAGTGTTGCACAGATAACCACAGCCAAAACGATAAATCGGTTGATCCTAAGTACTGCATATATGTTTTTATAAGGTGTTTTCATTGTGTAAAAAGTCTTAGTGTAAAAGAAATAGCACGTCGGTAGAGTTTGAATTTCAGAAATACGATAAACCCCACCGAACCCAGCTGTACAACAGGGGCAAAAAAACCGCTGCCTACATCTGTCCCGAACAGGTTCGTCCAAAAGTTGGTATTGATTTCCGTATAAATAGCATTAACGAAAATATTCACCAGGAAGAAAGCTGGGACAAGCATATAGACTCCGGCGTATAGCCTAAAAAAATTATAAGCCATGGATCGGAATTTTTCAAAAACGGCAAGACTGATAACCAATGGAAAGAAGGCTTGCATTATGCCTAAAAGAAAGAAGCGCTCAGCCAGAAATAATGGGTAAATGAATAGGTCTAAAATCCATAGAATAATACCAATGATAAACGCAAATATTTTAAATCCGTAAAGGGGTGTGACCAGTGCCTCATAAAGCAATGTCATTGCATTTTTTGCGGCATCCATTAGGTTAACATCTTCTTCAATGGGAATATCCTGCATTTGTAAAGGCAACAGGGCAGGCGCGGTGCCGCGATATTGAGCTTCTATGGAAACCAGGATACTATCAAAGAAGCCAAGGATTTGTGTGGAGAAAATAACCAAAAGCACTACTGCAAAGTTTTTGGCTAATTCCCCAGGACTTAAGCCCCAGGTGTAACCATCCTTATCTGCCACGCCTTCGTTATATTTTTTTAGGATATTGACTAGGAAGAATAACACCGCAAGCGTTTTCATTCCGGCAATGGTATATTGCGAGAAGCTGCTGTTCTGTATAGTCTGGAAAACCGTATCTATGTATTCCAATCCGATTCCTAAAAGAATTGTCGCGGTCATTTTTAATATGCTGTTTCGCGGTTATTGATTTTATCCTGCATCCTTCGGAAAGAAATAATATCCCGATAGCGCCTTGTTTTTGTAGTGATATTGGAAACCATTTCTCTGGACTCCAACTCTTTCTGCTTTAATATTTCAGCACGGTCTGCATCACTCATTTTTAGATAGTCACTGGATAGGATCTCGTCTATGAAATCCATTGTGTCCAATGAATTGTCTACAATAGCACTGAACGATTCTGATATTCTTTGCACTTCCTCTGGTTTGATGTATGGGGAATTAAGGATATCGCGTAAATCGCTTTGCATTACAGCAATAAGCCGCTGATTGTTACGACTTATTTCGCGTACTGCTTTTAATTGCCGTACCACATTATTCACTTTTTCCAAACTCTCTTTTTGATCCTTTAAAAAGTTTACAGTTTTCAGAAGATTAGCGGTTTGTTTTCCAGATTCCAATAGCTGCTTAACCAGACTTACAAAGTTGGTGTTGTCATAGACCGGCATTCCCTGGGCCACAGCACGGCTAGGGAAAATAAAGGCTAATGCCAGTGTGAGTATTAAAAGTTTTGTTCTCATGATTTCTAATTTTTAGATGAATATTCCGTGATTGCTTTTTCCATATTTTGATGTCGCTCATAGAGCTTCATTATAGCGTCGTTTTCTTGTCCGTCTGTGAGATAGGCGGCGTAAACTTCCCTGGGAACTTCAAGCCGGAAAATGTTACTTTCCTTACCAATCTTGATAAACATTTCTGTGTACTTACGTGCTCCTGTAAGGTTGTTCTTGATGGACTTTAATTGGTTCAAATCATGGCTTGATAGGTTGAGTCGCCTGACCAATTCTGCATATCCTTTTTCGTTATTCAGGCTATAAATAACCTGTGTATTTTCCAATATGCTGGCGGATGTAGAGTTTTGAGGGAGCTGATTGATGGATTGAAGAATAATTCCAATCGCCCCATTCTGTTTCCGAATAGCCTGATAGTAGAATTCCACACTTTCCAGTACGTTTTCAAATTTTAGTTGCTTGGCAAATTCGTCGAATAGGATGATCCCTTTTTCAGCACGGTTCTTCCAAATTGTTCGTTGTATAGCTGACTTTATCAGTTTCAACATTACGGATAGGATTTCCTTATTGTCTTTGACTTCATCCAGTTCAAAAACAATCAATCGTTTGTCTTCAATTTTATAGGTCTGGTCTTCGCTCACCTCAAAGAGAAAACTATATAAACCATTGCCGACATACTCCGACATGATGTGTAAGAAGTTGGTAATATTAAAGTAGTCAGGATGGATTTTAAGGGTATCCAGAAGGTCGTTTTGGTTCCGCTCGATAAAATGATAGAAACCATCCAACGAGTGATCTTCTGAAGTACTATCGTAATAATAGCGTAGTATCTTTTTGACCGAAACTGATTGTGCTTTGGTGACTTTCAGATCGGAAGTAAAGAGCTCGAACAGAAACACCGATAGATCTTCCAGCCGTTCCGGTGTCAGGTCATTTGTATGGCTGATGTAAAATGGATTAATGCCCAGATTCTTTCCACTTTCATAGCGGAGCACGGTATATTGTCCAGGATAAAGTTTGGCAAATTTGGTATAAGAACCTCCCAAATCAATGATGACCAGGCGAACCCCACTTTCAAAGTATTGACGTAGGATGTTATTAGCCAAAAAAGATTTGCCCTCACCTGTTGGTGCAAAAATGGCAAAGTTCCGTGCCTTGATACGTTTCTTTTGTTCGTCCCAGACATCTTTAAGAACAGGAATGTTATGTTCCCGGTCGTTAAAGATGATTCCAGTTGAATCCGATTTGTAGTTGGTATTATTGATGAAAAGACAAAGCGCGTGTTTTAAATCGGTTACATATAAATCTTCGTTGGAAAAATTAGTCGAAAAGCAACAATAACTGTTTAGTATATAATTCTTGCGTTCTTCTCCACGGGGATAGTAGGGGATAATATCAAGTTCTTTAAGCTCCGTTTTTATTTTAGAACCGATTCGACTTAGATTTTCAGGTTTCTTGTCCCAGAAAACTATGTTTAAATGGCCACGGATTATCCGGGCATTGTCATCTGCATTGATCTGGTCAAGGATATGCTGGATTTTTCCCAGAACCATTTTATTCTGAGAACCGAAATTGGAACTCTTGTTCAATTCCTCGACCTTCTTGTCGAGCAGCTTGCGCCATTTTTGTTTATCGTCCAGATACAGGATCTGGTTGACAATATGGTTTTCTTTCAGTGTAAGCCCTAAACCATCAATAAACCCCTGATGAAATACAAAATCGTCAGATGTGAATTTCTCATTGGTTTTGCTACTCTGTACACTTTCGCCAAAGCACAGTTCGCTATTGATGGCCAGGGCATCAAAATAATTTTCTCCAATATTGACGTTTGACTTTTCTAACAGAATATCGGTATCAAAACCTTCGTTAAAGCCATTGAAATACCCGTTGGTCAGCTCATCGATTCCATTTGCTTCAAGCGGAATAATTTCCATTTTTCTGCTATTATTGATAAAGGAAACTGAATCACTTACCGACCCTATAAAACTGTTTACATTATCGTCCATTTGCCGTTCAATACCTTTTGTAAGCTTTCGGAATGGGTTGACATACTTTGGATTGTTCAAAGTTTTATTTTTCGTCAATATGAAAAATAGACAGCAGCGATGTTTCATATATTTCATTCCCTGGAAATGATCATGCGTAGCTTTTTCCAAAAAAGTTTTATTTGGTAGTTTATCGGAAGAATAGGCCTTTTTTAAATAGATGTCCTGTTTGTGAACCACAGTGCCAACTGGAAGGGATTTTAATGCCTGAAACCAGCTTCCGTGGATTTCTTCAAAATCTTTTTCGGATAGGGAATAGATCTCAGGTAGTATTACTTCATAACATAAGACCACATTGCCGTTCGTGGCAAAAATTATATTGTCCTGAATATCTGCAATGGGTCGATATTTTGAAAGATTAATCTTGTCCATAATAAAAGCCTGAGTTTTGTTTGTTGCTGATAATTTTTGGAAAAGCTTTTGCCGTTTGTAAGAATTGTGGATTGTTGGTTATCCGAGTCAATGATATATAGACTGCT
Source organism: Christiangramia sp. (assembly GCF_029937855.1). GTDB lineage: Bacteria > Bacteroidota > Bacteroidia > Flavobacteriales > Flavobacteriaceae > Christiangramia. The sequence continues at coordinate 94,887 of NZ_JAPYPC010000006.1, forward strand.
GTATTAAATACCATTGCAGTAATAATTATCCTAAAACTGAAAGAGAAGATGATGACCAGGAGCGAAGCGATAATGGAAATCATCATCAATGCGAACAGGGAAATAGGTAATCCAAAAATGACCGCCCGTTTCCTGATGTTTTTATAGACCTCAAATTTTTTCATTATACAACGATTGAGATTAGATAGGTAAAGATTCCTACAACTGCGCCTGCAATAAGCACAAAGACCAGTATTCGGGTGATCCCTTTTTTGAGGTCTGCATTCTCTCCAAAGAAATGTCCTGCATTAAAAAGGAAACCAATGAGGAAAATAACCCCTAGAATAATTGGGAAAATGGTTCGAATGGTATTGGACACATCATCAACAGAATCTTCGATGCCTCCAATTTGAGCGAAAAGTGACGAGGAGAGCAACGAAAGAAAAGTTACTAGGTAGATTGATTTTTTCATAACTGAAAATTTTAAATTTTTGATTCATTTTCGTTATAAGAAAAGTACATATATTTGTTTTTAAATAACTGATAATCAAATAATTGTGAATAAAATATTATTTAAATTCAAATAAATTCGGATGGTGTTATTTGACATTAAATTCTATGAAATTTGGATAGTAAGTTGTTGATAACCCGAAAAGTAAAAATGAAGGAAGTGCTCAAAAACGTCAGTTTTATAATTTTGCTCTTAAAAATGTGTTTCATTTTTGGGCAGGAAATACCGAATCAAAAAATAATAGTTATTGATCCGGGACACGGTGGAAAAGATTCTGGTGCAATTGGTGTAAATGGCATCCAAGAAAAGGATGTTGTTTTGAATATTGCCAATGCTATTTTGAAGCTAAATAATGAATTAGATAAACCTTTGGATATTTACTTAACCAGGTACACAGATACACTAATTTCTTTATCGGATAGGACGAAGTTGGCCAAAGCTTTAAAAGCTGATATGTTTCTGTCCTTGCATTGTAATCATTCCGGTAATTCAGATGTCCGAGGTATTGAAGTATATGTGGCTAACGCTGAATCAAATTATTCACAGGAATCCATCTGGCTGGCTTTTCAATTACAGACTACATTAAAAAATCAATTAGGATTTGAAAGCAGAGGTGTGAAGTTTGCCAATTTTCAGGTTTTAAGAGAAACGGTTGAATATTGTTCAGCGCTTTTAATTGAATTTGGTTTTCTTTCCAATGTTGATGAGGCAGTCTATTTTTCTGAAAGTTCAAATTTCACATTTACTGCACTAAATATTTTGAAAGGAATTAATAACTACCTAAAAAAAATATGATGAAAGAGGCATTCTTAAAAGTTGTATTAAGTATTCGGGACCTATGTAAGGAGTTTTTTGTTGAGTTATTTTCATTACTAAGGTCTTAAGAAGCTCACTTTATTTTCGTTTATCCCGAGCATCCTTATCAAAAGAGATTAAATTAAATAGTTCTCTCATCCTGCTGCGCACACGATCACCATAGCGCTCTTCCAACTTTTCTGCACCTAAATTTGTGGTCGCATGAGTAATGATTTTATATTTAGTTTGTAAATACAATTCATAACGTGACAAAAGAACCTCTCCCATCACGTTCAAATCTTTTCCGTAGAATCGTCCATCCGGTTCTACGCCAAGGTCATCAAAACAGAAAGATTTTGTGTTTCCGTAATCTTCAATGGTTTTAAAACCTAAATGGTTGAAGCTAAAAATTACATTGCGACAAGGGATCATCTCATAAGGCTTTTGCAATGGAACAATATATTTCAATAATTTCATGAGGCTGGTTTTGCCACATCCCACCGGACCGGATAATAGAATTCCTTTGTGAATATCAATATCATATTTTTTACAGATATCATGATCCTTAATGAAATAGGAGCAGAGTTTTAGTAATATATTTTTATCTTCTTCATAGATTTTAAATTTTTCCCCAAAAAGCAACTTTCCCTTTGCATTCAGGTAAATCAGTATTCTTGGAAAATCGTAAAGCACAGATTTTCCATCAAACTTACCGAGCGAATATTCCACGCCGCCTTCGTTTATTTTAGAGGGGTTCTCCATAATCTTCAGTTTTAGGTGTTCTTAAGTAGTCCCATTTTTGGGACGCTCGTTTTATGTTTGGTTTGATTTCTTTAGCAAATAATTCTGTTCGGTCCATCCAGTCCATGGCCAACGCACGCCAATCTCGAACTTCTTCCCCATCGCTAGTTTTCCAATTCTTAGCTTGGTAGTGATCAAAGAATTTTTTTCCTTCATCAGCATCAAAACTTTTTTCTTTAAAAAAAATAATAACGGCCTGCCTGCCCTTTGGCTGTTTATTAATGTTTACTTGTTTAGTATTGTTTATATTAGATACCAGTGCTTGTCCACTCACGGGACGGTTCGGGCCCACTACCTGTCCATTAATGGGATTGTGCTGGTTCAGTACTGGTTCACAAATGGGACGGTACTGTTCCGCCACCTGTTCTAATATGGGATCGTACTGTCCCATAACAGGTTCATCACTTGTCCCTATAATGGCCATCTTGATCTTACTTCCTTTAAAGGGATTGTTGGAGGGAAAATAGAAGAGATAGTTCCAGGAATGTAGATTAGTAATACATCTATGATAGGTAGTTTTGGATCCTATTTTAGCCACACGCATGAGTTCTCTACGATTTACATAGAATTCATCTGCAAAGCGACTGCTGTTCCATTCCTGAAACAAGGCCATATACAGGCTAATATGGGTGGGATTCAGGCGGTCATCAAAATAAAACGTTGAAAAAGCCGCGTTAAGTAGCTTAATATAATTCATAGCTTATAAGTCAAAATTATGATGCACCTTATTTTCGGCCATAAGCTTTTGAATTTCTTCAATATCGTAATAGATGATTCCTCCTACTTTGGAGTATGGCAAGGTTCCGTTGATACGTAGGTTTTGAAGAGTGCCTGGACTTATCTGTAGGAGGGCCATAACTTCAGAAGATTTTAAATATTTTTTGAGGGTCCCCTCAGCTTTCTTGGTTAGGAGTTCTTTTATCTCATCAAGCAATTCAAGCTTGAATTCCCTGAGATCATCGGTGGTAATAATACTTGTTGGCATAATAGAATGATTTTTTAAATTAAGGGACTACCAAAAGGTTAAACTTTTTAATTGACAGCCCCTGCATTGATTTGACTTTCATTCTACAAATTTGATTAGGATTATTGGGTTTTCTTCCCCAGTACGACCATAGTAGGGTCAAAATTTAACATATTGAAATTTACTCTAATTTGTACTGTTTTGGGGTCATGTCTGATCTTTTTAATTATAAATAGAAACAAATTCTATAAAAATTTTGCACTAGGTTTAATTACCATAGGTCTATCATAGTAGGGTCTTTTTTTAACATTAAAAGGGGATAGATGTAAGAGGCTTATTCTTCGCTTTTGTCCATTTCAAAAAGTAGGGAAGTGGCCATGCGATCAAGGAAAATTGTCCTGCTTATTTTCCTGTTCTTCATATAACGATAACCTTTGTATATATCTTTTGGTTCATAATCAAATACTTCCTGAAGCTTCTGCGATACCTGAATTATACTAAGTTCTTTCTGCTTTTTCAGACCGACAGCCCAAAGAGCATAGACCAACTCCACCCAATCTGCATTGGAAAACGGCCAGGGTATTTTTTCGGTAGGATGAAGGTTTATCCTATTACCGTTCAAATTATTTTTGAGTTTGAATAATCGCTCTTCCAGATAATTAACCAACGAATTATTAGCTTTGAGTTGGCCTAAAAGCATATCCCTTGGTGTAGAAAAATCTGGATCTTGAAAATAGAATTTTGAAATATTTAAATGATAGCTTCCCATGTAATCCCTCGTATAATATTCTTTATCAAAATAAAGAGCTCGTGAATTGGCATATTTGTCAAAATCCAGATTTTGCAAAAAGAAACGGTTGAGCTTATGGATTTTCTTCTTGATAAATTTGAGCTGGTAGTTTTTATCGGCCTTTGGGAATTGAATTTCAAAAGAATGAATCTCTGAAAAATATATTAGTTGAACCAATGGAATTTGTTTGGTAACCTTGAAAAAATTGATTTCAGATTCAATCGATTCAAAACCTTTGGAGACAATTTCCTTTTTATAAATGTAGAGTGTATTACGACATAGTTGAATAGAACGATAAGCTCGCTCTACAATTAGATCATTTTTCAGCTGAATATCTTTTAATTTTTTTAAAAATTTTTCTGATTCTAATTGTAAATCCATCTCCCACCAATTTAGCCTTTAAAGAATCCTTTGAAATCATCAACCTTAAAGATAATTTCTGCCTGCAAAAACCACTAAATAATATGGCGTATTTCATTAGGTGAAACCCGTATTTTTATACGGAATTCTATGTGAAGACTTATTATTAATTTTGAAAGTTGAGGACTATTGTAAGTTTTGAGGATAAACATCAACTTTCAATCTTCTTTCTTAAGAAAACGATCAAGAAATTCTCTTTTGTTTTTTAGTCCTGATTTTCTAAAGATATTAGATGCATGTTTGGACACTGTACTTTCTGCAATGAAAAGATCTTTAGCGATTTCCTTGTAGGGTGTTTCCGATAAAATAAATAACGCAATTTCAAATTCTCTTCTGGTTAAATTTTGAAAAATGATTTTGGTCTTGACTGGATCTTGATTTGGATCACTATTAAAGTTTATTATCCTACGGAGTTTTTCTTGATTTTTGAGGAAATAGAGATATCTGTTAATTTCAAGGGCTGTAATAACATAGAATGCAAAATTCATTATGGTAAAAGTTAACCATTGGTAATCACCTATTACAGTTAAAATGGGTAATAAGACAATACAACCTATGCTTATTGTAGCCAGCTTCTTTCGTCTTCTAAAAAAGGAATTTGGATTCTGAATCCTCGATATTCTTTTATAAAAGAGTCCGAGAAAAACAAAACCTAAAAAGGATATCGGGATCGTGAACAGGATCCGTGCAGCATCTAGCGAATGGGTAAGGAAATAAGGTATTAAGAATAATAAGATAAAACCTACACTTAAGATTATTGCAATATTCTGGATACTGAAATAATGTTTTATAAAAACAATATCATAATCTTTATAGAGATAATAAATAAGGTAGGTGCATAGTGCAATAGCGACTCCATAGGTAATGACATATTGAAGAATGAGAGGCTGAAGAAAGTCTTTTATAGGTAAAAATCCGCCAGTTAAATTATAAGCAACATATAAACAGCCAAGAATAATATATCGTCTGTGGCTTAGACGCCTCATTTTTGCATTTTGAAATATAGCAATGATCACTATTGTTGAGTCTAACAATAGGTAGAAAAAAGTCGTCCAATGTATTGAGGTGCCAAACATTTCGCTTATTCATTAGGCTCAAATTTATTGGTTTCTAAATTCTTGGTAACGTTGCTCCAATGAAACACTTGTCCGTTCATAGCGATATAAACGTCTGATTTTAGAAATTGTAGTGCGCTAATTGCATATCCTAAATTAAACGGTGCATCTGTATTTTTTTCAGTTCCTAAAATAAAAGAACCTACAAGCACTATAGTTTTATTCAGGCTACGGTTGCCTATATATTTTGCGGTATGTTCCATAGTGAAAGTACCGTGCGTAATCAATATTTTTTCTGAATCAGATAATTGGATACTTTTAACCAGCTTCGCACGGTCTTCCTCAGTTATAGAACGACTATCCTTTCTTATAGCTTCTTCAATGATAAATTGGAAAGAAACATTTGCTGATTCAAGAAAATCTTGAATAGAAGCAGTTGCTTTATTTTTATTTAAATCCCGATCCAGACCTTCTATAGTTCCTCCTGTGGTGATTATATGTATCATAGCGTAAGAGGTTTCTTATAAAGATAAGGTTTAAAATTTTAATTTAAACTATCCCGAAGCATTTCCGGTTTAACCACGGTTCTAAATCCTAAATGTTCCTGTGAGGAATCCAGTGCATTTGCCATACGGGCAGATATTCTGTAACTGGCGCAGTAAGAAGCATTACACAAATAAGAACCACCTTTGATGACCTTTTCGGGGGCCATAGCATTGGGATTAAACCACTCTGACGCTCCTTCCGGGTTTTTAACCATACTTTTTTCACTTATATCTTTGTAATAATTTGTATTGTACCAGTCCTGGGTAAACTCCCAAACGTTGCCAGCCATATCATATAATCCATATGGATTGGGGGGATACGATTTTACCGGTGCTTTTCCTTCAAAACCGTCAACGAGGGTATTGGAAGTTGGAAATTCCCCTTCCCATGAATTTGCCATTTCAGGTAATTTTTCCGAATCGGTGCCCCAGGTAAAAATAGCATCTTCTTTTCCTCCTCGGGCTGCGATTTCCCATTCGGCCTCCGTAGGCAACCTTCTTCCGGCCCATTTGGCATAAGCTTGTGCATCTTCAAAGGTAATATGTACTACAGGGTAATTCTCTTTGCCCTCTATACTGCTCCCTGGTCCATTGGGATGTTTCCAATTTGCACCAATAGTCCAGTTCCACCATTGTGAATAATCATATAGATTGGGAACGCTGCTTTTTGTTTTTTTAAAAGTAAGCGATCCGGGCTGTAAGATTGAATCTGCAGGTTTTGGAGTGCCTGGTGGCAGTTGTTTCTTCATTTCTTCCCAATTTATAGGCTTTTCAGCAACAGTTACATATCCCGTTTCCTCAACAAACTCTTGAAATTCAGCATTGGTTACTTCATTCTTATCCATAAAGAATCCGTCAACAGCTACCTCGTGTGCCGGTTTTTCGTGGTTCATTGCCATTTCATCGTTTTTTCGGGCTCCCTGTACGAAGGTTCCTCCCGGAATCCAAACCATTCCTTCCGGGGTTTCAGTATCTGAAGGTTTTTTGGGACTCCCTTTAATAGCAGGAACTGTAATATCTTCAGAATTTACAGTTTCTTTATTTTCATTTTTACAAGAGGAGATAATTAAAGAATAAATAAGAAATAAGAAGATTATTTTTAAGATTGAAGACTTGTTTTTATTTAATAAATATTTCATTCTTTATAATTGAGATTATTAATTGCGTTTATTTTAAGGCTCTTTCCAAGAGTCATCATAACACTTCCCGGAATTATGAAAACTGTAGAGGCCAATTCGATAATCGAAATTTCCGTCATGCTTTAAATAAATTCTGAACTTGTCCTTTTAACCTGCTTGCCGGTGAAGAATATTTTTATTGTATCAAAAGTAGTTAAAAACTTGCACTTTAGTGGATTTGGCTTAAGTTTTTAAAGAAATTAAAAAGTAGTTTCTAATAATTTTCTTCATTAGTTTCCGGTAAAGATACGGATTAAGATTTATTGGTTGGTTTAACCAATAGGACCGTTTTTTTTGACTCAAATAGCAAGGGCGTAGCTAAAAGAATGAAAGTTGTGTATCTGGTGGTTTTCTAGTAAGGTGATCCTATTTTTGGGTTGGTTTTTCCCGAAACTAAACAGGTCTATATAGCTCATTAAATGCAAGCGTCCCATCATGATCATTTTTGAATTAACCAGATCTTCTTTGTCCTTTTTTCACTACCAACAAATAGCTGTACGATAAGCCCTCACAATATTTGTGTTTTAATGGCATTGGGGCTGTCTCCAGAGAAATTCTTGAGGGGAAAATTTTGTTTGAGGCGATTGAACATTGTTTCTATCTTCCATCTGTGTTTATATATTTCCCATTTCTTTGGGCTGAACAAAAAGTTATTGGACAAGAACTCGTATACTTTCTGGTTCTTTTCATCCATATAGACTATTGTGCCTTAACTCTATGGTCAATTCTTTTTTTTAACGGTTATGATCTTATAATCCGCATTTCCTTTTGCCGTGTTACAAAATAAATATCCTGGCTTGTATAGTCAAAATACTGCCGGTAATCATAGGCTTTATCGAATACCACGAAAGAACCTTTTTGGATTTCAAGTTCTTTCAGAAAGGTGTGGGTAGCAGCATTGCTAAAGCGAACAAGACGAGGAACGTCCTTCATGACATTAATCATCGTATGCATCTTAATACCACCTTTTTCTTCCCGTTTATAAGATTACGTCCAACTCCCTTTAATATATCGCTGAAGAGGCTAATGGTGGTTGAATCCACAATCTTCAAGTGCTCAACAGGAAACCTTAGCGAACTGCTGTCCGATAAAAACCGGGCATATTTATTAAAAACTCATAATAGATAGTGGCAAAGACCTCGCTGTAGCGATTCGCATTGACATCCGATAGTGGACTACGCTTAGGAAAATTGTTAGGTCCTAGATGACTAAGCTTGTCCTCACAAGATAGTTCACGCCAAGAACTCCCTTTCCTGATAGCAACGGCGAGGGAAGTGTAGATTTTTTTCAGGAAAATAAAATAGCTGCTAAACATCAAATCTTTCATAGGTACTCGCAAAAACGCAGTAATGATACAAATATAGATAGGAATAATTACCATACTCGCTCTAGAGGCATTCAAGGCCATAGCCAAGTACCAATGGTATTTATTCAGCTCGGTCTTTTAAGATTGAATTTATTTGTAAAAGTGGAATTGTAAAACTCAATCATCCATTTCAAAATTGTATAGGAGATTCTATTTTGAGATATAACAAAAAGTAGGCTTACATCAATGAAAATGGTGAATTTACTCTATATTAAAAATTTTACAGTTAAACACCTAAAAAAATATAAAAAATGTTTTTTAATTTGTTTATGGGATTAAATATGCATTATTTCGTTAAATAACTGTAAAAATTATTCATAATTTAAATGGTTTTTCACAGCGAGTAAAAATCTTTTATGAAAATTTTTTCTAATCATTTTAATTCTTTGCCTGACCTGTTTTCAGGTTAATGCTCAGGACCTTGTTGTGTCGGGTAGAGTAAACTCTGAGGAGGATGGTTTGCCATTACCTGGGGTTAATGTAACACTTGAAGGTATGGATGTAGGAGCGGTTACTGATTTTGATGGTAATTATTCTATTGAAGTTCCGGAAGGTGCAAATATCTTAATTTTTTCTTTTGTTGGTTTTGTTTCCTAGGAAGTAAAAATAAATGGAAGAACTACTATAAATGTAGTTCTTACTCCAAATCAGGAGCAACTTTCAGAAGTAGTGGTCACTGGATACGGGGAAAGAGATAGGAGTTCTTTTATAGGTTCTGCTTCGGTATTAGGGAACGAACAAATTGAAGATCATCCCTTTGGGAATGTTGAGCAGGCTTTACAGGGAAATGTAGCAGGTCCTTCAGAGCAACTATTAATGACCGTGAGATGTTAGATGAGGAACTATTTTCAGAAATAGTAAATCCCAAAAAGATTCCAGCCAGAAAGTATCAAATGATAGTTTAAGATATGATAACGGATTTTGGTTTTTTACGTTGAAGGAACAGATCTAGGTACAAAAAACGGCGGTATTCCATATATGCCCGGTTACGGAGGGATCAAGATAATTTTGTTGCCCAATAATACGGTGTACTATTATTTCAGCGATAATTTTGATAATGTATGGAAGAAGGAGTGTATGAGTCTAATAGAATTTGGTCCTTTTGTGATGAAAATAATTCTTCCGAATAAATAATGTAATTTAATATCCTATGTTAGTTAATCCTCTGAAATTTCAAATCTGTTCAGTATTGTTTGTCTTTTTTTGCTGGACTGGTTCTTCCCAGTCCGAAGATTTTTTCATTCCGCTTAACCTAAAAAAGGCATATGAATATGGGACGAGAGCAATGAATGGAGAACCCGGTGAAAACTATTGGCAAAATTCAGCTGACTATAAGATGGAAATAATTTTTGATCCTGATACCAGAGAATTAAATGGCTCTTCAAAAATTTCCTATTCCAACAATAGTCCTGATACTTTAAGTGAGATAGTCATCCACACATTCCCTAATATCTTCAAAAGCGGAAGTGCCAGGGATAGGGATATTTATGATTCTGATGTTTCCAAAGGGCTTATTTTGGAAGAGTTGAAAATTGGGAATGAGTTAGTTATAAATAATGTCAAGAACCAGAATGGCAAACAAATCTATTCAGAAGCCACTTTTACAGTTATTCCTTTAAAAATACCAATGTTGCCTAACTCAAAAACTGAGTTGGTGGTGGTTTGGAATTATACTTTGAACAAAGAAACACATCTTCGCACCGGCCAGACAAGTGATACCGGATTTATGATAGCCTATTTTTTCCCCAGGATCGCCGTGTATGATGATATTGACGGATGGAATAAATACGCATATACCGGAAATACTGAATTTTATAATGATTTTGGTGACTTTGAAGTTGAGATAAGCGTACCGGAGAATTACCTGGTTTGGGCCACCGGGCAATTAACCAATCCTTCCGAAGTATTGAAGGATAAATTTTATGAACGTTTTAAAGCTGCCCAAAAATCTGAACAAAAAATCGCTATCGTTGACTTTTCTGATATAGGAAAAGACATAACCTTATCAAAAACAGACAATACCTGGAAATACAGCGCGAAAAAGGTACCTGACTTTGCCTTTGCAACAGCAAAAAATTATATCTGGGGGGCACGCAGTGTAGATGTTAACAGGGAAAGCGACCGGCTATTGACTATTCATACAGCCTATGATCCCAAATCAAAGGATTTTAAGAAAGTTAATGAATTTACGAAAGAATCAATAGAATATATGACATCGGTATTTCCTAAAGTCGATTTTCCTTTTGAAAACCATACTGTTTTTAACGGATTAGGAATGATGGAGTACCCTATGATGGCCAATGATAGATCTTTTGAGGATTTACATCGAAGCCGATGGCTTACCCACCATGAAACCTTTCATTCTTATTTTCCCTTTCTTACAGGTTTAAATGAAACGAAATATGCCTGGCTGGATGAAGGATTGGCCATGTATGGAACCAATGAATTTTTGAGAAGTATAAATTCTCCACTTAAAGATGAGATAGGTTTTCAAAACTTTGACGGAAGAATAGGATATGATTCAGATTTTCCCATTTTTGCAGTATCAAAATATCTCAAAAATCCCACCTATTACAACAACTCTTATCCAAAGGCAACAGCTTTTTTTCTGGTGATAAGGGAATATTTAGGGCAGGAAGAATTTACTTCTTTTATTCAGAAGTTTGTTAGTGTCTGGAAGGGGAAACATCCTACAGCCCTTGATTTTCTTTTTTTACTCAATGAATCAACCCCCGAAGATTTAACCTGGCTAATAAAACCCTGGATTTTTGAATTTGGTTACGTCGATCTTTCTATTGGAAATGTGACTTCTACTGAAGAAGGTTATAAGATCAATATTGAAAATAAGGGTAATTATCCTGTGCCTGTGTACTTAGATGTCACCTATAAAGATGGAACTACAGCTAACATATTAAGGCCAGTAAGGGTATGGCAAAACGGAGAAAAGAACTTCCTGATTTCGCTTGGGACGAATAAGGAAATTCAAAAATTAGTTTTAAGGGATATTAGTCTGATTGATGCGAATCCTGGAAATAATATTTTTACTTTTAAAACAAGGTCGCCATAGTACCTCCGCAAAAGGTCAAAAGACTATTTCAACAAATTCAGGTCAGGCTGGGCAAATTTAAGCACTCGCAAATACATATTAGAAGCGCTGTTATAAACACCGTCAATGGAAGAAATTCGCTTATTAATTACTTCAATAAGGTGATTATTGTCGCGGCACATCACATCGATTTCTAAATCATAGTCACCCGATGTTATTGCTAAAAAGCTAACTTCTCTAAATTCCAGGAGCTTATTAGCTACATCATCAATTTTATTTGCTGGGCGAACCGCAATTTTAATATTTGCATAAGCATTAAACCCGAGCTTGTCTGGATTAACCCTGCCGAGGATATGAATGGTTTTATCCTCGATTAATTTGGTGACTCTAGTTCTAATTGTGCTAATTGAAGCTCCTGTTTCCTTAGCCATCACAGTAAAAGAAGCCCTTCCGTCATTTTGTAAGTAAGACATGATTGTAAAATCAAGTTCATCGAGAGAATTATTTAAATCCATTGTATCATGTTATATATGAGCAAATTTAAGTAAAAATTGGCATTTAGGCCTTTCTAAAACACATAGTTTAAAAAATGCAATTTAGTGCTGTAAAAAAAATAAAATTATTTTTTTTGAATATTTTTTTGCAAAAAAGTTTTTTATTAAGAAAAATTTAGCAATTTTAGTGTTCTAATTAATTTCAATCAGAAGCAATGAAAAAAAGATTAAAATCAATTTTAGTACTGTTTGCTGTTTTGATAGTGCATATCTCATCTGCACAACAAGAAAAAACTATAACAGGAACAGTAATAGACGGAGATGGCTTACCTCTTCCTGGAGTAAACGTTCTGGTTAAAAATACAAATAGGGGGGTACAAACAGATTTTGATGGGAATTACACAATTCAAGCAGCTGAAGGGGAGGTGCTGGTCTTTTCTTTCCTCGGTCTTTCTACTGGAGAATATACAGTAGGCGATACAAGTATTATCGATGTGGTTATGGAAGCAGGAGAATCTCAATTAGATGAGGTGGTGGTTACCGCATTGGGAATTGAAAGAAAGCCAAAAGAACTTTCTTATTCTGTTTCCTCACTGGATGAAGAGGAACTAACAAATACCAAGTCAGTCAATGCAGCAACTGCCATGATAGGTAAAGTTTCAGGTTTACAAATTAATACCACAAATAATGGGGTGAATCCAAATACCAGAGTGGTATTAAGAGGGAACAGATCTCTGTTAGGTAATAATGAAGCTCTTATTGTAGTAGATGGTTTTCCAGCTCCTAGAGGAGTTTTAGATCAAATTAACCCTAATGACATTAAAGAAATGACCATTCTTAAAGGCGCTAATGCTTCTGCTTTATATGGATCTGATGCCGCAAATGGTGTAATTGTGATCACCACCAAAAAAGGTAATGGCAAGTTAACTGTCACTTATAATACCAACTACGAGCAACAGTCAGTAGCTTATCTTCCTGAGTTTCAGGATGAATTTGGACCAGGAGGATTCCCAGATGGTACTTTTTACCCCCTGGAAAATGTGAACTGGGGACCACGTTTTGATGGACGACCGGCTGCCATTAGTGAAGTTCTTTTAGATGGTTCGGTATTGGAAGCACCCTATTCACCCATTGAAAATAGGAATGAAAATTTTTTTGATACGGGCAGTACCATAAGGCATGGTATAACCATAGGAGGAGGAGATGAAAAAGGTGATTTGCTACTTTCAGTAGATCATACTAATACAAAAGGAATTATACCTAAAGATAGATATAATAGAACAAATTTCCGGGTAAAAGGTAGTCGTACCTATGAGAATTTAACTATAGGAGGGAATGTTTCATTTTTTAGAAGTCATAGAAATATTGTTGGAAATGGGGGGCGACAGGGAAGGCCGGTTTATTGGAATGTCCTCAATACACCCTTAAACGTTCCTCTTACTGAATTGAAAGACTGGCGTACAGGAAGGTTTACGAGAAATGAGGTCTCTTTTTTCCGCTTTTATGAAAATCCTTATTTTATTATAGACACACAAAGGTGGAAATACGATAGCAGCGAATTTATTGCTTTGGCAGATATTAATTACAAGTTCAATGAGTGGATCAACGCTACAATTAGAGTAGGACATACAGTAGATGTTAATGAATTTAAACAGGAATTTGGAGCTTATACGTATGCATTTAGACTACCTGATGCATATGCTAATGGTATTCCAGAATATGGCGCTAGTACAGCAGATAACTTGAATACATCCTCTAGAACAAATAGCGATTTTCTTTTAAATTTTAACCGTGAAATTGCTGATAATTTTTCTGCTAATCTTACTTTAGGACATAATTTGAGGATTCAAAGTTTTAGAAGGGTAAATGTAAGTGGGCAAGATTTAATTATCCCAGATTTCTATAATGTTTCTACAAGAACTGGAAACTTAGAAGGAGGTGAATTCAGTTCACAATATAGAAAGATGGGTGTCTATGGTGATCTCACATTAGGTTATAGCGACTTTTTATTTTTAAACGCAACAGCTCGAAATGATTGGTCTTCTACCTTATCTCAGGAGAATAGGTCTTTTTTCTATCCTGGCGTCGGGATTTCGTTTATACCTACCGAGGCTTTTCCTCAATTAATAGGGGATCAGGGAATCAGTTATTTAAAATTTAGTGCCAATATAACTAAAACGGGAAATGATCCTGGTGTTTACCAAAACGCGAGTACTTTTTTTGCTCCTCAAGAATCTTTTGCCGGCAATCCAGGCACGGGATTTTTTCCATATGGATCCACTCCTGGTCTTTCACAATCGGGAATAGATAGAGACCCTGATTTAAGCCCTGAATTTACTACTTCCAAGGAGGCAGGTATAGAATTTGGTTTCTTTAAGAACAGATTTACCGGGAATGTAACTGTTTACCAAACCAATTCTACGGACCAAATAATACCTGTAAATATATCCCTTGCTTCAGGAGCTTCGAGTCGTATTATTAATATTGGTGAAGTGGAAAATAGAGGGTTGGAAGTTGATTTTAATGCCCGCATACTTCAAACCGATGATTTTTCTTGGAAAATAGGAGGTAATTATTCTGGTTTCAAATCAGAGGTAAAGTCATTGGCTGAAGGTGTGGATCAACTGTCTATTGGGGGAATTGCTACGGCAGAAATAGTGGCCAGGGTAGGAGAACCTTTTCCTTTACTAAGTACTACCGCTTACGAAAGGGATGATGAGGGAAGGGTAGTTGTTGGAGCAAATGGAAATCCAATCCAAGCCGGTGGCAATGAAATAATGGGTAAAACTGTGCCAGATTATGTAGTAGGTGTAAATACAAATATCACTTTTAAAAATTTCAATTTATATGCCGTGGCAGATTATAGGACCGGCCATGTATTTTATAATAACCTTGTAAATGCATTGCGATTTACAGGATTGGCTCAGCATAGTGCCAGCTCCAATAGGCAACCATTTGTATTTCCAAACTCTTCCTATGCGGATGGAAATGGCGGATTTGTGGAAAACACCAATAGGCCAACCACCAGTGGGGGTTTTAATTTCTTTAACGGTACTTATGGTTCCATTAACGAGAATTATGTTACAGATGCGACCGTTTTAAAATTAAGGGAAGTTTTATTATCTTATAACTTTGGTGGAGACCTTTTAAATACTTTAAACCTTCAAACCTTCTCTTTAGGTTTGTATGGTAGAAACCTCCTCACTATCAGGCCAGCAGAAAATGTTTATACCGATCCTGAATTTAACCGTGATACTAGTAATGCAAATGAAATTGGTTTTGGCACACAAACGCAATCACCGCCAACAAGACAGTATGGAATTACCCTAACGGCAAAATTTTAAAAATTTAAATTATGAAGGCAAAACTTATAAAATCAACTTTAATGATTCTGTTTTTGCTGCTTATTGGCTGCAGCACTGATAGTTTTCTGGACGTTAATGACAATCCTAATGATCCACCAATTTCTACGCCACAACTTGCCTTACCCGTGGCCCAGCAAAGCTTTGCCTCATTAAATGCAACCTGGATGACCTATTTGGGGCAGTGGTTTGTATACAACTGGGCTTCACCATCAGACTGGTCAGCAAATGGGGATTTGAAAAGATACAACATAGACAATACATTTTTCAGTGTTATTTTTGAGCAATCCTATGGTCCCATTTTTAGGAATCTTACCTATGCCGAAAATTATGAAGACCCTAGTGGGGCAGTAGATTATAGTGCTTATGATGTAATTTCTGAAACAATAAAAGGTTTTCAGTATCAGTACCTAGTAGATTTGTATGGGGATATTCCCTTTACCGAGGCTAATTTCAGAGGGGAAAATCCTACTCCTGCCTATGATGATGCTGAATTTGTTTATAAAAGCGTTATTGATTCTTTAACTTCTGCTGCAACACTTTCGCTTGACCTTCCTGAAAATGTGGAGAATCCAGGTTCCCAAGATATTATTTTTGGAGGGGATATGACTAGGTGGGCACGATTTGCCAATACTATTAAACTCCGTATGTTGGTGCGGTTAAGTAATACCAACCAGGATCAATACATTCAAAATCAAATAGCTTCCATAAATGCCAATAGCGCAGGATATATTCAGGCAGATGTAAACGCTAATCCGGGTTATTCTGATAATTCAGGACAGCAAAATCCTTTTTATGGATTTGTAGGAGCGGGTCCCTCCAACACCCAAATTAGTCGGGAAGATTATACAGTGGCTACAGATTTTGCAATTGATTATTTAAAAGAAACCAATGACCCGCGTTTAAGCAGAATATATGCGCCAGCAGCCAGTACGGGTGAGTTTAAGGGCGTTCCTCAGGCAACATCTTTAACACTTCAGGGCAATAGGGCTGATGAGGTATCTAAAATAGGTCCTGGTTTGGTCAAGAGTTCTGAACAGGATCAACCTATCATGCTACTTGCCGAAGCTTTGTTTTTACAAGCTGAAGCTATGGTAAGAGGCTATATTCCAGGTGGCGATAGTGGAGCACAGGAATTATATGAAATGGGCATAGAAGCTTCTTTTGAATTTTTAGGTGTTGAGGGTGGAGCTGAAGCTGCAGCTGAATATTATAATCAAAATATTGAAAATGTAGGATGGGCTGCCTCACCTAATAAAATAGAAGCAATCATCACCCAAAAATATGTTGCTTTAAACGGTACTTCTTCTATTGAAGCCTGGATTGAACTTACCCGAACTGGTTATCCTGAAGGGGTTCCGGTTGCCCGGGAATCTGGCGGTGTTCGCCCGGTAAGGTTGTTGTACCCAGCTTCAGAAGTTTCAAGAAATGCTAATAATGTACCGGAGCAAACAGCTCAGGATGTGTTTACTAACCCACCATTTTGGAAATAAAAATTTATAAAAAATGAAAAATATATTTAATTTAAAACTTATCCCTTTCCTTATATTTGGTAGTTTATTTTTTAGCGCTTGCTTGGTAGATGATGATATTGTTAGGGATTATGGTAATGGGCCTAACCTTGTTGGTTTTCAAAGCACATCAACTACTCTTACTGTTGAGGTTGGCAGCGCTGAATCTTCTCTGGGAATCCCGCTTAGACTAATAGGCCCTTCTGTTTTTGAGCAAAATGAGGATGTAACTGTTGAAATTTCGGTTGGCCCTGGTTCAACTGCAGAGGAAGGGGTGCATTATCGTCTTGATTCTAATACGGTTCAGTTTGATGTTCCAGGTGGGATAGATGTAGTTACAGGTGAGTTGCCAATTACTATTTTAACGGAGGGGATCAATGGACCTTTAGAAAACAATCCTGTACTTAATCTTACAATTACATCAGTATCTTCAGAAGCTGATGTTGTAATTAACGAAAAAACAACTACTACTACGGTCACAATAGAATATATAAATCCTGAAGAGGAAACTGAGAGCTCTAATTGAATGAAATAGCATTCAAAACTGGGAGCTTTTTTTAGTTATATATGTCGAAGCGGTTTGGTAGGTTGAATTACGCCAGCTATTTAAACTATTTCCAATATCTTCCAAACCGCCTTGGCATTAGTAAACTGAAGGGGTGGGACAGGTATTTCCAGAGGCTCTAAATTTAAATATTTTTTTTATTAGTCATGTTGCACAACCTAATAATACATAATATCAACTTTAGAATTGATTGCTAAATTCGGAAATTATCTCTAAGGAATAATTCTGAAATTGAATATCCGCAAACACTCATAATATAAATATTTACTGTAAATTTCCTGAAAAATTACTGCTATGAATCTATTTACTTTTACAGCAAATTTTGATAGTGAAGAGTCCTGCCGTATTCATTTTAAAGAGCAGCGGGATAAAATCGGGATTGTCTGCAAGTGCGGAGGCCAGGAACACTTTTGGATAAAAAGCAGGTGGAGCTATGAGTGCAAACAATGCAGGAGCAGGATCTCCCTTCGCAGTGGGACGATCATGCAAAGTTCAAAACTTTCTTTTTTGACCTGGTACAAAACCATGTTTTTGATGAGCGCCACTAAAAAAGGATTTTCCAGTAAAGAGATCCAGACCCAGCTAGGCTTGAAAAGATATGAACCGGTCTGGGCGATGGTGCACAAAATACGAAAAGCGATGGGCAACAGGGATGCCCGCTATACTTTAGAAGGAATGGTTGAGATGGATGAAGGTTATTTCACAGTGGAATCATCTGAAGTAGAACAGGATAAAGGCCTGCGTGGGCGGGGAGCTGCCGGAAAACAAAATGTGGCCATCATGGCAGAATCCACTCCTTTGGAAGATATAAAGACCGGGAAAAAATCAAGACAGGCCGGCTACTTTAAGGCAAAGGTTCTCACCAGCCATGCGGCAGAGGAAATTAATAAAACGGTACGTGAATCTATTGATGAAAAGAGTATCGTATTTACCGACAAAAGCACCTCCTATGTGGATATAGCTGATTATGTGGAACTTCATATAACTGAAAAATCCAACAAGGATACTACCAAAGAAACATTAAAATGGGTGCACCTTGCCATCAGCAATGCAAAGAGAAACCTGCTAGGGAACTACCACAAAATCAAGGGAAAATATTTACAACTATACCTAAATGAATTTGTCTATAAATTGAACCGTAGGTATTTTGGAGAACGCCTCTTTGACCGGCTCATAATTGCTAATATTACAGGATTATGACTTTAAACGGATATTCAAATTCTGAAATAAATATGTGTATGGAAAAAACGCAATCAATTGCTTTCTATCAAGTTAATTTACACGGTTTATCATTTTGCGTTTTTATCTTAAAAATTAGGTTAATAGATTATGAACCCTAAGATGAATCAAAAAATTGTCACTAATATTTTGTTCTATTTGAATTAAATAGAGTTGGACTTTTGATTACTTCCCAAAGTCTTTAAAGATTAAAATAACCTTTCCAATAACTATAAAGTTTGTACTGATACGGTATTAAATTTATTATATGGAATAACTTTTCATGGAATATTAAAATAAAAAATAATTTTTGCATTTATGTGACTAATAAAATAATATTTGTTTTTTTTGTATATTATTTTGCAAAATATATTGTTTTAAATACATTTATAAAAAAATTTACATAATTTACTATAAAAGATTGAAAGTATGGGGAATCAAAATTTTAAATATCCAGAAATACAAAATTTTCTAAATGGCGCATTTGAAAATGGCGCTTTAGAAACTATGGAGGTTCGCTCCCCTTTAAATGGTAATCTTCTTTCCTCTGTACCTTTGTCAAACAGAAAAGTTCTTGATGAGGCTGTGGAATTCGCAGAAAAAGCATTTCCAGGGTGGAGGGACACGCCAATTAAAGAAAGATCGCAAATATTTTATAAATATCGCTCCTTACTGCAAGAGAATCTGGAAGAATTGACGGCTCTGGTTCGGGAGGAGAATGGAAAAACTTATGGTGAGGCCAAAGCTGAAATTGAAAAAAGCATGGAATTAACTGAATTTGCCTGTTCCATACCACAATTAATAGGTGATGAGATTTTGGAAGTTAGCCGGGGTGTGGAATGCAGGGTAGAAAGAAGACCACTTGGAGTGGTTGCCAGTATTGTACCTTTCAATTTTCCCAGTATGGTACCGCACTGGACCATCCCAAATGCATTGATGCTAGGTAATACAATGATTGTAAAACCTTCAGAAAAAGTGCCATTAAGCCTTGTTAGAGTAGCTGAATTGCTAAAGGAATCCGGCTTACCCGATGGTGTGTTTAACATTGTAAACGGGGACAGGGAAATTGTAGAGGCAATTTGTGATCATCCGGCAATTAAAGCCGTGTCTTTTGTGGGTTCTACAAATGTGGCCAAACTGGTTTATAAGAGGGCCACTTCAAATCTGAAAAGGGCACTGGCTTTGGGGGGAGCAAAGAATCATCTTGTAGTACTTCCTGATGCCCAAATTGATATGACAGCTAATAATGTGATTGCCTCCGTTACAGGTTGTGCGGGACAAAGATGTATGGCGGCTGCGGCCATGCTGGCGGTAGGCGAGACTGATCCTGTTATTGAAAAGATATGTGAAGCTGCAAGGAAACTGGTGCCGGGAGAAAATTTAGGCGCTGTTATTAGCAAGGAAGCGAAAGAGCGTATCGAGCGCTATATAACTGAATCAGAAGAACAAGGTGCAAAAATATTAGTAGATGGCCGCAATGCTAAAGTGGAAGGAGCCGAAGGGGGATATTATGTAGGCGCCACAGTAATTGATTATGTTACCCCAGATATGGCTATTGCAAAAGAGGAAGTTTTTGGACCGGTTTTATCTATAATCCGTACTAAAGATGTTTCGGAAGCCATGGCCATCGAAAATGCCAATCCTTATGGAAATGCCGCCGCTGTTTTCACGCAGAGTGGTGGAGCAGCACGCCAGGTAATAGAGAAAGCCTCAGCAGGAATGGTCGGGGTAAATATCGGAGTACCAGTGCCCAGGGAGCCGTTTTCTTTTGGGGGGTGGAATGACTCAAAATTCGGTGCCCTGGATATAACCGGAAAGAGTTCCATAGAATTCTGGACGCAGCTCAAAAAAGTGACCACTAAATGGAATGCTGAAGCCGGTATAAACTGGATGAGCTAATTTTTCTGAAATATAAAACTTAATCTCGCTAATCATGTCATTATTACAGGCCGATCAACAAACTATATTGGATAATAATTTAAATCATACACTATTTTCCTGGTCCAAACAAAAAGGAATTTCCCCTTTATTGATTGAAAAAGCAAAAGGGGTTTATCTTCACACTTACGACGGAAAGAAAATTATCGATTTTTCTTCCGGACTTATGAATGTCAATATTGGGCATGGGCATCAACGGGTTACTCGGGCAGTGGTAGACCAAATGGAAAAAGTAAGTTATGTAACCCCGGCCTGTGCCACTGAAGTACGTGGCGAATTGGGAAAAAAGCTGGCTGAAATATGCCCCGGTGATCTCAATAAGGCTTTTTTTACCGTATGTGGCGCCACGGCTATTGAAAATGCCATTAAACTGGCGCGGTTATATACTGGCCGGCACAAAATATTGACGCGTTATCGCTCCTATCATGGATCTACTATGGGAGCCATGAGCGCAGGGGGTGATCCCAGAAAGCATAAAGTGGATGTTCACCAGGGGACTAATTTTGTTCATTTTGAAATTCCTTATGAATACAGGTCATCAGGAAAAAACTGGGAAAAAGAATGCGAGGAACAATTGGAACGAATTATTGCTTACGAAGGCCATGATAATATAGCGGCCATTATGATGGAAGGGGAATCAGGTTCTTCGGGATGCCTTAAACTTCCTCCCGGTTATTGGAAAAAGCTCAGGGAAATCTGTGATAAATACGGAATATTACTTATTGCTGATGAGGTTATGAGTGGATTTGGACGCACCGGGAAGTGGTTCGGTGTAGATAATTACGAAGTGGTCCCGGATCTTATGGCAATGGCCAAAGGGCTCACGAGTGGGTATTTGCCATTAGGGTGCTTAATGGTCAGCGATAAAATCGCTGCAAAATTTGACGAAGAAACCCTAGCTCTCGGCCTTACTTATTCTGCCCATGCTACTGCCTGTGCCGCAGCCTTGGAAGTAATTAAGATTTATGAGGATGAAAATCTACTGGAAAATGCCAGGGATATGGGACGGTATATTGAATCGGAAATTAAAAAATTGAAAGAAAAGCATCCTTCTATAGGTGATTTTCGCAATACGGGATTATTGGGATGCCTCGAACTTGTAAAAAATCGGAATACCAGAGAACCAATGGCTCCTTTTAATGCCAAACCAGAAGAGATGGAGGTTATCAACAAGGTGGCTGCCAAAATTAAGGAATTAGGTATGTACACCTTCGTTAGGTGGGGCTATATTTTTGTAGCGCCGCCCCTTTGCATCAACAAGGAAGAAATAGATGAAGGGCTGGCCATAATTTCTGAAGCATTAAAAATTGCAGATGCTTCTACAGTTTAAATTTTAAATAATTCAACATGACAATTTTTTCAGTTAAAAAATTAATTCCGCAAATCCTATTTTTATTTATTATAAGTTTTGCTATTGCACAACAGGAGGAAAGGGCAAGGGATTTAGGTATCCCTTTTGAGGGAGAACCGGGAAAATTTAATGCTATTACAGATGTTCCCGGTGTGGAAGTAGGCTTAACCACTATCATTGAAGGTGAAGGTGCATTAAGAACGGGTAAAGGCCCGGTGCGCACTGGCGTAACTGCCATCCTTCCACGCGGCAAAACTTATGACCCAGTGTTCGCGGGCTGGTATTCTTTTAACGGAAACGGAGAAATGACAGGTACTACCTGGGTAGAAGAATCCGGGTTTCTTGAGGGGCCGGTAATGATAACAAATACCCATAGTGTAGGAACAGTTAGGGATGCCGTAATTGAATGGCAGTTTCAGAATAAGTTTTTTCAGCCTCTTAACGGCACCAAAGATGTTTTCTGGGCTTTACCGGTAGTTGCCGAAACTTATGATGGAATTCTAAATGATATCAATGGATTTCACGTAAAAAAAGAACATGCTTTCCAGGCGTTGGACAGTGCAAAAACGGGATTTATAAAAGAAGGTGGGGTTGGTGGTGGTACAGGAATGATAGCTCACGGATTTAAAGGGGGAACAGGAACATCTTCCAGGATTATTGAAATTGATGGAAACAAATATACTGTAGGGGTTTTGGTGCAGGCAAATTACGGCAGCCGGAGAGACCTTACCATAGGAGGAGTGCCTGTAGGAAGTGAAATTGACGTTCCTCAGAACAAAGTAAAACTGGGTAGTGAACCTGAAGGGGACACGGGTTCAATTATCGTTATTGTGGCCACAGATGCCCCATTGATGCCTCATCAGTTAAAACGACTTGCCAGGCGGGTACCGGTTGGAATTGCAAAAGTTGGTGGTTATGGCGGAAATGGTTCGGGGGATATATTCCTCGCCTTTTCTACCGCAAATGAAGATGCTTCCAATCGTTCAGAAAATCAATCTATCAATACCATTCCCAATGACTGGATGAACCCGTTCTTTAAAGCAACCGCCCATGCTACTGAAGAAGCCATTATTAATGCGATAATTGCGGGTGAAACTATGGAGGGGATCAACGGAAACATTATCTATGAACTTCCTCACGACAAGCTTATTGAATTGTTGAAAAAATACAACCGATATTCCCCTAAATAAAACTACAGTTTATGAGAAGTTACTATGTTGTACTGGTATTATTCTTATCATTTTTAGCCTTCCCGTCATCTGCTCAAGAAGTACTAAATGAAGCAAAATCTGCTGAAATTGATGCTTACGTGCGGGAGGAAATGAAAGAAAGACAAATCCCGGGACTCGCTCTCGCGGTAGTACAAAATGGTAAAATCATCAAAGAAAAAGGCTACGGCCTGGCAGATATTCAACATCAGGTACCTGTAGAAACCAACACTGTATTCGAGTTGGCTTCCATCACAAAACAATTTACAGCTTCTGCTATTATGATCCTTCAGCAGGAAGGCAAACTTGATGTGGATGATAAAATAGGACTTTATCTTGACGATGCGCCAGAGAACTGGAATGAAGTTAGCATTCGGCACCTTCTTACTCATACTTCGGGACTTCCGGTTATTGGCAGGGGATTTTCAGGTTATGATAAAATGTCAAGAGAAGATTTATTAAAATTAAGCAGGGTCAACTTTACAAAGGAACTGGCTTATACCGGGGCAAAATCTGATACCTTGGTTCAGCCACCTGGCGAAAAATACGTTTATAGTGACGTGGCTTTTTTCCTGCTCGGTGTTATTGTACAAAATGTGAGCGGGATGCCTTATAGGGATTTTATTCAGGAAAGGATATTTGATCCTGTAGGAATGAGTGAAACCTATATTCTGGATCAGGTAAAAATTCATCCGAATGAAGCCCGCGGGTATACTTTAAGAGATGGAGAACTGGTCAATATCAGAAGGATCTGGGAATATGAGATTCCTTCACATTACGGAGTGTTTTCTACAGTTGGAGATCTTGCAAAGTGGGATAAAGCCCTTTATTCCGAAGAAATTCTTACCAATAAAAGCAAAGAGCAGATGTGGCAGCCTATGATGCGAAACAATGGGATACCTTCCCCTTATGGATTTGGGTGGACCATCTGGTTACGGGAGGATAAAAAGATTATAGATCATACCGGGATTACGGGTACTCAAATCACCAGGTTTCTAAATGATAGTCTAACGGTTATAGTTCTTACCAATCTTGGCCAAAGGGGGAATTCGAATGTAAGGTCATGGGGTTTAAGTTCAAAAATAGGAGACATGGCTGGTGCCAGTCGTATTTATATTGACAACGAATATACAACCCTAACAGGTGCAAAGGTATTGAAGAATCAGCCTGGTAAAAAATTGAAAGAACTGGTAGGTGATTATAAAATGTCAGGCTCCGGAGCTGAGAGGAAAATATATTTCGAGAACGAAAAACTATTTTATAAGAATGGAGACGGGATAAACCAACTCGTCGCCCTGGATAATGATCAATATCTTATGCTGGGAACTACAGATGAGTGGTTACTGGAAAAAGTACCCGGAGAGAATAAATTACAATGGCGCTATAAAGGACAAAAAAGTGGCATGATGGAAAAAACAGAAAACAAATAATATGGCTGTACAAAATGAGGGATGGGGATCCCGGGTTGGACTTATTCTGGCCATGGCAGGAAATGCTGTGGGAATGTCCAATTTTCTTCGCTTTCCCGTTCAGGCTGTTCAAAATGGCGGCGGTGCGTTTATCATTCCTTATTTGGTTTGCTTTTTGGTTATCGGGGTGCCCCTTCTTTGGGTGGAATGGAGTATGGGCAGGGTCGGGGGAAAATATGGGCATCACTCCACCCCCTTCATTATGGATACCATGGGTAAAAACCGGTTATGGAAATACATCGGGGTTTTTGGTATATGGACCAATATTGCCATAGCTGCTTATTATTGTTATCTGGAATCCTGGACCCTATCTTATATGTTCCATTCCATTTTCGGAAGTTTTGAGGGCCTGGATCAAAATGAGGTAGCTTCTTTTTTTGACAATTATATCAATTTAGGCACTTCTACTTTTGGAATTCCATGGGAGCCGGTATTTTTCTTTCTAATTTGCCTATTATTAAACACTTATATCCTTTCTAAAGGTTTGGAGAAAGGAGTAGAGAAAGTGGCCAAAATAGGTGTTCCCTTACTTATTGTATTCGGAATATTCATAGCTATTAAAGGTTCAACAATAGATGCCGGTGAAGAGGGGGCAATTTTTGATAGCCTTGACGGATTGAATTTTTTATGGACTCCTAATTTTACCGATATGTGGTCGCCTTCAGTATGGCTCGCTGCTGCAGGCCAGGTTTTCTTTACGCTATCCATTGGTATGGGAACCGTGCATTGCTATGCGTCTTATGTAAAAGCCAAAGATGATATTGCTTTGAGTGCCATGTCTTCCGGCTGGATGAATGAATTTGTTGAAGTCGTTATTGGAAGTTTTATTCTTATCCCTATTGGGGTGGCTTATTTGGGGTTGGATGGTTTAAAGGAGTTGGTAAATTTGGGAGCTCTTAGTTTAGGATTTAAAACTCTGCCTTATCTTTTTATGCAATGGGGAGAAGTATTTGGGGCTATTTCCTCTTTCCTCTTTTTCAGTTTATTGTTTTTTGCCGGGATCACTTCTTCACTGGCGATGGGAACCCCCTGGATAGGATTTCTAAAAGATGAATTCAATTGGAGACATAAACCAGCTGCATGGTCTTTCGGACTTATAATCCTGGTACTTGCTTTACCGACTATTTTCTTTTTTAAATATGGCGTATTTGATGAATATGATTATTGGGCAGGAACGGTTTCGCTAGTGATCTTTGCGCTTTTGGAATCGATACTCTTTGCCTGGGGATTTGGAATTACCCGGGGCTGGGAAGAAATTACTGCAAATGCGGAAATCAAAGTTCCAAATATTTACAAATTCATCATCAAATTTGTTACCCCGCTATTATTGCTTTGGGTTTTCATTGGTTCTCTTGTTACTCCGGAAAATGGAGATTGGGAGGCTGCCTTTCAGGGAAATTGGGTGCTGGATGATAGCTCCATCATTAAAAAACTGATGAATTCCGGGATAAAGAATGAACTCGCTATCGCTACAGATCCAATTAAGATAGAGTTTCTGCAAAACCAGCTATTCTATGTAAATGCCTCCAGGATTTTATTGGTAACCGTATTTATAGCTTTCGCCGTATTGGTTTATCTCGCTTACAAAAGAAGAATGAAAAAAATAAACGTATGAATATTTCTGCCTTGATCCTGATGATAGTTACTGTGGGTACCGTTGCGGGCGTTACCATATATTTATTCGTGAAGGTTTTACGAACACCACCTAATCCTGAACCCGATTCGTATAATGCGAATGATGATGTTGAAGAACGTCAAAAGGATTCAGAATGATTTTTAATTCAGATAGAAGTGCCAGGGTACTGCCCAGTCAGATACTAGGCTTTTTGTGCTGGTGTTTCCTGGGATTAACCTATTATACGGTTTTTCCGCAACAATCCAGCAAGCATCCATTACCAAATATAATTATTATAAATGCTGATGACGTGGGATACGGAGATGTAGGCAGTTATGGGGCTACCCTTATAAAAACCCCTAACATAGATCGCTTGGCAACAGAAGGAAAGAAATTTACCGATTTCCATTCGGCCTCAGCAGTATGTTCCCCCTCTCGTTACGCGTTGCTTACCGGGGAATATCCGTTTCGAAAACAATTTACAAGACCATTGTTCTTAAAGGATTCTTTGGTGATTGATACTTCCCAGGTTACAATTGCAAGTATTTTAAAATATGCCGGTTATAAAACAGCCGCTATAGGAAAATGGCATTTAGGTTTCGGGAACAAATCGCCGGTTAACTGGAATGAGCCACTTAAACCAGGCCCACTTGAACTCGGATTTGACTATTATTTTGGGGTTCCGGTGCTGAACAGTCATCCTATGTGGAGAATCATAACGTGATAGGTTATGACCTTAAGGATCCTTTTGAATATGGAATACATTCAGAGACCAGGTGGTTTCCTGAAAAATGGAAATATGATGATATAGGCGGTGCCAGTGAAGCTCATCAGAAATATGATGATAGGATGGTGGGGACTACATTGAAGAACAAAGCAGTTGATTTTATTTCCGAAAATAAGAGTGAGCCATTTTTCCTGTATTTTGCACCTCATAATCACGGTATCTTAGAACCTTTTCACTGGAAAAGGCTTTCTCCGGACAACAGTGTCACTGCACGATTTTTTTCACTTATATAGTATGCTGTTTTAATTTCATATAATGGGATGGTCTTAAAACATGGCTTTCCTATGGGCAGATATGGGAGTATTTCCAATTTCTATTTATCTTTGTTCAATACTAAAACATCATGTTGTAGTAGTTTATGTTTCACAACACAAATAACTTCAACCCTTATTTTCTGAAAGTCAAGATGAGTTCAATGAGTTTTATTTTGTAAATTTAATGGTATATGCCTAAAATTTAATCGTTTAAAATGAAAAAAAAGGTCTCCCTCAAAGATATAGCCAAAAAAGTTGGAGTTTCAACTGCTACAGTATCCTACGTATTATCTAAAGGAAAAAATAGCCGGGTAAGCGAGGAAGTTTCCGAAAAGGTTAAGAAAGCGGCAAAAGAACTTAATTATCAGCCAAATCAAATTGCGAAAAGTCTAAAAATGGGGAAAACTTTTACTATAGGATTGGTGGTAGCTGATATCTCAAACCCCTTTTTTGCCAATATCGCCAGGATAATTGAAGACGAAGCTAAAAAACTTAATTATACCGTGATCTTTGGTAGTTCTGACGAGCAGGCTGATAAATCCTGGGATTTGATTCAGTTCTTAATGAATAGACAGGTTGATGGTTTTATAATTGCTCCTACCGAAGGATCTGAAAAACAGATAAAGCACTTAAAGGATAATAATATACCATTTGTCCTAATTGACCGTCATTTTCCGAAAATCGATTCGAACTACGTGGTCATAGATAATTTTGAAGCTGCTTTTAGTGCCATAGACCGTTTAATTGAAACAGGTAATAAGAAGATTGGGATGATTGCCTATAGTTCGGCCTTGCATCACATGACCCAGCGTATAAAGGGTTATCGGGAAGCCCTGACAAATAAAGGCCTGGAAAGAAAAAACAGCTGGCTTCATGAAATTGAATACTCTGGAATTGAGGAAGGTGTGAAAGAAGCGATAAATGCGATGTTGGATGAGAATGACAGGGTGGATGCACTTTTTTTTGCAACCAATACTTTGGCAGTACATGGTTTAAGATATTTAAACGAACTAAAGCATATAGTGGGGAGGGATATTGCAATTGTTAGCTTCGATGAAGGTGAAGCATTTGACTTCTATTATTGTCCTTTAACCTATGTCAAGCAGCCTTTGCTTGAACTTGGTTCAAATGCCGTCCGGATACTAACGAACCATATCAGCAGAGATGCTGAAAATGAACAGGTGAGTCTGGAAGCTAAGCTTATCGTTAGAGAGTCCTGTAAAATAGCCTACTAAGTATTAAAATATTACCATTTTCATTAAGCAATCTTCATGTTTAAGGGTTTAAAATTACATTTTCAATAATTTTTATTTTTTTGTTTAATCGATTAAGCATATATTTGAAATGTTCAAAATCAGGATTATCAGATAATTAATAATCTGAGAAATGATTTTTTATTTAAGCATTCCTGGTTAATAGAAAAACACATTTGGAGGAAGTAGTCTAATAAATCTCACTAATGAAATATTCAATAATCATAATATTCGTCATGGGTTTAATTTCATGTAATGATCAAAAGAAATCCGAAAATATGGAGGAAAGGAAAAGCTTTGACCAGGGAAGTTTTGGTTATGACTTAGAATTTCTAAGCTCAAAAGATGAGGATTTAATAGTCCTTAAAAATAAAGAGAGCCGGGTAATTGTTTCCCCAAAATATCAGGCTAAAGTATTTACTTCTTCAGCTTCGGGAAGTGCAGGAAGAAGTTTTGGATGGATCAACTATAAAGCATTTGATGGTGAAGAAGATCCGCATATGAACGCATACGGTGGTGAAAATCGTTTGTGGTTAGGACCCGAGGGAAGTAAATTTTCCCTTTTTTTTAAACCGGAGAGCGAAATGGTTTTCGATAATTGGAAAACCCCGTCTGCAATTGATACTGAAAGTTGGCAGGTTTTGTCAAAAGATAGTTCCATGGTCAAAATGCAGAAAGAAATGTCCCTTATTAACTATTCCAATACACCCCTGGCAATAAGAATTAATAGGTCGGTAGCAATACTTGGTAAGAAAGACATTGAAAAAATGCTGAATGTCACACTAGGGGATATTCAGAACGTTGGTTTTAAAACCGATAATTCAATCACTAATATTGGTGAAAATGCGTGGACAAAAGAATCAGGTGCCCCCAGTTTATGGATTCTGGATATGTTCACTCCTTCTGAAGAAACAAAAATTGTGATTCCATATAAAGATGAGGCTGAAGGCAAGGTTGCCACCACAGATTATTTTGGGGAAATATCGGAAGATCGGGTTCAATTTAAGAATGGGCATTTATTTTTTAAAGCCGATGGGAAATCCAGAGGTAAACTTGGTATCCCTCCCCAGCGGGCTAAAATTACTGCAGGAAGTTATGATCCAATAAATAATATTCTCACCATTACCCTATACGAAGTTGATAGTAATTCAATCTATCTAAACCAGGAGTGGACAATAGAGAAAGATCCGCTTAAAGGGGATGCGGTAAATGCATATAACGATGGGCCCTTGGAAGATGGTTCTCAAATGGGGCCTTTTTATGAGATTGAGAGCGTTTCTCCTGCAGCCTTTCTGAAACCAGGGGCTGCCTTAAGCCATCAACATAGTGTGTTTCATTTTATGGGTGCTGAAACCCATCTAAATAGAGTTTCAGAAAAAGTGTTGGGAGTAGAGTTGGAGGATTTTAAGAATGCATTAAGTAATAAGGAAAATTTAAATAAATAGAAAATGCTCAAAATAAGTAAATACCCTAAAATAGGAATTAGACCTGTGATTGATGGTAGGCTTGGTGGAGTTAGGGAATCGCTGGAAGGAAAAACAATGGGGATGGCAAAAGCTGTAGCCGAATTATTCGAAAAAGAATTGAAATATCCCGATGGAAAGCCCGTAATGTGTGTTATAGCCGATTCGTGTATTGGAGGAATAAAGGAAGCTATTAATTGCGATGAAAAATTCAGTTCAGAAAATGTTGGAGTCTCCCTTGCCGTTACACCATGTTGGGCATACGGGACTGAAACTATGGATTTTGACACTAGAATCCCTAAGGCAATTTGGGGTTTTAATGGCACTGAAAGGCCGGGAGGCGTATATCTTGCGGCCACTCTGGCCGCTCACAATCAAAAAGGTATTCCTGCATTTGGAATTTATGGAGAAGATGTTCAGGATTTAAGAGATGACAGTATTCCCAAAGATGTACAGGGGAAACTTTTATTATTTGCAAGAGCTGGTATGGCCGTAGCTTTAATGAAGGGAAAATCTTATTTATCTATTGGGAGTGTATCTATGGGGATTGCAGGTTCAGAGGTTGACCCTAATTTTTTCCAGGCTTTCTTGGGCATGAGAAATGAATATGTAGATTCAACTGAAATTTTAAGGCGGGTTCAACAGGAAATATACGATAAAGAAGAGTTCGAAAAAGCATTGAACTGGACCAAAAGCAAGTGCAAAGAGGGAAAAGATTTTAATGATTCAGATAAACAACGCTCCCGGGAACAGAAAGATGAAGATTGGGAGTTTGTGGTAAAAATGACTTTGATTATTCGTGATCTAATGCAGGGGAATCCAAAGCTAAAAGAAATGGGGTATGGGGAAGAATCTTTTGGTCATGAAGCCATTGTCTCTGGTTTTCAGGGACAACGCCAGTGGACAGATTTTTTACCAAACGGCGATTTTTCAGAAGCAATATTGAATTCTTCCTTTGATTGGAACGGCATAAGATCACCTTATCTGGTGGCGACTGAAAATGATGCTTTGAATGGTGTTTCCATGCTTTTCAATTATTTACTGACCAATACGGCGCAAATATTTGCAGATGTACGCACGTACTGGAGCCCCGATGCGGTTGAGCGTGTTACCGGTTGGAAAGCAGAAGGGAAAGCGAAAAATGGATTTATTCATTTAATCAATTCAGGATCGGCTACCCTGGACGGAACCGGGGAACAAACTGAAGAAGCTAAGCCCGTTATGAAGCCTCATTGGGAAATAACTGAAAAAGAAATGGAAAAATGTCTGGATGCTACGACATGGTATCCCGCCAGTGTGGGGTATTTCCGGGGCGGTGGGTATTCGTCTGGTTTTTTGACCAAAGGAGGAATGCCTGTAACCATGTGTAGGCTCAATCTGGTAAAAGGGATTGGCCCAACATTGCAAATAGCCGAGGGATGGACTATTGACCTACCTGAAGATGTTCACAAAAAGCTGGACGAAAGAACGGATCAAACCTGGCCTACAACCTGGTTTGTTCCAAAATTGACTAATGATGTAGCATTTTCTGATGTTTATTCGGTAATGAATAATTGGGGGTCTAACCATGGAGCGATTTCTTATGGACACATTGGTAAGGACCTAATTGCCCTGGCGGCCATGTTAAGGATCCCGGTATGTATGCATAATGTAGAAGCTGATAAAATTTTTAGACCTACCGCGTGGAATTCGTTTGGGATGGACAAAGAAGGTTCAGACTATCGAGCCTGCGATACGTATGGTCCATTATATAAATAAAGTCATAGTTCTCGTCATCTGAGGGCAGCTGAAGAGTTCAGCAACAGCATATGTTGAACGAAGCTGAAGGGTTTGAAAAGGCATGCAATATTTTACTTTAAAAATAAGGTCATATTAAAGGTCTCAATAGATACAATAGAAAATAGATTTTTAGAAAAGCAATCTAAATGAAAAGCAAAGCATCAAAAGTTTCATTAATAAGACCCGGCAATACCTGGCCTTTTATATTAGTTACCAGCCTGTTCTTTCTTTGGGGATTAGCCAATAATATGACAGATACCTTATTAGCCGCTTTTAAGCGGATAATGAGCATGTCTGACTTTCAAACTTCCTGGATCCAGCTGGCTTTTTATGGTTCTTATTTTTTATTAGCTCTACCTGCCGCCATTTTAATTAAGAAATATACTTATAAATCTGGTGTCCTGGTAGGATTGGGACTTTTTATAATTGGTGCTTTGCTTTTTTATCCAGCCAGTATAACCATGATTTACGGACATTTTCTTGCCGCCTTATTCATTTTGGCTGGAGGGCTTTCTATTTTGGAGACCGCTGCCAATCCATATATTATTGCAATGGGCCCGGAAGAGACCGGTACTCGAAGATTGAACTGGGCACAATCTTTTAATCCCATAGGTTCCATTTCAGGGGTGTTACTAAGTAAATTTTTTATCCTTTCCCATTTGAATTTATCCAGTGCTGAAGAAAGGGCGGGAATGAGTGCAGGGGATCTAATTTCCATACAATCAGAAGAGCTTTCATCAGTTATGGCTACCTATGTGGGGGTAGCCTTTGTTTTGATTATAATTTGGTTACTGGTAAAATTCACCAAAATGCCGAAGGCTTCAGATGATGATAATAAAATCAACTTAATCCCTAGTCTTAGACGTCTACTGAAAAATCGTAATTATCGCTGGTCTGTAATCGCCCAGTTTTTTTATATGGGTGCTCAAATCGGAGTGTGGTCCTACACCATTCGCTATGTCATGCAGGAATTACAGCTTAATGAAGATGAATCTTCCACTTATTATCTTGCTTCATTAATTCTTTTTGCGGTGTCACGCTTTATATTCACAGCATTAATGAAATTCTTTAGTCCTAGAAACCTACTAATGATTAGTGCTATTGGAGGGGGAATATGTACGCTATTGGTAATATATGGGAACGGGTACACCGGTGTAATTGCACTGGTGGCTATTTCTGGTTTTATGTCCCTTATGTTTCCTACCATCTACGGCTTGGGGATGAGCAGGCTGGGACAGGACACTAAAATTGGAGGTTCCGGATTGATAATGGCCATTTTGGGAGGAGCTGTTTTAACGGCAGTTCAGGGGCAGGTTTCAGATTTAACAGGAAGTGTAAACCTCTCCTTTTATATTCCATTTTTCTGCTTTTTAGTAGTTGCAATCTATGCGATTATTCAAAAACAAATAGAACCGAATAGGCTTATTCAAAAATCTGGTAAATTAAAAGTACCTGCGTAAAAGTTATTTTATGAGTAGTGCAAAGCAAGATTATGTAATAGGGATAGACTTTGGGACAAGTTCAGTACGGGCTATTCTTGTGGATGCCCATTCAGGAAAAGAGGAAACTGCTTCAGAATTTTTTTATCCGCGATGGAGAGAAGCCAGGTTTTGTGATGCCTCAAAAAACCAGTTTCGCCAACATCCCCTTGATCATATTGAAGGTCTGGAACATATTCTCAAAGAGATGCTTGGAGGAGTACCACCTGAAATTAAGAAAAATATCAGGTCTATTTCTGTAGATACTACTGGTTCAACTCCCATAGCAGTGGATGAAAATGGGATTCCGTTGGCGCTCCATGACCAGTTTAAAGATAACCCCAATGCGATGTTCTTTTTATGGAAAGATCATTCGGCTATTAATGAAGCGGAAGAAATAAACCTTCATGCAGAAAAATACGAAGTAAATTATTTAAAAAATGCAGGTGGGATCTATTCTTCAGAATGGTTTTGGGCAAAATTATTATATGTACTTAGGAAGGATTCTAAAATAAAAGAAGCTTGTCATTCCTGGGTGGAGCATTGTGACTGGATTCCTTTTTTATTGACTGGGGGAAATGATCTTTCCAAAATTAAACGCAGTGTTTGTGCCGCTGGTCATAAAGCTTTGTGGGCTGAAGAATTTGGAGGTTTTCCTCCAATAAGTTTTTTTTCTGAATTAGATCCTCGATTAAAAAAAGTTAGGAATAGTTTGCCTGAAAAAACATATACCTCGGTTGAGGTTGCAGGCAGGCTTAGTGAAGGATGGGCCAAAAAATTAGGATTGTCAACCGAAGTTTTAGTAGGAGTAGGTGCTTTGGATGCCCATATGGGTGCTGTAGGGGGGCAAATTGAACCTTACTATATGAGCAAAGTCATGGGAACTTCTACCTGTGATATGATTGTTGCTCCGGAAGCTGAACTGGAAGGTACTTTAGTGCAGGGGATTTGTGGCCAGGTAAAGGGATCCATCATTCCCGAAATGATAGGAATGGAGGCCGGTCAATCTGCTTTCGGGGATATTTATTCATGGTTTAGGGATATTATTTCCTGGCCATTAGAAAGGTTCTTGCACCAATCGGACAGTCTAAAGCCGGAACTGGCAGGTAAACTTTTAAAGGAAATAAGAGCTAATATCCTTCTAGAGTTGAATAAGGAAATTTCAGAAATGCCGCTTGATGTTAATGATGAATTAGCGGTGGATTGGTTAAACGGAAGACGAACACCAGATGCCAATCAAAATCTAACAGGGTTAATTCAAGGTTTAACCCTGGGAAGTACTACCCCGCGAATTTATAGAAGTCTTGTGGAAGCTACTTGTTTTGGTTCCAGGAAAATTATTGAGCGGTTTATAGAAGAGGGAATTCCCGTAAAGGGACTAATAGGAGTTGGAGGAGTGGCAAAAAAATCTCCTGTGATCAATCAAATGATGGCAGATATTACGGGGATGCCCATTAAAATCCATCAATCTGAACAAACCTGTGCTTTGGGGGCATCTATGTTTGCGGCAACCCTTGCCAGAGTTTATCCGACAGTAAGTGAGGCCATGGAAAAAATGGGTCCGGGCTTTGAAAAGGAATTCTATCCAGATGCTGAAAAGCACAAAATTTATAATATTCGATATGAGAAGTATAAAGACTTATGCAATTTTATTGATGAAAACAAATGAAGTTTTAATCTGTTCTTAAAGTAAAATAATTATGAAAATTACAGTCTATTCTTTAATAGCATTTTTGTTTACAAGCGCTATTTACGCTCAAAACAAACCTGCTGAAAAAGCAATTTATGAGTTGCGAAACTATACCTCAGAAAGAATATCCAGTTATGATACCCTTGGGGCGAATGATGATGGTAACTGGAAGAATAAAATTGAGCCTGGAGAAACCCGAACTATTGGAGAAGTACAGGGACCGGGTATTTTTAAGCATATTTGGATGACCATTGCCAGTAATGAGATCGATCATCTTAAAAAGATCGTTTTACGGATGTATTGGGATGGGGAAGAAACACCAAGTGTGGAAACTCCAATAGGGGATTTTTTTGGATTGGGCTTGGGACGATATTTTCTTTATGACTCTAAGTTTCTTTCGGTTGGTTCACAAAGGGCTTTAAATGCTTCCTTTCCTATGCCTTTCCAAAAATCGGCCAAGGTGACGATCACTAATGACGGGGAGCGGGCAATAGATGCGTTTTACTATAATATAGATTGGGAAAAACATAACTCATTACCCGAAGATATTGGATATTTTCATGCGCAATACCGGCAATCACAACCCACTGATGGATGGACTACCGATTGGAAATTGAATGGCGAGCCGGAAATTAACAATAAGACGAATACCAGCGGTGAAGGCAATTATATAATTATGGAAGCAGAAGGCAAGGGACATTTTATAGGGGTAACCCACAGTTTAATCCAGAACCAGGGGGACTGGTGGGGGGAAGGCGATGAAATGATCTATATTGATGGTGCTGAAGAACCACAAATACACGGAACCGGAGCTGAGGATTATTATTTAGGTGCCTGGTGTTATGGAGGCTGCGGGATAAATCCATTCGGGAACGCTAAACCAACTTTCGATTATTCAGAATATGGTAATCCATTAAACGGCGGGGATGACCGGGGGGCACAATGGATGGTATACAGGTTTCATTCAGAATCTCCGGTAACTTTTAATAAATCTATTAAAATGACCATTGAACATGGGCATGCAAACCATAGATCAGACAATTATTATACGGTGGGATATTGGTACCAGGTTGAACCTCATATTGATTTTCCAGAACTGCCTTTGGTAGAGGATCGTATTCCTCAACTTCAAAATATCGAGGGCCCTACACGTGGTAAGAATTAGAGAAAGAAATAAAGAATAATACTGCTTTCTACCTGACTAATTGAATATTTAAAACGAAGACTTTTTCTTCCTGGATAACAGGAATCAGTATATAGTTATTATTCTAAAATAAAGTAAAAAAACAATATAATTGACAAAATTTAATCGATTAAGCAAGGTGAATAAGTGATTTTATGCTATATTAGCGTTAAAATATAAAAAAATTTAGGATTTTATTTAATCGATTAATCAACCTTATTAAAATTTAAATATGAACGTATGTTACACAAATTAAAAAAGTATTTTCCAGAAGAAGGAAATAAGTGTTTATTACACTACTTTTTCCTCTCGATCATGATCTTATTGTTTACCGGCACTATGTATTCTTCGAGCAAACCAGGTACGTCATCCCAACAAAATATTTCAGGGATTGTTAAAGATGCCGATGGTATTCCCATTTTGGGGGTTACCGTCCTGATAAAAGGAACCAATCGAGGAACAACTACAAACTTTGATGGAGCATTTTCTTTAGTAGCATCTCCAACAGATACTTTGGTTTTTAGTTTTATTGGTTTTGAAACATTTGAAGAATTAGTTGGAAACCGAGATTTCCTAGAGGTATCTATGGTCAGTAATGTTGAGGGACTTGATCAGGTTTTAGTTGTAGGTTATGGTACAGTGAAGAAGAGCGATCTCACGGGATCGGTATCTTCTGTGACTTCAAAAGATTTTGAAGAAGGGGTGCAAACATCTACTCCACAACTTTTGCAGGGTAAGGCTGCTGGTGTAAGTATAACTCAAGCAGATTCCCGGCCGGGGGGTGGTTTTTCAATAAGAATTAGAGGCGCGGGCTCAATTACCGCAGGGAATGAACCTTTATACGTAATAGATGGCCTTCCTGGAGCATCTATAAATGCTCTTAATCCTGGGGATATTGAATCCATAGAAATTTTAAAGGATGCTTCGGCTACAGCAATCTACGGTTCCCGCGGAGCTAATGGTGTTATTCTGGTGACGACTAAAAAAGGTGTGGCCGGTGAGTTAAGAGTAAATTATGATGGTTATTATGGCGTTCAGGAAGTGGCTAACCGATTGGATCTTTTGACGGCTCAAGAGTATGTGTCATTCTTAAACGGAATACAGGAAGATCAAGGTTTGGATCCTTTATTCACTCCCGATCAAGCAGCCTTGGTGGGAAGTGGTACAGACTGGCAGGAAGAGATTTTCCGAACGGCACCAGTCCAGAATCATCAGATTTCCATTTCCGGTGGATCCGAAAAAACGAATTATTATGTTTCACTTAATCGCTTAGATCAGGAGGGAGTTGTAATTAGCACTGGTTTTAAAAGAACATCAGGAAGAGTAAATATTGTTCATTCCACAGATAATTTTAATTTTGGATTGAATTTAAATACTAGTCTTACGGAATCCGATTTGGTTCCTTCAGGAGGAATTAATGGTGCAGCAGGTGTTATTCCGGCAGCTCTCCAGTTTGATCCTCTGCTGTCGGTTAGAAATGCGGAGGGCGACTATTCTCTAAACCAGAATGTAGATTTGGATAATCCGGTAGCACAAGCTGAAACTATTTTTCCAGTTCAGGAAACAAACCAGACTTTCGGAAGTATTTATGGAGAATATTTTATTTTAGATGAATTTAGTGCAAAAATTAATTTAGGAACTGATCGAAGTATTTCCAGATTCGATAATTATTTGACTAGAATTACAAGAAGAGGTCAAAATACCAATGGGTCAGCAAATATTTTCGAAAATGAAGATTTTAGTAATTTAATTGAACTAACATTCAATTATAATAATGAGATCGGTGCTGATCATCAAATTAATGCCGTTATAGGATATACCTTTCAGGAATTTAAAGGTCGTGGATTCAATGCAGGAAGCCAAAATTTTCCTACCGATGCTTTTTTAACAAATAATCTTGAAGCGGGTGCACAATCTGGATATACAGTTGGTTCATACAAGGTAGAAAACCAGTTGCTTTCATATCTGGGAAGACTAAATTATACCTTTAAAGATAAATATTTAATAACCGGCTCCTTTAGAGCTGATGGTTCTTCTAGATTTGGAGAGGATAAAAAATATGGTTATTTCCCATCATTGGCTTTAGGATGGAAAATAGATAAAGAATCCTTTATGGAAGGGTTGAATGATATTTCTATTCTAAAATTAAGATCAAGTTATGGTATTACTGGAAATCAAGCCATAGGGAATTATAACTCGTTGGTATTATTAGGCACAGCAGGCGAGGCTGTTTTTAATGATCAGCAGTTTGTGGGCATTGCACCAATTCAATTAGGAAATCCCGATTTAAAATGGGAGACCACAAAGCAATTTAATATAGGTTTAGACTACGGGTTCTTCAAAAGTAGAATTACAGGATCCATGGATTATTTTTATAAAGAAACTTCCGACCTTCTGTTAAATTTACCTATACCATCAACTAGTGGCTTTTTAAATTCACTTCAAAATGTGGGGGATACAAAAAACAGCGGATTCGAAATGAGCATTAATTCAAAAAATTTCGTGGATGATTTTAAATGGTCCACCTCTTTAAATTTTGCCTTCCTTCACAATGAAGTGACCAATCTTGGGGATTTACCATTTATCCTTCAGGGGGATACAAGGTTTTTGTTTGATTATACCATCTTAAGGGAGGGGGAACCAATTAATGCATATTTTGGGTATAAAACAGAAGGCGTTTTTCAATCCCAGGAAGAAGTGGATGCCTCAGCGCAACCCAACGCAAACCCTGGCGATTTAAAATTTGTTGATGATAATGGTGATGGAGTTTTAAATGCAACAGATCGTGTTATACTAGGAGACCCATTCGCAGATTTCACCTTTGGTCTTTCAAACAATTTTGAATATAAAGGATTTAATCTTAGTGTATTTTTACAAGGCAGCATGGGAAATGATTTGCTAAATTTTACCAGAGTGGATTCTGAAAATCCGTTTTCTGATCTGAGAAATAGACAATCTTACGTGCTTGATCGATGGACTCCTGATAATCCCACAGATAGAAATCCATCTTTTATTAATCAAGATGTTTCTAGAGCTATTAATGATAGGGTAGTAGAAGATGCCTCTTATTTAAGACTTCAAAATCTAAGTCTCAACTATACCTTTCCCAACCTTAAGGTTAGGGCCATTAAGAATCTTTCGATTTCTGCTACCGGGCAAAATTTATTTACTATTACCGATTATAGTGGATTTAATCCGGATGTAAACACTTTAGGAACTTCTAATTTAAGGATTGATTACAACTCATATCCTCTTGCAAGAATATATACATTTGGAATTAAAATTGGACTTTAAAAATTTATTTATGAAAACAAAAAGAATATTAAGATATATTTCCTCATTTATGTTAATTGGGGTATTGATTAGTTGTGGTGATGCGCTGGAAGAAGAAGTTTTTTCATCCTTAGGGCCTTCAAATTTTTATAATTCTGCTGATGATGCTGAAGCTTTATTAAATGGGGTCTATGCTATTTCCCAAGGAGATGAT
The DNA here is from genome assembly GCF_029937855.1 of Christiangramia sp. Lineage (GTDB taxonomy): Bacteria > Bacteroidota > Bacteroidia > Flavobacteriales > Flavobacteriaceae > Christiangramia. Next base: position 134,442 of record NZ_JAPYPC010000006.1, read on the forward strand.
TTTTTTAACCTTGTAAAGGATTATCTTACTTTAGATGAAATGACTACCGATATAATGATTGCAAGAAGAGGAGCCATAAACGCCCATACTCAACCTATGGAAGATTTTGTATGGTCTGCTAACCATCCTTATTTACAGGATTTCTGGAACAGATTTTATATTGCAATATATAGAGCAAATATTGTGATTGATGAAGTTCCTAAAATTGATATGAACGAAGATAGGAAAGAACAAATAGTTGCTGAAGCTCGGTTTCTCCGAGCTTTTAATTACTATCAACTTTATAATTTTTTTGGCCCAGTGCCTCTTGTTCTTACCAGTAACACTTCGGTAAAAGATAGGCCTGCTAGAGCTACCGAACAGGAAATGAGATCTTTTTTTGAACAGGAATTTTCTGAATTAGGAGATAGCCTTCCTCCTGCACAAAGTGAATATGGACGAGCAACCAGTGGTGCGGCGTTAGGATATTTAACTAAATTCTATTTAAACACAAAGCAATGGCCTCTAGCTGCTGAGGCAGCCATGGATGTAATAGATAGCGGGGTACATTTTTTGTTTCAGGGAGAGAGGTCTGAGCTGTTTGCATTAGAAAACGAGGGGCATAGTGAATTTATATTTGTAGCACCGTTCCCAGAAAATGTACAGGAAGGGGGAAATAATTATATTTCCTTCGCAGCCCCTCCTGGATATCAATTTCAATTTCCTCCAAAAAGAATTTTTTCAGCCCATTTAAAAATCCGCTCGGAATTTTTAGAATTATTTTCTGCTGAGGATGAGAGATTGAATGCATTTTTATTTGAATATGTAGATCAAGCGGGAGATTTAATTACTTTAGGAGAAGATGATGTTCGAAGTTTTAAGTATAAGGAAGATCCTAATGGAATAGCACAATTTTCCGGGAATGATTTCCCCTACTTGAGATATGCAGATATTTTATTAAGTCGTGCAGAAGCCTTAAATGAAATCGAAGGGCCTAATGAAGAAAGTATTAATCTTATGAACCAGGTTCGTCAAGTAGCTGGTCTGGAAAATTTAACCTTAAACGATTTTTCCAGTAAAGAAAGGCTTCGAAATTTTATTTTGGATGAAAGAGGAAGGGAATTTCATACAGAAGCTCTAAGACGTCAGGATCTAATTAGGCATGGAAAATTTATTGAATACGCCTTGGACAGAGGTAAACCGGCTGCGCCTTATCAAGTAGTATTTCCAATACCTCAATCAGAAATAGACAAAAATTCCAATCTGGAACAGAATGAGGGTTATTAATTTTGGAAACAAAAAAACATATTATTTTTCTGATTTACTTAATATGGAAAATTAACTTGTAAGTGCGACTCATTACAATTAGTAAGCCATCTTTTGATAGAAATTAAATAAGATATTAATAACTATTTTGAAGTCCATAAGTTTGGTAACCTCGTGTTTCTTACTGTAGGGTTTCAATGCAACTATGATTTTATGAATTGGGCCGTAGGCACAATTTCAGGTGTTACTATTTAATTTAAAAGTATACGACACTCCCTAATCACAAACCTGATTACCTGATTTGTAAATTTCAAAAAAAACGATATTGAATAACGCCAAAAAAATGAATGATATGCCAGAAATTAGTAATTTTCAGCCATTAAATTGTCTTTGGCTGCTTATCGCAGGGTTAACCTGCTTATCAATGACCCCACAACAAAATAATGTTGAAAAATCACCAAATGTTATTATTATAAATGCAGATGATGTGGGATACGGGGATGTTGGTGTTTATGGGGCAACCCTTATAAATACCCCTAACATTGATCGTTTGGCAACAGAAGGAAGAAAATTTACCGATTTTCATTCGGCCTCAGCCGTATGCTCACCTTCACGGTACGCGTTGCTTACCGGTGAATATCCTTTTCGAAATCAGTTAACCAGACCATTATTTCTGAAGGATTCTTTAGTGATTGATACTGCTCAAACTACGATAGCAAGTATTATGAAAGATGCCGGGTATAAAACGGCGGTCATAGGGAAGTGGCATTTAGGCTTTGGAAAAAAATCCCCGGTAAACTGGAATGAACCGCTGAAACCCGGACCTCTTGAACTTGGGTTTGATTATTATTTCGGGGTTCCTGTGCTGAATAGTCATCCTCCCTTTGTATACGTCGAGAATCATGAGGTTGTGGACTTTGATCCTGAGGATCCTTTTGTATATGAGAAACATGCAGAAACCAGATGGTTCCCTGAAAAATGGAAATATAATGATATAGGTGGTGCCCGCGAAGCCCACCAAAGGTATGATGATCGAATGACTGGAACTACTTTAAAGAATAAAGCAGTGGATTTTATAACTGGAAATAAGAGCAGAAAATTCTTCTTATACTTTGCACCTACTAATATTCATCACCCATTTACTCCCGCACCTCGTTTTATCGGTATCAGTAAAGCTGGTCGTTATGGCGATTATATGCATGAACTGGACTGGATGGTAGGAGAAATTATGGCGGTCCTGGAAAGGGAAGGGATCGCAGAGAATACTTTGTTGATTTTTACTAGTGATAACGGCGGAATGCTAAATCATGGTGGTCAGGACGCATATGGAAAAGGACATAAGATGAATAGTAATTTATTAGGTTTCAAATTTGATTCCTGGGAAGGTGGTCATCGGGTACCATTTATAGCAAGATGGCCAGGACAGATCCCTGCTGAAACAAAATCATCCCAATTGTTGGGAAATACGGATATTCTGTCAACCTTGGCTGCTATAATAGGAGAGAAACTTGCCCCCGGTCAGGCTGCTGACAGCTATAATATGTTACCTGCACTTACAGGTGAACCTAAAGATCCAATAAGAGATCATTTACTTGTACATTCTTCTGAAACTGATAATGTTGCTTTTAGAAAAGGGGATTGGGTTTATATAAGCGGAAAAGGCGGTGGGGGTTTTGGTCCGAGAAAAGAAGACCAAAGTGCTTTTGGCGGTCCCGAGGCACTGCTTTTTGCCGGTCAGCAAAATAGTGATATTACAGAAGGTGAAATTAGGGGTAATGCTCCCCCCGCACAGCTCTACAATCTGAAGGAAGATATCTCTCAATCCTATAATTTATACGAGGAGCAACCTCAAATTATTAAGGAGATGAAAGATTCCTTAGAAAAAATAAGGAGCTCTGGACAAACGCGGAATTAATCAGGCATAATTTACATTTTAAATGAAATCTCCAAAACTTAACCTTCTTGAAGTCAGTATGATCGTGGTAAGCCTGGTGATAGGTATGGGTATCTTTCGTACACCGGTGAATGTTGCCCGTGAATCCACTTCCATAGATATGTTTTTTTGGGTGTGGGCGATAGGCGGACTTGCCGCTTTATGTGGTGCATTAACCTATGCTGAAATCGGTTCAAGGTATCCAGTGACCGGTGGTTATTATAAGATATTTTCCCATTGTTACCATCCCTCAATTGCCTTTGCCATTAATTGCATTATTTTGGTTGGAAATGCTTCCTCCCTGGCAGGAGTGGCGCTAATTGGTTCAGAGTATCTTACCTATGCGGTGTTCCCAGATTATGATAGCCCCAATCTGCTCAATCTTTTAACAGCCACATCTACGATTATTTTCTTTTATGGTGTCAATTTGCTGGGATTAAAAGCCAGTGCAAAAACCTTGAACGCGCTTACATTTGTTAAGATAGGGATGGTGGTATTGCTTATAGGAGCATTATTTACTGGGGATTTTGCTGAAACTGGTCAAAATATTGCTATTTCCACGGGTGATGGCGGCCTTACCTCTCTACTAAAAGCTCTGGGTATTTGTCTGGTTGCCGTAAGTTTTACTTATGGCGGATATCAGCAGGTTATAAATTTTGGTGGAGAAGTGAAGAAGGCTCCCAAAACTCTTCCAAGGGGTATTTTTATAGGTATTGCATTTATCCTGATTTTATACATGGGAATTAATTATACCTACTATAAAGTTATTGGGTTTGAAGGACTCAAGGAAGCAGAATCTGTTGCCGCAATTTTAGCGGGGGCTATATTTGGAGAAAAGGGATTTTTTATTTTTTCAATTCTTTTATTTCTTTCCGTTTTAGCTTATGTCAACGTTATGCTAATGAGTAATCCGCGGGTTATGTATGCCATGAGTGATGAAAATATTCTCCCTTCAGTATTTAAAAGGACAAATCAAAAAACCAACGTGATGGTTATTTCATTAACCACATTTACGGCATTGTGTATGGTAACCTTGTTTTTCGCCAGGACCTTTGACACTATATTAAATTATATAATTTTTCTGGATAGTATTGGAATGGCTACTTCTGCTGCAACCATTTTCATTCTAAGAAAAAAAACTGCCCATTTAAGTAAAAAGGATATCTATAAAATCCGTTGGTATCCCTGGGTACCCTTATTTTTTATCGCTAGTTATGTGCTGGCAGGGGCGAGTATAGCTTTTACGACGCCTAAAGCAGCAATAGTTAGTACCATCGTATTTATAGTGTTTTTTCTATTATATTTTGTTCTAAAAAGGGTGAGAAAACCCAATAGTTAAGGTAGGAGGGAAAAGGGGGTAGAGGTTATAATCAAATCGAAGATCAATGGAGAATTCTTATATTTTTAATGAACTGGGGGAGCGCCGAGAAGATTACTTTAGAGCAATTGCGCCGCCGATAATCCAAACAAGTAATTTTGCTTTTGATAGTGTTGATGATCTGCGGAAAGCCTTTGAAGATGAATATTCTACATTTCTATATAGCCGTGGCTTAAATCCTACCACCGATATTCTCAGGAAAAAACTGGCAGCGCTTGATGAAGCTGAAGATTGTCTTGTTTTTAATAGTGGAGCCTCAGCGATATTTGCAGCTGTTTTAGCCAATGTGAGTAGTGGAGATCACATTGTTTCTGTCAATAAGCCTTATACATGGGCTCAGAAAATGTTTGACAATGTACTTCCAAGATTTAATGTAACCACTACTTATATTGAAGGAAGAACTCTAATTGAATTAGAGGAGGCGATAAAACCAAATACAAAGGTCATATATTTGGAATCACCGAATTCATGGGATTTCTCACTTCAGGATCTATCAGCAGTAGCCGGTTTAGCAAAGGAAAAAAATATTATTACAATATGTGATAATAGCTACTGCACACCATTATATCAGAAACCAATTAAGTTGGGAATTGACCTAGTACTGCAATCTGCCACCAAATATATAGGAGGGCATAGTGATGTAATAGGGGGTGTCCTTTGTGGAAAGCAAAAAATGATGAAAAACATTTTTGATAGTGAGCTTCTTAACATGGGAAATGGAATTAGTCCATTTAATGCCTGGTTGTTGTTAAGAGGCTTGAGAACGCTGCCGGTACGCCTGGAGCGAATAAGCAAAACCGCTCTGGAAGTTGTTAAATTCTTAAAGAACCAGGAAAAGGTAGAGGAGGTTATTTTTCCGTATGATCGGGATTTTTCACAATACGAACTTGCTCAAAAGCAAATGAAAGGAGCCGGCGGACTTTTTACGGTAGTTTTAAAAGTCAGTTCAAGATCCCAGATCGTTCAATTTTGTGAGTCCTTAAAACATTTTCTCCTGGCGGTAAGCTGGGGTGGGCATGAGAGTTTGGTGTTGCCAAAATGTGCTTCCCTTGATCCGGAAGAATTTGATGCACATAATAGGGAACATCGTATGATCCGATTTTACTGCGGGCTCGAAGATGCCGATTATCTTATTGCGGATATTGAGCAGGCCTTTAAAAAAATGGAAGCCTAAAGCAAATAGATAAGATCTTATTTACACAGATGGAGTAGAGTAGGCTTTTTACTGATTTAATCTTACATATATTGGCTATATAATTTAAAATTAATCTCTAAAAAGACCTAAATTTAAAGTTATGATGCTCAAAATACTTGCAAAACCAATAATTACCCTCCTTTTATCCGGTTTTTGTTTAACGGCATATTCCCAGGATTATCAGCCCCCAGTTTTTCCTGATGAGAACAGACTAAAAAAAATTGAAGCCGCCTTCCCCATTATTGATGAAATGTTTCAAAAGTATGCAGAAGAAAACCATTTTCCCGCAATGGTTTATGGTGTTGTTTTGGACGGAGAATTAGTTCATACCTTCAATGCCGGCATTGCAAATATAGAATCTGAAATTCCTGCCACTTCCAATTCTGCTTTTCGTATTGCATCTATGACCAAAAGTATAACGGCAATGGCAATTTTGAAATTAAAGGATGAGGGTAAATTGAGGCTGGACGACCCTATATACTTATATGTACCTGAAATGAAGGACATTGATTATTTAACTAAAGATGCACCCGATATTACCATCAGACATTTACTCAATCATGCATCTGGATTTCCTGAAGATAACGCCTGGGGTGATCGCCAACTTGACAGTTCTGATGATGAATTGCTTGATATTTACAATGAAGGCCTTTATTTTTCCAGTATTCCTGGAACAGGTTATGAATATAGCAATTTAGGTTATGCAACATTGGGATTAATTATTAAAGAAGTTTCAGGGCAAACCTATCAGAATTATATAAAAGAAAATATCCTGGAGTCTTTAGGTATGAAAAACACCTACTGGGAATATACAGAAGTGCCTGAGGACCAATTAGCACATGGTTATCTTTGGGAGGAAAATAAATGGGTGGACCAGCCTTATTTACATGATGGAGCTTACGGGGCTATGGGCGGAATGATAAGTACCGTGGAAGATTTTAGCAAGTATATGGCATTTCACCTTTCCGCTTGGCCTCCACGTAATGATGTTGAAGCCGGTCCCTTGAAAAGAAGTTCTTTACGGGAAATGCACCATCCCTGGAATTTACCTTCTGCTCATCTCAATGCAAAAAAAACCAGTGGGGAGCCGTGCCCCACAGTGAGTGCTTATGGATATGGTCTTGGATGGATAAAGGATTGCGAAAATAAAGTTACTATCGCACATAGTGGAGGTTTGCCGGGGTTCGGAAGTCAATGGCGCATACTTCCTGAATATGGTATAGGAATAGTTTCTTTTGCCAATAGGACCTATGCAAATACCGGAATGGCCAATGCACAGGCTCTGGATACTTTATTTGCCTTATCAGATCTACAACTTAGGCAATTACCACCTTCAGAAATATTAAAACAGAGAAAAGAGGAACTGGTAGAAATTCTTCCCAACTGGGAAAGCGCACAGGCATCTGGCATTTTTGCCGAAAATTTCTTTATGGATAACTTTAAGGAAGAATTAAAGGGAGAAGCTGAAGCGGCATTTGAAAGAGCAGGTGAAATTACCAATATTTCAGAAGTAATACCCCAAAATCAATTAAGGGGAAATTTCTTAATGGAAGGGGAAAAAGCTAATATCAGGATCCATTTCACTTTGACCCCACAAAACCCTCCAATGATCCAGGCTTATAATCTGCAAGTATTGGAAAAAGAATAGTAGATTACAATTGAAAATTTTTCTTTTGTCAAATTACTTTAGTGAAGTGGCATATTCAAAAATTGCAGATAAACCTCCCGTATGCCAGAAAAGAACGGTGGAATTTAGTGGTATTTTCTCATTTTTCAGAAAATCCATCATCCCATAAAAAGCCCTGCCGGAATAAACAGGGTCTAAAAGTATTCCTTCATTAATGGCCAACTCATTTATGGCATTTTTTTCATTTTGCCTTATTACGCCATAACCTGATTTATCATAGTTCCTGATTAATTTAATATCGTCAGAACTATAATTCCTATTTAAGTTCAATAACTTCTTTCCGTCCTGGATGATTTTCAGGATTTTTTCTTCAAGACCAGAACCGTGAATTTCAATTTTGTCTATATTGATTGGGATAAGTTCGGCAGATAAACCATATAACTCTTTTCCCAAAGTGAGTCCTGCCAATGTCCCGCCAGAGCTAGAGGCAAAAAATATATATTCTACGATTATATCCTGTTTTATTAATTGATTTTGAAGTTCTTTTACGGCATTTACAAATCCCATTGCTCCTGTGCCATTTGAACCACCGTAAGGAATCATATAGGGTTTTTTTCCTTTGGATTTCAATTCGTGCTTAAGAAGATTCATATCTTCCCCTCTTCTGTTTTCTGCGGAAAAATGGATTTTCGCGCCCAATAAATGTGACAGGAGTATATTTCCGTTAAATATTTTCGGTTCATTTCCACCTAAAACCAAGTCACATTCCAAACCTGCAACGACACAGGCTGCAGCGGTTTGTCTGCAATGATTTGACTGTTGGGCGCCTCCGGTAATGACTGTATCACAATTATTATTTATGGCTTCCTGAATTAAATATTCAAGTTTTCTAGTCTTGTTTCCCCCGCTGGCTAATCCTGTTTGATCATCTCTTTTGATATAAATATCATAGCCTTTATATTGTTCTGATAAATTCTTCAGTTTGTGCAATGGGGTCGGAAAAAATCCCAGATCAAATTTATTTTCAAGTACCATTATTGAAATTCAGAATTGTTAGGTTGCAAATTCTTATTTTTTTTGTTTCGGAATGTTTAGACTCCAGTTTTTTGGAGGTTGAAAATTTTCGGGCATTTTATCTATAGGGGGTACGGCACTGGGTTGAATGCTATCAAATTCTGTGACGATATTATAGAGTTGATTATACAATTGTGGGTTTTTCTGCTTAACATTATTTTGTTCATAAGGATCTTCAGAAATATTGAATAAAACATTTTCTTTTAACTCCATTCTGGGAAGTGTATTAGGAGTGTGTTCCCCGGTTTTAATTAGCTTCCAGTTTTGATTTATTATGCCCCCCCTTCCTAAATATAAATTTCGATTACTTTCCATCTTTTCTCCTCTGAAAAGAGGATGAAGGTTAATTCCGTCGGTTTCATTTTCTTTCATTGGCGATAAACCTACGATACTTCTGAGAGTTGGAACAATATCTACATAACCTATTAATTGGTTTATCTTTCTCTGGTTTTTAAAGACATTTGGCCATTTAATGATTGCAGGCACTCTAACGCCTCCTTCCCATTCTTCCAATTTTTCACCCCTAAGCTTTCCATTGGAAGCCGCTCCTCCTTTTTGATTAATATTGGTCAAACCGCCATTATCACTATGGAATAAGATTAGGGTATTTTCAGAGATTCCCAACTTTTCAAGAGTATTTAGTATCGTTCCAATACCATCATCCATATTGGTAACCATAGCCGAGAATATCTGTCTGGCCTTTTCCTGTTTGTTAGGAACATTCAGATCATTGTCTTTCGCTCCGTACATTTGTAAGTATTTTTTCTGCGCCTGCAAAGGTGTATGAGGAGCATTATAAGCCACATATAAAAAGAATGGATTTTCTTCTTGAGAATAGCGCTGTATATTTTTTACAGCTTCTTCAGTAATAAGATCTGTGGTATAGCCCTTATCGTTGGAAACTTCATATCCCAAGTGCCAATCTTGTTCTCCCTCTCTTTTATGGGTAAAATAGTCAATCGCCCCATTGAAATGTCCGTAAAAATGAGTGAAGCCTCTTTTTAAGGGATGATATTCCGGTCTGGAATGACCCAGGTGCCATTTTCCAATTATTGCCCTGTTTTTATAACCTGCTTCTGCAAGCATTTGCGGTAATATTTTTTGAGTAGTATCCAATCCGAAATCAAACCAAGGTCTTACCACTACTTTTCGCAATCCAAACCTGTCTGGGTAACGTCCGGTCAATAATCCTGCGCGTGATGGAGAGCATATAGGAGCCACATAATACCGGTCCAATTCAATTCCTTCCCGGGATAATTTGTCAATATTTGGAGTTTTAATAGTGCTGCCGTGATATCCTACATCCCCCCATCCTAAATCGTCTGCCAGAATAATGATGATATTAGGATTGGAAGTTTGCGTCCTGGCTTCCATAGCAAGGAGAGAGAAGAAAATCATTAGAAGAAAGGATCTGTTATTTCTCATTATACAGGCTTTGGTTTTATCAGGAGGTAGGGTTCCCAGGGATTAGTAAATTCAGTATTAAAAAAACCAGAACCCTTACCTCCCTCAGATAAAGAAAATCTTAATTTTCTGGTTTTAATTAAACCAATATAAAGCGCCTTCAATTTCGAAATTGCGCATTTTATTCATTAATTCTGAAACTTTTTCTGGATTTTGTTTGGCCAGATTAATTCGTTCTGAAGGATCTAAATTTAGATTATACAATTCAGGTTCAAGATATTTATTCATGGGTTTATCCGGCCCCTGAAAGGGGGCAATTCGTAATTTCCATGGCCCAGAACGAATGGCTTCCAGATACTCCTTTTCAAAATAATAGAATTCTCCCTGGCTATTGTAATTTTCATTTTCTTCGAGCAAAGCAGAGAAGTCTACTCCATCTATTATTCTATCATTCGGTGTTTTAGCTCCGGCAACACTAGCCAGGGTAGGGAGCAGATCCATTATCGTAATAGTTTCAGAGGATATACTTCCTGGTCTGATTTTGGCAGGCCATTTCATGATCAAAGGTACTCTGAATCCTCCTTCATAACTGTTTATCTTGCCACCTCTTAATAAGCCTGTCGTACCGGCATCCCATGGCTTTACAATATCATCCGCGAACATTCTGCTGGACATATAATTCCAGGGACCATTATCACTGAGAAATAAGACGATCGTATTTTCTTCGACACCATTTTTTTTAATAGCATCAAGAATCTGACCCATACTCCAGTCGATTTCCTGTATGACGTCGCCATATCTACCAGATTGTGAAGATCCTTTGAATTTTTCTGAAGCTTCGATTGGAACATGGGGCATATTATAAGGAAGGTATAGAAAAAAGGGTGAATTTTCCCCGGCACTATTATTAATAAACTTAACGGCTTCTTCCGTATAATCTGCAGTTAGCTGGCTTTGTTCCCATTTTTTATTAAGTGGGGTTTCGTCTCTATATAACTGCAGCGGTACTTCTGTCTGTACCCATGGAGCCATCATGTCGTTGCTGTTTATCAACCCGTAATATTCATCAAATCCCTGGGATGTGGGTAAAAATTCTTGACGATTTTGTCCCAAGTGCCATTTGCCAACGCATTTTGTCGTATAACCAACTTTTTTAAGTAATTCGGCTATGGTGATCTCATCTGCTGGTAATCCTTTATCTGCTTCAGGATAGAGTACTCTTGGAAGTCCAACTCTCAATGGATATCTCCCGGTTAATAAAGATGCCCTGGCTGGAGTACATGTGGATGCCGACGAATAAAATGAAGTAAATCTCATTCCCTCATCAGCCATCTTGCTTAAATTTTGCGTTCGGTTTAAAGGGTGTCCATAAGATTCTAAATCTCCGTAGCCCAAATCATCAGCCATAACTAGAATAATATTTGGCTTAGAAGACTCTTGGGTAACTCCAGTTACTGGCATTAAAAGAATTACATAGAAAAGTTTAAATTTTAACCACGTGAACTTCATAAAAATAATTTTATTGTAAGGATTCTGCAGAAGCTAAATTATGTAAAATAAGTTTAAATTGCTGTATTTAAATATAAATTTTGTATAAAAATGTAACAAATGTGCAATTTTTGCATTAATAGGTGTTTGGTAGAAATAATTGCAGTTGAAAAATAATAATTGAAATAGCTTTTAAAAAAGATAATATCCAAGCAGAGGAATCGGACTTATAATTGATGGTAGGTGGAGATGTGAGGGAATTACTTAAGAAAAAACTATGGCTATAGTGAAAACTGTATGAGAAATTTAGTAATCTAAAAATCCATATTTTCGTGAGATGCAGCGAAAATATAGAAAAGGGGTCTCATACGGTAAGCCATTTATCCTGCCATATAGTTTGGGTTACCAAATATAGATACTCGGTTTTAAAAGGAGATGTTCAACTGCGGTGTAGAGAACTTTTGATGCAAATATGCGGAGCGGAGGAAGTAGAAATTCAGAAAGGTGTTGTCAGTAAGGATCATGTTCATATGCATATAGAGCATTCTCCGAAACAGAATATCAGTTATCTTATAAAGATGCTTAAAGAATGTAGTTCGAGAAAGCTTCAACAAGAATTTCCTAAACTACAACAGCGCTATTGGGGGAGGCATTTTTGGGCAAGGGATATGGTGAATGGAGTATTGGTAATATAACAGAAAAGATGGTCAATGAATATTTAGAACATCATCGTCGAGATACAGGAGATAATTCTAATTTCATATTGGAATAGGCCTAGGAACTTTCAGCGCCGTGTAAACTAAACCTCTGTACTTTCGTGCAGAGTTGTTTAGTTCAAGAAGTTAAAATATTCTGGAGTTGAGCCGGTAAAATGTATTATAGCAGATAGCTGTATAGGTGGCATGATAGAAGCACTCAAATGTGCTGAAAAGTTCTAGGCTGAAAATGGTCGGATATCCTTATATGTAGGAAAGGCCAGGTATTGTACCTCTCGCTATTACGCTTGCGGTTCATAATCGAAAAGGTTTACCAATATTCGGAATTTACGGTAAAGATTTTCAGGGTTTAAGTGAAAGGAGTATTCTGGAAGATGTGAAAGATAAATGGGCTGGTTTGGCCGTAGCTTTAATGAAAGGAAAGTTGTACCTGGCTATAGGAAGTGTTTTCATGGGTATTATAGGATCTGAAATAAATTCTGATTTTTTTCAGGAATTTCTTGAATGAAAAACGAACATATTGATTTAAGTGGGGTGCTCCGAAGAATTGAGCCTTAGATTTATAATGAGAAAGAATATGAAAAAGCATTAAAATAGACAAAAAGAATTGCATGGAAGGGGAGAATCACAATGATAAGTTAAACAGCGGTCCCGGCAGCAAAAAGATGAAAATTGGGAATTTGTAGTAAAAAATGACCCTTATCATCAGAGATCTTATGCAGGGAAATCCTGAACGGGAGAAAATTGGGTATGGGGGGAAGCTTTCAGTCATGAAGCAATAGTCTCGGGAAAACGTTCATTAATAGAGACAATAAACGATCAGCTAAAGAATAGTTGCCACGCCGAACATTCCAGACACAGAAGGTTTGGAAATTTTACAATAATCTGGTGGCCAGCTTGATTGCCTACTCCTTCAAAGATAAGAAACCAAGAATAAAGTTTGAAGAACAGCCACCCTAAATGGTCAACTCGCATTATTTTGCTAAGTCTTTAGGTCGAACTCAGGTGATAAAGATATATTTACTTACATTCTGGAATTCTTTTGGATAAGGAGGGAAGCGATTATCGCGCTTGTAAAATATAAAGTACTGATTTTGCAATATTTTTACCGCTTAATGAAGCTGATTTTGGGTATTAATTTGATTATTATTTTTGAATTTATGGTAAAAACCAAATTATTATAAAGTGGGAAATCCATCAAGGGAATCCCGCTTTTAAACTTTACCGGATACTATTTTGATATTTGTAGATGTCAAGCTCATAACCCGAAGGTCACTGGTTCGAGTCCAGTTCCCGTTAATGATAAAGGTTTAAAAATAATGTAAGATCTGCTTTAATTACGAAAGTGTATATATTGATATCTGTATTTAAATAGATTTTCAGAAATTATGTAAAACAACAGGTGCAACATGAATTTATCTAAGTGTAGGAATATTTTGTCGAAATTTTTATAAAAAAATTGCTTTATATTTGCATCTACAGTTGAAAACGTAGTGGGGTTACCTATTCGGTTACCTGATTATATTGAAACACATTGATGGCTTGATAAACAAAGGATGATGGGAACAGAGCTTAGTCCTGTCATCCCGACTTTTTACACATTATGTAAATTACAGGGTAATTACATGTTTTT
>NZ_JAPYPC010000056.1 GCF_029937855.1 Christiangramia sp.
AGCCCAGCAAATGAGCTGAACCCAGATATAAGGCGTAGTTGCTCGGACGGATACAAGAATAATTAGGGGTAAGCATCGGTGTTGGACTGATATTTTGAAATTTACCATCCTTATAATTAGAGAGTTGTTCATATTTTTGCCTGTCATCTTTGGTTGGAGAAGCCCCAAATTTATCTTGTTGCATAAAAAGCCAAAGAGCAAGAATTAAAATGGAAGCTATTACAATAAATACAATCATCACTTTTTTTAATTTTCGAAAAAACTTGTTCATCTTTTTTAGATAGAAAAATTTGATTCATTTAAATTCTTGAAAAAGCCAACACATCTAATCTTTTCCAGAAAGCTTATCACTATTTTCTTTTATTAATTTGCTAAAAACACAACGGGCAACTACTACGGGATTTTCTTGGTGGTCTTGAAAAAGTTGAATATCCACTTTAACGATGGTTTTCCCATCTTTAATCACTTGAGCCTTAGCTTCTATATCGATGGAGGTTGCAGCGTGTAGATAGTCTATGCGCATATCAATGGTATTGAGTTTGTCTTTGGGAGATTGCAGCGTAGTAGCAGCTGCAGTGCCACCTGCTGTATCTGCAATAGCAGCTAAAAACCCTCCGTGCCAACGCTCTTGAATGAAATCTCCAATGAATTCGTTTTTAAAAGGAACGTGAAGATGTGCATAACCCGACTTCACTTCCAAAATTTTTATACCTAATAGTTGATTAGCAGGCATCAATTCTTCAATGCCTTTTTTTAATAACTCAATAAATTCTTTTTGCATATTTTATGGCTTTATTTGTCATTTAATTTGCCGGTTGCAAATAAATAAGACCGCAAGATAATTTTTTTAATGATTTCTTTTTCTTCTTCATTTCGAGGGGCATACACCATAATAAAATTATGAGTAAGATAGCCCATTTTGGCAACTGGGTGTAACTCACCCCAACCTCGGCTTATGACATATTCAGCATCTTTTAATGTTAGACCTAAGTGCATACTGCCATCGGGCACTGGATGAAAGTGAGCAAACTCATTTCCAATCATAAAGGCGTGACAATCATTGCACATTTTGTCGGAAGAGAGACACATAGCTTGGGCTCCGGGAACAGATATTTTGCTGAACTCTTTGTTGATTTCAGGAAGCGAGAATGCCCAATCCATTAGTGAATCAACGAGTTTACGGTCTTCGGGCTGTTGATTCAGCTGCATATGTGGGTTGCTTGGTGTAGTTTTGGGTTTAATCCCATTTCGTAAGGGAAGTTCAAAGGTGTTTTCGTTTATCATATTTTTAGGGATTGATTTTTCATATTTTGTTAATTGTATTTTTCCTTGATTGAAACTGACGCTAAATGAAGTGAAAATCAAAACGATTAATAGTAAGTACCAATAACAGGATACTGTCATTATTGTTTGATGATAAAACTCCTTTCCCCAAAAGCGGGAAGGGAAGACTCTGATTCAAAAAAGTAATGTATTTCATCTTTGGAATCCATCAACCCTAAACTATATAATACAGGCACAAAATGGTCGGGCGTAGGAGCTGCCAGTTTGCCTAATTTATGACTGTTTTGATAATTAATAATGTTAGAGATATTTCTTTTATCTATTTGTTCCTTAACCCAGTTATCATATTCCATCTCCCAACCATAGGGCGAACTATCATTGCTTTGCATTTTTTTCATAGCAAGTGGGAGATTGTGAATTAATGCACCGCTGCCAATGATGAGTACTCCTTTTTCACGAAGTGATTTTAATTGTTTTCCTAACTCGTAATGATATTCAGGTTTTGCATAATAGTCGATGCTTAATTGAAATACAGGCACGTCCGCTTCAGGAAACAAGTGCATAAGCATAGGCCAAGCTCCGTGGTCGAGACCCCAGTCGGTAGTTTCGCTAACCGATGGGATAATGCGTTTTACTTCTTTTGCAATTTCAGGGGAGCCTTTAGCTTTGTAAAATACATCATAATATTCTTTAGGAAACCCATAGTAATCGAAAATCTGTTGCTGTTCAGGCGATACGTTAACAAAAGTTCCTCGGGTACACCAGTGAGCCGAAACCACCAAAGCAGCTTTTACTTCATAATTTTTTTTCAATTCCTTTCCCAATTGAAATAAGGTATTCCAAAAGGTGCGTTCTTCTCTTGAAAGCGGAATATCCATAGGATTGCCGTGCGAAGTAAATAAAACAGGCATCTTTTTTCCTTGAACAGGAAGTTCATCCGTATATTTTCTAAAGCTGCTTAAGGTATTCACAATTGTTAGTCCTAATGTTGCTAATATAAATTGTTTTCGATTCATTATATTCTACTGTTCAAAATTAGGAATTTGATGATGATAGATTTCCATTGAAAAGTTTATTAAACATTTCAGGGATTCTCACCCAAGCAGTTACCCAAATGAACAACAGAACGATGGATTGAAAAGCGTAAGGCTCGTCATTGGCCATATGTACCAATATGGCACCTCCAAAATAGGCACTCAATAACAACACCCCTAAAACAGCGGTGCGAGGTATTAAAAACAACAATACACTTACCAATTCACCTAGAGCTATAATGGTTATCATTGAGCCCAAGCCCCATTTACCGAAATTTTCAACCATTTCGGGGTTGCCTAATAGCTTTTGGCTGGCACTCATTACTAATAAAGCGGTAAGCAATCCTGCCATTACCCAACCTGTAATTTTTCTACTTTTGCTCATAATTGATGTTTTTAAGGTTTAAACTCTATTTTCATCTGCCGTCCAGTTTTTTATGCTTTCTTTTATGGCTTTTGGACTAAGGTTTTCTTTGGCTGCCCGCTCTATCAATGCTGCTAATTCTTTATCTGATGCAAATCTGGTGGCTACCATTTGTGCCATTGTTAATTTATCTTCTAATTCTTCTAATCTGTTGCCTGTCAAAATATAATAGCGTAATCGCAGTTCTGCTCTTATGGTTCTGTCTTGATTTTTTGTGGCATACAATCTAGCTATTAAAGAAGCGAGAAAAACACTTAAAGCTAAAATCAGAAAAAAGATTTTTTCAGTCAGACTGTGGTCAGAGAATAGCAATACAATACTCAATATCACCCCAACGAGCGTGAGCGGTGATAGAATAAAATGATGAAGTGGATTGTAACGGACGTGATTTTTAAAATTTTGCATATTCAATTATTTTTTGGTTATACTTTGTTTAAAATTATTTACAATGATGCTCTTTAGTTAAGGCAATTAGCTTTTGCAAGGTATGTTTCATCTGGTCCATTTCTTCTTGACTTATCCCTGAATGACTAATGGAGCAAGATAATTTTTCAGGTATGTAACTCGCCTTCTTTTTTAAATTTATTCCTTTTTCTGTAAGGCTTATCTCCACTACACGTTCGTCACTACTAGAGCGTTTCCTTGAAATAAAACCTTGACTTTCCAACCTTTTAAGCAAGGGAGTCAGGGTGTTGGACTCCAGCATTAGTTTACTGCCAATATCATTTACCGTCAGGTTTTGGTATTGCCAGAGCACCAACATCGTTAAATATTGAGGGTAAGTAAGCCCCAACTCGTTGAGCAGGGGCGTATAAAGTTTGGTTACCACTCTAGATGCTGCGTATATCGGAAAACAATACTGATTTTCAATTTCTAATTCAGCAGAATTTTTCATTTTTAAAGAATTTTTCGCAGGTAACTTTCCATTTTCTCCGGCTTGGTGGTAGGAGCAAATCGTTTGACCGGCTTTCCGTTTTTGTCAATGACAAATTTGGTAAAATTCCATTTGATGTTGCTACCTAAAATGCCTCCAAGTTTGGATTTTAAATACTTAAAAACGGGGTGAGCATTTTCCCCATTGACTTCTACCTTGTCGAACATAGGAAAACTTACCCCGTAATTAATTTCGCAAAATTCACTAATCTCATTGGCTGTGCCTTGTTCCTGCTTTCCGAATTGGTTGCAAGGAAATCCCAAAATAACCAACCCCTTGTCTTTGTATATTTTATACAAATTTTCCAATCCCTCATATTGTGGGGTAAGTCCGCACTTGCTAGCAGTATTTACCACCACTATGGTTTTACCTTCAAACTCTTTCAAAGAAATGGTTTCTCCGTTGAGTTTTTTTGCCTCAAGTTCAAATAAGCTCGCTTCCATTTTAATTACTTTTTAGTTGGAAAATAAGTTTTGAAAAAGGCTTTCATATCCTTCCAAGAAGCTTTGTCGGCAGCTTCATTGTAGGAAATGGGAAGGTTGAATTTTTCCCCGGTAGCTGTAGATGCTTTATTGGTAAAAGCGTGTGTGGCATCAGCATAAGACTTAAACTGGTAGGTAATGTTGTTGTCTTTCATTTGTTGATGAAAATTATCCACATCAGCTTGCGGCACAAACGAATCACTTTCACCGTGGCAAACCAATACTTTTGTGTTTTTCATTGCAGGACTTGCTTGAAAGCCGGTAAGTCCACCGTGAAAACTTACCACAGTTTCTAAAGGTACCCCTAAGCTGGCAGCAAAAAGCGAAACCGTTCCGCCAAAGCAATAACCTATGGCACTTACTTTTGAAGCGTCCACCTGTTGTAGTTGGGTTACGGCATCATAAGCCGCCTGCATCCGACTTTTTATCAGATTAGGATCGCCATAAAACCTTCCTGCATTGGCCTCTGCATCGGCAGGGTTTTCTACGACCAATCCATTACCGTACATATCTACCGCCAAAGCCACATAGCCTAACTCTGCCAACATTTTAGCACGATTTTTCACATATTCGTTCAATCCCCACCATTCGGGCACTACTAAAATAGCAGCTTGTTTTCCCTTTTGCTTTGCAGGATAATAAACAACGCCATTGAGTGTAACCTGGCCATCTTTATAGGTAATTTCTTCAGTTTTAACCTTGCTTTTTACATTTTCTTTGCTGTTTTGGGCAGTCAGAGTTTCTACACTAAAAAGGAGTGTAAAAAGCAATAAAATGTATGTTTTAAAATTTATCGTATTCATTCTGTTTGGTTTTTAAATTTTATAAAAAGAAATCTCCATTGGCTCTATCCATAGCTGTAAACTGCAACATCCAATAAGGATAAATAGGGTTTAATGCTGTTAGCTCATCCAGGATTTTAACATCTTCTGCATCCATTTCCCAGGTAGTAGTTTTGATGTTGTCTTCCAACTGGTGAGGCTTGGTAGCTCCAATAAGTACGGAAGTTACTCCGGGTTTTCTCAAAAGATAATTTAGGGCTGCTTGTGCTATAGAAGCCTTGTGTTTGTTGGCAATTTTTTCCAACTCATCAACAATAGCATAGCCTTTTTCCGGATCGATTTGAATAAAATTCTGCTCTTCATTGGTTCTTCTTGCTCCTTCCGGCATTGGCTTGTCTTTTCTGTATTTACCGGTTAAAAATCCGCCTCCAAGTGGCGACCAAGGGGTAAAGGCTAGTTTTTGATCCAAGCAAAGCGGTATCAATTCATATTCTACATCTCTGGATATAAGTGAATAAATGGCTTGCAATGAGACGGGTTTTTCCCAATGATTTTTTTCAGCGGTGTTGATAAACTTCATTAGCTGCCAAGCCGGGAAGTTACTTACCCCATAATATCTAATTTTTCCTTGTGAAACGAGGTCATCAAGGGTTGAAATGGTTTCTTCAAAAGGGGTAATAGGATCATAACTATGAAGCACATAATGGTCGATATAGTCGGTACCCAATCGTTTTAAACTATTGTGGCAGCTCTCGATGATGTGTTTTCTGGACAAGCCCACATCATTAATTTCTTTACTCATTCTACCGCGCACTTTGGTAGCAATGATGACATCCTTTCTTTTGTCTTTTACTGCTTTTCCTAAAATCTCTTCCGATTGGCCGTGAGAATACACATCAGCAGAATCGAAGTAGTTGATGCCTGAGTCTATGGCTATGTCCACTAATCGCTTGCTATCTTCATAGCCTAGAGAACCTACCACACTCCAGTAGCCACTGCTACCAAAACTCATCGTTCCCATACAAAGTTCTGAAACTAAAATTCCTGAATTTCCTAATTGATTGTACTTCATAGTGATTTAATTTAAAGTGAATGATAAATATTTAAGTGCAAAAGTATATCTTTGAAGATTAAATCGTAAGCGATATATTTTGTTTTAACAAATTTTAGGATTTTGAAATTTTTTACACTGACCGCTAACGGTTTCGCTTATCGCAAGTGTGCGGAATTTAGCACACGGAGTTGTCAGTTTATTGTTTTGTTATTTGGAGTTCTAAATTATCGATTTTGTTCAAATACCGCATATTTGCGATGAAGCGGTGTTGGCAATTGGCTGCTACTTTGTCTGCTCTATTTTTTCTGGATTTTGCCGAGTATCAAAAACATTTGCAATTTCGATACGGTTTTGTGTCTTATTAATCCAATAAATGATTTTGTAGTTTTTAAAGACTAAGTATCGAAAATCATGCTCTCTTTCTTTAAGAAGAAATTCTTTCTGCCCAATTTCCGGTGTTTTTTCTAAACCAATTGTAGTATCAATAATTCCATTAACCAATTTCGCAGCTACCCTATTGCTGGCTTTATATTTATAGTAATGAAATATATCTTCTAATTTATCCTCAGCTAGTTGAGTCCAATAAACGGTTAACTCCATTTTTGAACTTTTGCTTTTAAGTCACTTGCTTTAGTTAATCTTCCTTTTTTAGAGTCATCTAATGCTTGATCAATTTCATCATTGAATTGCTGCATAGACATGGGTTTCATCTCTTTTTCAAGTAATTCAGCCTTTCTTTTATGCAACATCTTTTCTAAACCATTTATAATTTCCTCATTTTGTAAACGAAGAAATTCTTGAACAAAAGATATTTTTTTAGCCTCTAAATCCATCTTTCTGCTTTTTATCAAAAATACGAATTCTAATTTATTACTTCTAGTTTAGTAGAATTTTTGTGCAGCTGTCTCGTCCTAGAATACGGCTACAGGTTAAACTTGATTTTTACGCTGCATTTTGGTGTACCGCATTAGGTGTTTGATAGTCTAAAGATAAATGTAATCTTATTTCATTGTATAGTTTGATCGCATTTTTTGCGGCTCTTTTAGCATGAGCTAGATCTGTAAAGGTCTGATCGAGGTAAAATTCATCTTTGAGTATTCCGTTTACCCGCTCTGCCAGTGCATTCTCATAGCAGTGATTATCCTCGGTCATGCTTATTTGTACTTTATTCTTCTGAAGGATCTGGGTGTATGTAGTACTGCAATATTGAAAACCTCTGTCGGAATGATGAATAAGCCCTTTGATATCCTTGGCCTGGTATATGGCTTTGTTTAATGCTCTCACACATCCTTTGAGTTCAAGACTGTTGCTAATGTCGTAACCTACAATTTTTCTGGAATGCATGTCTGTAATGAGGGCCAGGTAACAAAAGCCTTTTACGGTTCTGATATAGGTGATATCGCTTACCCATACCTGATTGGCTCTGCTAACTTTAAGTTCTTTGATGATATTTTTGTACTTATGGAACCGGTGCATAGAGTTGGTGGTTTTAGTGCAGTATTTCTTTCTAAGTGTGAGCATATTGTGTTTTCTAAGGATGTTGAATAAAGTATCCCTGCCTACTTTTAGGCGTGCTGTTTCGAAATCATGGTTCAGGGATCTCATGAGTTTCCTGACACCTTCTCTTGGAAGGGATTTGCGTCTTTGTTTGACGATCCTAACGACCTGTCGTTCTACTTCCAGGCGCTCGTCCTCTCTTCGTTTATACTTGTAATAGGCATCTCGTTTGAGATCGAAACACTTGCAAATAGCGGTCAAAGAAGCAAATCCCTTGGCTTTATCTTTAGCCTTAATTAAGGCTTGATATTTAGTTTTTTTTTGAGTTCCACCACTGATTTGTAGCCTAGTTTTTCAGCCGCTACTTCCAGGTATGATTCTTCAATCAAAGCATCCATATCTTTTTTAAGCAAGAGCTTTTTGAGCTGTTCAATCTCTTTCTGAA
>NZ_JAPYPC010000031.1 GCF_029937855.1 Christiangramia sp.
AAACTTGCGCATGGTTCCTGTGCTGTTTTTATAGCGTACGGGAAGTTAAGCGTAATGTAAAAACAACATAGGGCGCACCTACATATACGATTGTGGCAACTGGGTTGGCCGTTTTAATATTGCGATTCTACCATTGATATAGCTTAGCTAGTTTCCTACCTTATCATCTTTGTATTGTCCCCATTTACAATAGAATTATAATTTTATTTGAGCTTTCTGGTGTTAAATAATCTTTAAATTCTATTTTAGAAGGTAGATTAAAACTAATCAATGAAGTCTCTAATTAAGTTTCTACATCTCATATTTATTTTTTTATTATTTATCTCATGCAATCGGGAAAATATTGAAGATAAATATAAAATCGGTTTCTCACAGGCGATGACCACAGATAATTGGCGTAGGGAAATGAACAAATCCATGAAGCTGGAAGCCGCTTTACATCCGAATGTCGTACTCGAAATTAAGGATGGAGAGAATAGTATAGCTAGACAAATTATTCAGATTGAAGAGTTTATCAAAGATGATATAGATGTACTCGTAGTTTCTCCTATTCAGTCCATCCCTATCACCCCGGTTATTGAAAGGGCTATGAATGCGGGAATCCCAACGATAGTTATAGACAGAAAGATTGAAGGAAGCAATTTTACGGCTTATATAGGTGCAAATAATATTGAGGTAGGGCGCAATGCCGCCAAATATATTATATCTAATTCAAAAGGACCAGCAAATATTTTTGAGATCACCGGCGAAGAAGGTTCTTCTCCTGCCTTTGAGAGAAGCGAAGGCTTTAGAGGAACGATCAATCAGGTTTCAGAGTTTAAAATCACTCATACTATTAAAGGAAATTGGGAAAAGGCCTCTATAGAAACTGAATTATCAAATCTTTTAGATTCCATTGAGCCACCTAAATATATTTTTGCACATAACGACCGAATGGCTTTAGGAGCCTGGGAAGTTGTGAAAAAAAAATCTCTTGAAGATCAAATTGAAATCATCGGAGTGGATGGCCTATTTGGCCCTAATGGGGGTATCCAGTTAGTAAAGGATAATATTCTGGCCGCGACCGTGCTCTATCCAACGGGAGGCATGGAAGCAATAAAGCTGGCAGAGGATATACTTAATAATGAAAGTATAGATAAAAGTAACATCCTCAAAACAGTTATTATTGATTCTGTGAATGTTGGTATTATGCAAAATCAGTTTGATAAGATGAACCAACAGCAAAATGATATTGAAAATCAACAAGCTGTTATAGACAGACAGATCCAGACCTATAATTCACAATCTGAACTTGTTCAGTTGATGATAGTCTTATTAAGTTTGCTTTTAATATTAACTATCTGGAGTATTTATCTTGTGGTTAAACTTAGAAAAAGAAAACGAAATCTTGAATCAAATAATACTAAAATTACAGCTCAACGAAATAAGATTAAGGAATTTGCCGACAAGTTAAAAATTTCCAATGAAAGTAAGATTAACTTTTTTACCGCATTATCGCATGAATTCAAAACGCCCTTAACGCTTATTACAAGTTCAATCGAATCTATTTCAGAACGTCCGTTAAGAGAATCTCAAGAAATCACCTACGAAACCAATCTTATAATCAATAACTCCAGAAGATTATTAAGGCTAATAAATGAGCTATTGGATTTTAAAAAATTAGAAAATGGAACTTTTATACTCAGACCTACAAGAACTAAAATCAAGACCTTTTTAGAAAATATTGTAAATGATTTTAAAAGTGAAGCCGTAAAGAAATCTATTGAATTAAAATTTTTTTCAAAATCTGATGATCTGGAAGTATATATTGACAGGGAAATGATGGATAAGGTTTTCTTCAATATTTTGTCAAATGCCTTCAAGTTCACACCAAAGAATGGATCCATCCAAATTTCAATTGAAGAAGATGAAGAGCATATTAAAATTATTTTCAAGGATTCAGGAATTGGAATTCCGAAAGAAGAATTCCAACATATTTTCGATCCTTATATGCAAGGCAGCAATAATTCAAAACCTAGTTCGGGGCTAGGTTTATATATTACCAGGCAATTTGTAGAATTGCATAAAGGAAAAATCGTTGTTTCCTCTCGTCAGGGAGCTGAATTTAAAATTTCGTTATTGAAAGGCTTCTCACATTTAAATGAATATGATTTTACTGATATTCGGCAAAAAGATGAGGGTGAAGACCGCCGCAATATAAGAGAAGTCACTATTCCGGAAAATTTTTCTAAAAATATTAATTTAAATGAAAATGCAGAATCTGTTCTAATTATTGAAGATAATATGGAACTCTCCTATTTACTTCAGAAGAGATTAAGTTCTGAGTATCATGTCCAAATTTCCGATGGAAGCGATGGAGTTGAGAAAGCTCTGGAATTAATTCCAGATATTATTATTTGTGATATCCATTTACCTGATAAGGATGGCTTTGAAATTTGCACAGAATTAAAGAATGATTTGCGAACCTCTCATATCCCAACTATAATCCTAACAGCTTTAAATGATCAGGAATCCAGGCTGAAGGCCTTAAAGGCTGGTGCAGATGTTTATATCACCAAACCATTCAGTAATGAGATTCTTATGGAGTCTATAAAATCAGCTCTGTTCAACCGGGAAAAGCTTCGATATTATTATACAAATAGAATAGACAAAGTAACCGATGAGAATTTCGCCGGAGCTGAGCAGTTGTTTTTGAGGGAGCTTAATACTTTGGTGGATGCTAATCTTAAAAATTCTGCATTTACTGTAGAGGATTTGGCCTTGAAATTAGAAATTTCGCGAGTACAATTATATAGAAAAATTAAAGCGCTGTTGGGAATTAGTGTTAATGAATATATTAATTCTCAGCGTTTGCGTAAAGCTAAAATCCTTCTACAGGAATCTGATATGAATATTTCACAAATAGCTTATGACGTTGGGTATTCTTCTCCAGGTTATTTTTCTACATCTTTTAAGAAAGAATATGGAGTTTCTCCAAAAGAGATAAAACCCTGATTTAGTCAAAAGATAAATTTCTCTATTAACCATGATACATATTTGTAATTATAGTATCATATTTAAAACTATATCGATTTCGTGTTTTTATCGGTTATCTTCTAAAGCCCTACCAATAAAGAGTTTAACTAAAAATTCACTATTCCTTAACATTATTGAAACTATTTGCTGAATTATTAAAATATAGCGAGATATTTTAAACATAATTTAGTTTTTAGATAAAATAATTAAGGATGAATAAAATTATCACCTGGTCTATAAGTGCTGCACTCGCCGGTTTCTTATTTGGATTTGATACGGTTGTCATTTCAGGGGCAGACAAACAGCTTCAAGAATTATGGAATACAACAGATGCTTTCCATGGTTCTGTTGTAATGGCTATGGCATTATGGGGTACTGTAATAGGCGCTATTTTTGGAGGAATCCCTACCAATAAATGGGGAAGGAAAAATACTCTTATAATTATAGGAGTTCTATATTTTGTTTCAGCCTTAGGATCTGCATTTGTTAATGACCCTATTAGTTTTGCTGTGTTCCGGTTTCTTGGTGGATTGGGAGTGGGAGCTTCAACGATAGCAGCTCCTGCATATGTGTCAGAAATTGCTCCCGCCAGTCAAAGGGGAAAACTTGTCTCTCTTTATCAATTCAATATAGTATTGGGAATTCTTATCGCTTTTCTTTCTAATTACTTATTACGAAATACAGGAGCACAACCATGGAGATGGATGGTTGGTATTGAAGCTTTGCCTGCCCTTATTTATGTTGTTTTTGTATTCTTTATTCCAAGAAGTCCAAGATGGCTTGTTTCGAAAGGAAGAATAGAGGAGTCTAAAAAGGTCTTGCAAACTCTCAATCCAAATATTGATGTTAGCAACAAAATTATGGAAATCCAAGAGCTAGACGCAAAGGAGAAAACAGGGGAGAATATTTTCATGAAAAAGTATCGTTTTCCATTAATGCTTGCTTTTCTTATCGCTTTTTTTAATCAATTATCAGGTATAAATGCCTTTCTTTATTACGCACCAAGAATTTTCGAATCTGCAGGTTTAGGAGAAAGCACCGCGCTACTTAGCAGTATTGGAATTGGTGTGGTAAATCTATTGTTTACACTTTTAGGGGTCTTTCTTATTGATAGATTAGGTAGAAAACAATTAATGCTTTATGGCTCCGTAGGATATATAATTTCTTTGTCCCTGGTCGCTGCAGCATTCTTCTTAAACTGGGGCGGCCTCTGGGTTCCAATTTTTTTGTTTTTATTCATAGCATCCCATGCTATTGGGCAGGGAGCGGTAATCTGGGTATTTATATCTGAAATTTTCCCGAACAGACTAAGAGCTTCAGGACAGGCCTTTGGTTCTTCAACACATTGGGTGCTGGCAGCAATAATTCCATCTTCCATCCCATTTCTGTTTTCAAGTATAGGTCCGGGATACGTATTTGCCTTCTTTGCTTTTATGATGATTCTGCAGCTAATCTTCGTAATTTTTATGATGCCGGAAACCAAAGGAAAATCTCTAGAGAAACTTAGTGAAGAATTTTCCCTTAATCACAATATATCAATTTCAAATAATTAATCCACATGAAAAGAATAGTCAATTTAATAGTATGCATGGTACTCTTCCTTTGCCTTTTTATCTCCTGTAATGGTTTTAAACAGAATTCCGAAAAAAATTCTGAAAAGGCCATAGCGGAAGTTCAAAAAGATGAGGATTTTCGTCCTAACTTCCATTTTACGCCTGAAAATAACTGGATGAACGATCCTAATGGGATGTTTTATTTTAACGGTTATTTCCACCTGTATTTTCAACATTACCCTGAGGATAATGTATGGGGCCCCATGCATTGGGGTCATGCAATTAGCACCGATATGGTGACCTGGAAAGAGCAGCCTATTGCAATCTATCCAGACGAAAAAGGATATATTTTTTCCGGAAGTGCGGTAGTAGATAAGAACAATACTTCCGGCTTCGGAAAAGATGGTAAGACACCTATAGTAGCAATGTTTACTTATCATGATCCTGAAGGAGAGAAGAAGGGTGAGAAAGATTATCAATCCCAGGCGATTGCATATAGCCTGGATGAAGGGCAAACCTGGACCAAATATGAAGCGAACCCCGTAATTGAAAATCCTGGAATTAAAGATTTTCGGGATCCAAAAATAACTTGGGATGGAATTCATCAGCAATGGGTGATGGTCCTTGCCACCTACGAGAAAACTTTGTTCTATACTTCTGAGAACCTAAAAAGCTGGACTCGACAGTCTGATTTTGGAGAAGGTATTGGAGCACATGGTGGAGTGTGGGAATGTCCGGATTTTTTTCCCATGTATGTTGGAGATACTGATGAAGTGAAATGGGTGCTAATTCAGAGCCTGAACCCTGGTGGATATAATGGTGGATCTGGGACACAGTACTTTATTGGTGATTTTGATGGTAAAACATTTACTCCGGTTAAACAAATGGAAAACCTGGGAAAAGATCACTCCTACTGGCTGGATTTTGGAAAAGACAATTATGCCGGAGTCACCTGGGCAAATATTCCTGAAGAGAATGGCAGAACCTTATTTATGGGCTGGATGTCCAACTGGCAATATGCCCAGAAGGTACCAACAGAAACTTGGCGAAGTGCAATGACTATTGCGCGCGAATTGCAATTGGAAAAAATGGATAATAATTATATCATCAGTTCTACTCCGGTAAATGAACTAAAGAGCTATCGCAGTAAGAATTATAAAGACCAGAATGTTCAAATAGAAGGAAATACAAAAATCATCGATTCAGCTAAAATAGATCTTACCAGTGCAGAGATAAGATTTAAAATTTCAAGTCTTCAGGATTCAAAATATCAGTTCAAACTTTCTAATGCTTCTGGGGATGAGCTTCTTTTTGGATATGATCATTCCTCTCAGGAATTTTTTATTGACAGGTCTAAAGCCGGTCAGACCGAATTTTCTGAAGATTTCGCAAATAAAGTTTCTACAGCCCCTCGAATATCAAATTCAGAAGATTTAAGGGGTATAATAATTCTGGATAAAACTTCCATTGAATTATTCTTTGATGAAGGAAAAACGGTAATGACTGAAATTTTCTTTCCAAACCAACCATGGGAAACACTTTCGGTCAATTCCGAAAAAGGATCATTTACCCTGGATGAAATAGAAGCCTATCAATTAAAATTTAACTAAAACTAATATTATGAGATTAAAACTAATTTTACTCATTCTTTTTATAGTGCCCATAAGTTTTCTTTCGGCACAAGAAATCGAGGTTTCGGGAACCGTTACTACAGCCGAGGAAGGAATGCCTCTTCCGGGTACCTCGGTATTCGTTAAGGGCACAAGCAATGGAACATCCACAGATTTCGATGGAAATTACCTTCTGCAAAATGTTCCGGAAGATGGCGTGCTGGTATTCACTTTTGTGGGATATAAAGAAACAGAGATACCTGTAAATAGCAATACACAGATAGATGTAGCATTGCAGGCAGATGCTGCTTTATTAGATGAAGTTGTACTTACCGGTTATTCAAGAGAAAGAAAGGTAGATGTAACCGGAGCTATCACGGTGGTCGAAACGGCGCCTTTAGAGGGGCAAAGTAGAAGTTCAGGTAATGCCATGCAGGCATTACAGGGAAGAGTTCCTGGATTATTTGTAGAAAAATCAGGAGATCCAACCGGCGCAAGCAGTAGGGTTCTTATTAGGGGTATAACCACCCTAGGTAATAATGATCCATTATATGTAATAGATGGAGTTCCTACCCAAAGACAGGAAGTATTCTCTTCTCTTAATCCAGATGCTATAGAATCTATTCAGGTACTTAAAGATGCTTCAGCTTCTTCCCTATATGGAGCAAGAGCGGGTAATGGTGTGATCGTGGTTACCACCAAGAATAAAAGTGGACGTGCAGAGAAAGTAAGTGTGAGTTTCAATTCAAATTTTTCAGTACAGTCTGAAAAACAACAACGTTACGACATGCTCAATGCATTACAGAGAGGCGAGGTTTTATGGAGAGCTTCTGTAAATGATGGTGCCGATCCTGCTTCCGGTTATGGAGAAATTTATAATTTTGACTGGAATATGGATTTTGATAATCCTGTATTAAATAATGTATCAGTAAGGCCGTTTGTTGGAGGAGACGAAACTGTTCCAGTGGGAGATACCGACTGGCAGGAAGAAACTTATGAAACAGGATATGTTTACAATAATGAACTAACTGTTTCAGCTAATTCTGAAAAATCTTCATTCCTTGTAAATCTTGGTCATCTTAAGAATACAGGTATTCTTAAATACACCAATTATGAACGTTATACAGCTAAGATCAATGCAAATACAAGTTTGTTTGAAGATAAGGTGCGTTTTGGTGTAAATACTCAGTTTTCAACCTCAGACGAAACGCTGGCATCTCCCGATGTAGGAAATGCACCTACTCCTGGTTTGGCTATATCCCTTGCTCCAACAATTCCTGTATACGATATTAATGGAAATTTCGCAGGACCTATTGGAGCCGGGTATTCAGACAGAAATAACCCTGTATTGATACAATTTTTAAATCGCTGGGATAATGCCGAAAAAAATAATTTCTTCGGAAATATTTATGTTGAGGCAGATCTTCTGGAGAATTTAACTTTTAGATCCAGTTTTGGTATAGATTTTAGCGATTTCAAAAGAAAAGATATAGAGCCACGAGTAAATAACGGCTTTATAACCAGAAGTAATAACAGCCTCACATTTGATACTAATAAGTACACGAGTGTAGTTTTTACAAATACGCTTAACTATAAGCTGGAACTGGGAGATCATAATTTTGGTGTTCTCCTGGGGTTAGAATCTGTTAAGAACGATTTTGATAGAGTGCTTGCAAGAGCTGAGGGTTTTGCCGTTGAAGAAGAATCTTACTTTGTACTCGATGCCGGGACAGGTGCCAGAACTTCAAACGGAAATTCTTCAGGTAGCAGATTGCTTTCTCAATTTGGTAAGGTAAACTATTCCTTTGATAATAGATATTTAGCTTCTGTGACTGTGCGTAGAGATGGTTCTTCCAGGTTTGGGAAGAATAATCGATACGGTGTTTTTCCAGCAGTGACTGCAGGTTGGAGGTTAAGTAATGAAGATTTTTTAAATGAAAGCGAAATTATTACAAACCTTAAGCTAAGAGCTGGTTATGGTGAAGTGGGGAACCAGTCTATTGGAGACCTTGCCAGATTCGGACTTTATGAAGCGAGATACGGGTCAACTCTTTCTCAATTTACCGGGGGGTTCTTTGAGCAATATTATAATGTAGGTACTGCTTACGATATCAATGGAAATAATACAGGAAACTTGCCTTCTGGTTTTGTTTCTGTTCAGGCTGAGAATCCAGACCTTAAATGGGAAACCACTAAAGAATGGAACTTTGGGGTAGACTTTGGACTTTTTGATAATAAACTGAGCGGTTCGTTTGATTATTTTACAAGGGAGACAGTAGATATTTTAACCACTCCTCCCATTCCTTCTGTACTTGGAGAAGGACAGCAGCGGGTTTTAAATGGAGCTACAACGGAGACTAAAGGTTGGGAGTTTGCCCTTGCATATAGCAATACTTTAGATAATGGGCTTACTTTTTCGGTGTCAACCAATCTATCTTCCTTTTCGGATGAGATTACATTTCTACCTGAAGAAGTACGCGCAGGATTCCCGGGAACAGCAGAAAACTCTATACTGGGACAATCTCAATTTTCCATATTTGGATACAGAACAGATGGATTGTTTCAAAGCCAGGAGGATATAGATAATTCTCCGGAACAGGTAGGTGCCCGCCCAGGAGGTATCAAGTTTCAAGACCTTAATGGTGATAATGTTATAGATACTGACGACCGTGATTTCATAGGGACAACTTTACCAGACCTTGAATATGGTGTTAGAATAGACCTTGGATATAAGAACTGGGATTTTTCAGTATTTGGATCTGGCGTGACAGGAAGAATTGGTCAGGATCCTTATATATTCTGGAACAATTTCGTTCAGGGAAGGGAAAATGCCGGGCTTGGTGTGCTAGATGCATGGACCCCAACCAATACAGATACCGATATTCCTTCCTTATCACTGGCATTTAACGACTTGAGAACTTCCGATTATTTGTACAGGAATAATTCATATTTCAAGATTAGAAACGCCCAGTTAGGATATTCCCTGCCTGAGGCTCTAATTGAAAAACTAGGTGTCCTGGAAAGCTTCAGAATATATCTTCAGGGAGAAAACCTGTTTTGGTTTACACCTAATGATTATATAGGATCTGATCCGGAAAGAACAGATGTAAATCGAATCCCTGTACCTACCGTGGTTTCCCTTGGTCTAAACGTGAATTTTTAAAAATACAATCATGAAAAATTTTAAATATATTATTACAGGACTATTGCTTTCGAGTTTATTTATATCCTGTTCAGAAGATTTTCTAGAATACGAACCGGAAGGAGTTCTTTCCAACGAAAATGTAGCTACTGCTGAAAATGCTGAATCTCTCGTGATTGCGGCTTATGCAGGCATTGCAAATGACGATATGATAGGCCCGTTAACAAATATGTGGGTGTATGGAAGCGTTCGCTCTGATGATTCTTATAAAGGCGGCGGAGGTCGTGGCGATGTTGGTGAAGTAGACAGATATGAACAGTATTATTTAACAGTTCCAGATCAAGGAGAATTTATGGCTCCAAGAACATGGACTAACTATTATAAGGCAATTTCAAGAATCAATTTTGCCTTAAGGGTTATCAATGATATTCCTGATGAAGAATATGATCTTAAAACTACCAGACAGGCAGAATTAATGTTTTTAAGGGCTCACTGTCACTTTATGCTTAAAAGAATCTTTAAAAAAATACCCTATATCACTGAGAACCTAACACAGGACGAGGTTGCAGATACAGGGAACGACCTTCCGAACCAGGAATTATGGGACATGATCGCTATAGATTTTCTTTTCGCTTATAATAATTTGCCTCAGTCTCAGTCTGAAGTAGGAAGAGCTAATAGGAATGCTGCTGCTGCTTATCTTGCTAAAACGAGACTCTATCAGGCATATGAACAGAATGAAAATCATCAGGTAGTGAATATAAATACTGCTATGCTTCAAGAAGTGATTGATTATGCGAATGAGGTTACTGGTAGCCTCGAACCTGATTACGGTAATAATTTTCTAGTAGAATTTGAGAACGGACCAGAATCGATTTGGGCAGCTCAATTTTCTATTGATGACGGTACCAGAGTTGGAAGAGTAAGTTTCGTTACAGGATTAAATTCTCCTCATGGAACAGGGCTTTATGGATGTTGCGGATTTCATCTAGCCAGCCAAAATATGGTAAATGCATTTAAAACGGACGCTAATGGATTACCTCTTTTAGATTCCTTTAATGATTCAGATATTTTGAATAATGTTCAGGAAGATGGAACAGTATCTGTTCCGTCTAGTCTAACGGTGGATCCAAGATTAGATCATACTGTGGGAGTTCCTGGTAGACCTTTTAAATATAGAAATACGGTGAATGAACAGGGAGATATGATCTACAAATTTAGTTGGGCCAGAGATCCCGGCGTGTATGGATTTTTCGGCAATATGAAAGAACAACAAGCTCCCGATTGTTCCTGTTATGTGAAGGAAGGGCCTTTTGTAGGTACCTCGCGAAACGTCATCTTTATTCGGTATGCAGATGTTCTACTGTTTAAGGCAGAGGCACTTATTCAGTTAGACCGCTATGATGAGGCTTTACCTTTAATTAATGAAGTGAGAACAAGAGCAGCAGCAAGTACCCAGAAGCCTGTAGATGCGGGAGCTTCGGATATCTATAATGTAGGACTATATGATTCTTTTCCAAGTAAAGAAGTTGCCTGGAAAGCACTTAAATTTGAGAGAAGACTTGAATTTGGAATGGAAGGTCCAAGATTTTTCGATCTTGTGAGATGGGGTGAAGCTGAGGAAACCCTGAACGCTTATCTTGAAGAAGAAAAAACAAAAAGAGATTTTTTAGCCAATGCGGTTTTTACTGCTGGTAGGGATGAGTATTATCCCATTCCACAACGTGAGATCGATTTTACCGGGGGACTGTATGTTCAAAATCCTGGATATTAATTTAATTTTTTTGATTTAGTCTTTAAAAACACGGGGTTCATCCTCGTGTTTTTTATTAAAAAAATATTATCTCGCTTTATAATCCTAATACAAAAATGATGACAAGAAAATTAAAAGCAGTATGTTTTGGAGAGATACTGTATGATGTCTTCCCTGATAAAGAGAGAATTGGTGGTGCACCATTAAATGTAGCCAGCAGACTGAGCAGTATGGGAGTATCTACAGAGATGATTAGTAAGATTGGTGCTGATGTGGAAGGAAATCAATTGCTATATTATCTTAACTCACGAAATATAAAAACTGGGAACATTCTTAAAGATGAAAAGTACAAAACCGGAATGGTAAATGTTAGCCTTTCAGCCAATGGTTCTGCTACTTATGAAATTAAGTATCCTTCAGCCTGGGATAAAATTGATGTTACCCAATCCATGATTAATTCAGTTGAGCAGTCTGATGCATTTATATTTGGTAGTTTGATTGGCCGAGATGAAGTAAGCAGAAAGGCCCTCTTTAAACTTATACCACAAGCCAAATACAGGATACTGGACTTTAACCTACGTTCGCCGCATTATTCAAAGGAGCTACTAAAAGACCTAATGCAGCATTCTGAATTTATAAAGTTCAATGACGAAGAGCTTTTTGAAATTGCCGGTATACTGGGTTCCAAATATAACTCCTTAGAACAAAATCTGCTTTTTATTGCGGATAATTCTAATGCAAAATCTATTTGCGTGACAAAAGGTAGACATGGTGCTGTGCTCCTGCACGACAAAACACTTTATTATAACTCCGGTTATAAGATAGCAGTAAAAGACACTGTTGGCGCAGGAGATTCATTTCTTGCTACATTGATTGCAAAACTTATGAAGGGAGTATTACCTCAATCAGCATTGGATCAGGCTTGCGCCATGGGTGCTTTAGTAGCTGGGAATATAGGTGCCAATCCTGATATTTCTGAAGAGACTTTAGAGCGGTTTATACATCCAAAATAAATAATTTTGAATTTTCCACAACGTCATTTTTAATATAAAAAAAATTAGGTTTAATTACCATTTTTAAACTTAAACCTTCTACAAATTTTCCCATTTCTCCCATAACTAACCTTGCGCGTGGTTCCTGTGCTGTTTTTATAGTGTACGGGAAGTTAAGCGTAAAGTAAAAATAGCATAGGGCGCATAACACTTATGCGACAAAATTTACTGTAATAAATTACCATTTTATAGGGATTTCCAAAGCATTTACTGTAATAATTAGGATAATTTGCGACAAGGAAATTGTCATGACAAATGCTACTTATTTTCTTCCAGCCACTCGCTATATCCATTTTTGATTTCTGGATTTTCTGAAAGATAATTTTTAAAGAATTCACTTTCGGAATTCATCATTTGGTACATTTCAAATTTCTCTTCGGCTGCTTTTGTGGCGGATGATTTAAAATATCCCAATAAGCCTAACATTAATATTCCGAAAATACCGAATAGGAGGAGCATATAATTGGGCATCAGCCTGGCATTTTTTAATTTCTGATCAATGCCTTTCAGTATATCATCCTTCAACTGATCATTCTCTTCCTGCTTTTCCAGGAAAGCGTTCAGGTTCTTTTCCAATGCCTCGGTGCTTATGGGAATACTCATTTGCTCAATTTCTCCGGAGAGTTTGCGCAGCTTTAAAATGGCCAGCTTAAAATCAGCCATCTCATCGGTCATCAGCTCCATGATCTCATCTAGTTTTTTCATATCTTATTTATTTTAAAATCCCATCCCGGTATCCAGCCCTCTTTTGATCACTTGTTTTATTAAGTCTTTGGCTATTTTACTAGCCATATTCGTACTAAGCTGTACCGTCTTATCCATCAGTTTTAAACCACTGGATATTTCTTTCATTCCAATACCTTTCGCATATTGGCTAATTTCTCCAATAATTTTTCCTCCAGTCATGGACCGGTGTACCTCACTCCCTTTTAAATTAGCTCCTTTGTATTCAAACCGAAAACCCTGTAGTTGATTTGATTTATTGATGGAAGGAATTACCTGTACATCACATGACTTCATTTTACTGATATATTCATCCAGTGATTTAGGCCGGGTTTCCATTACTTTATTATTGATATGTCTAATGGCCAGTCGCTGCCAGTTCAATTCTTTTAGTTTTTCCTGTTGTACATCCCGAACCCTGGTAAGCCCTAGCTCCTTGGCTACATTGTCTGCTGCGATCTGACTTCGTTTTCCAATGAAACTATCATTATAAGCTTTTCCGTCAAAACCAATCCGGTTCACATATACATGCACATGGGTATGTGCCTTGTCCCGGTGAACAAAAGCAATGGCCTGCCTGTTCTTTAATTCCATTTCTTTGAGGAATCTGCTGGTGATCTCTTTAAGTTGCGCTTTGCTCATCTCCTGTCCATCCTTAACGGTGGGACTTAATATAAAACTGAGGGTATTCTGGGTGCACCGCTCATTCTGTGACTGGATGATCTTAAATTCTTCTGTGATCTCTTTCGGGGTCTCTCCGGCCAGCTGGTCTTTATAAATCACTTCGGCCTCTTTTTCCTGGTTCCATCCATATTCTATAGAGGCACCGGTGCTAGCTATAGAATGTCCTTTCCCAATCATTTTTTGAAGCTTTTTAAATGGTTCCTGATTTCTTCAGCTAAATGCTGTACTTCCTTTGACAACTGGGGATTACTTTTTTTAAACATATTGCTGATCCGGCTAAAATTGTTTTTATACTGAACCAGTAGCTGATAGCATTCTAATTGCTCTGGGGTAATGCGTTCGACCATATTGATCTTAAAAGCAGTAGAACGCAAATATTCAGAAAGGGAAATTCCCGCCCTGGCTGCTCTTTTTTTGAGTAGCTTTTTCTCGTAGATCGAGCAGCGTATCTGGATGTATTCCCGTTTCATTTTTAATATTTATTTTCTTTGCAACCTCCGGGCGCAAAGCAAGATTGTCATGACAATGACACATCTTGCTTTGCCTTCCAAAATGAAATCTCCCTTGTGGCATTTACTTTTTTTAAGGTTATTTTTTATTCAATTCTTTCATTACTATCTTAGTTGAAATCAGCTTTTCATTCAGGTCTTTATATCCCTGAAATAGCTCATTTCTATCTTTTGTGTTCTTATAATCCTGAAGTAGCTTTTTTCTATTTTTATTTCCAGGCAGATCATTGTCGAGGTACAGATCAACTTTCGTATAACTTTTAAAATGGGGAGTGACTTTTTGTAAAAAAGCTAAAGAGTTCAAAACAACGATATCTGAATTTATAAATTCACCGGGAAATAATTCAGCCAGGGATAACAAATCAAACATGCCTTCCAAAAGAATCAAGCGATCTGAATGTGTCTTTAGATAGGTATAGGTTTTTGGTGAACTGGATCCTTTGAAATATCTATTCCGAAGTTCCCATCCCCCTTCGTTGTTTTGCAGACCCAAAGCGAAATACTCCTTCCCATTTAATCGATACCAGACTTCTTTACAATATTGTACTGCTATGTAGATCGAAATTTTCCTGGAGCCTAAATATTGAATCAATCCCGGATGTTGTATTGGCTTCACTTCAAACACTAAAATTTTTGAAGCAGTCCTCTTTTTTAAAATGGGCTGCTGAAAAGAAAAAGAAAGCTGCTTATTGTTTAGAAATTCTAATGCTTGTTTTACCGAACACTTTTGTATTGCTACAATCAAATCCAGCACGTTTCCGCCCGTTCCTATTCCATGGTCATACCATCGGTTCAATTTTAGAGACACCTTGAAAGAGGCCTGCGTTTCTGACCGTAGGGGACTCAGAAACCAGGCTTCTTTTTCCGCTATCCTACTTGGAAAGTGCCCTAGTTTTGCGAGTGTTTTCACGATGCAAATACTACGGGCTCTTTCGCAGGTAAGTCCTGGTATGTTCCTTTTTTCTTTCATCAGCATATTATTTGACTTAAAATGCACCTATATGAGTATTTTCTTGTTTTCTCAATTTTTGTCATCATTTTTATTTTTGATGCCACTTTGATGACAAAACGATGACAGTCTTAAGTCTTACTATTACTGGTCTAAGAAGATTCTGTCATCATTCATCAAAAAATGAAGAAATGATTAATCTTATTTTCTCAGCAGTATCCAAAAAAATGATGAAACGATGCCAACTGACGTAACCTCCCGAAAAACCAGGAGTTTCCGTGTCATCACTTTGTCATCAATTCATCATTCCACTTCAATTTCTGTGATTCAGTCCGAATGCTGATCTTCAAAATTATCCAGGATAAAATTTTTATTTATAGTGAAATAGCGTCCTTTGGTATTCGATAGGTTGGAGCTGCCATCCTCCCAAAGCGTAAACTTTTCATAACGGTTCGAGTTGGATATATTTTCAAGATTCCAGTCTTGCTTTAGAATTTTCCTAATCTGGGTCAAATCTGTCCTTAGCCTTGTTTTACTAAGTGCATTTAACGCGTCCATGGGGCATAAATTTATTTCCTTAAGATCATGCTCTTCCATGACCATTAGTAAAATACTGGCCAACTCCTTCTCTACTCGGTTTCGGTTATTCTGAACCAGCTTGAATAGAGCTGGAGTTTCAATTTGTTTGGGGGTAAACCACATTCGGGTTTGATGTGTACTATGTAAAGAACGGTGCTGAAGGAAGTGTAAAAAAGCTGGGATCTCTTTTTCCAGGGCTTCTAAAAATCCGGTATTTTCCTTTTTAATCGAAGGAATCTTTAATACCCAGAACCGGGTTTCATGATGATCTATTTTTATGAAATTCTCTTCATTATTGCTACAAAGGATAAACTTCCCAAAAAATTCTACTTCCCGCTTGTCTTTGCCCTTAGCCTCCAGCTTGTTGAAATTTGTCGTGCTTAAATATTTGATACGCTCGGTCAGTTCTTCTTTATTGAATAAGACCTCGTCAATACAAATCAGTAATTTATTAGCCCAGTCAGCATTAAACTGACTGCTAAAACTGTCATTGGTAAGATAGGTCAGGTTATTTTCAAAGATCTGTTTCAGCCATTTTAAAAATGTACTTTTTCCGGTAGATCGCTCCCGGGATACCAAACACAAAATGGGAAGTATTTGAGTAGGTTTAGTAAATAATAATTGCAGGTAATCTAATCCCAACTCATAATGATCCCCGAAAATATGTTCTATAAACTCCCGAGATTTGGGACAGCTTCCTTCCACAATCTGATGACTTAGGGGAGAATAAATATTGTAAAA
This sequence comes from Christiangramia sp., assembly GCF_029937855.1. Taxonomy (GTDB): domain Bacteria; phylum Bacteroidota; class Bacteroidia; order Flavobacteriales; family Flavobacteriaceae; genus Christiangramia. The sequence goes on from NZ_JAPYPC010000031.1 coordinate 16,311, forward strand.
ATTATGATAGGTAGATTGAAAGTTTAAATGGCTTGGAATACAGGTAAATCCATCAAATTTCGGAATGCTGGCCAGAAATGTTTTGCCGTGGTCCTGCCGAATGGTTTCAATGTTCCATGACACCAGAATTTCATTTCCATTCCCGTTAATAGTAGGAGCCTCTACAAGTTTAAAATATTGTGTGCCTACTCGTATATATTCAATCTCAGTCTTCATCTTAATCTGGATGTAAATCAGCTTAAAAACTTACTGACAAAACATCAATTAAATATACTGAAAATCGATTATAATTACATATTATTCAGCAATAATATAATTTGACTGAGAATAGTGTAATTTGATGCGCTGAAATTTATTTTATGTAATTTCTGTGTAGCAAATTGTATCAAATGATTGCTTTTGAAATTTGATGTTTTTTCAATAAAAATAAAAAAACAATAAAAAATGTCTAATCTGGAGGTAATTAACAATAGATATTAAATTACGCTGGCTATCCTATTTACCAAATATTATGTTTTTTGGTGATCATATTCACCAAATATTGATTTTTTACTTTTACTCTCGATCATTTGCTAAAATTCGTGCTTTCAATAAATTCATATCCTCACTCAGTTTCTCATCCAGGATTTTCGCATAATGCTGGGTAGTTTTTAAAGAGCGATGTCCAAGCATTTTACTCACCGACTCTATTGGAACTCCATTAGTGAGGGTCACTGTAGTAGCAAAAGTATGTCGAGCCATATGAAAAGTCAGATTCTTTTTGATTCCGCAGCGATCAGCAATTTCTTTTAAATAACTGTTCATACGTTGGTTAGTATATACCGGTAAAAGTTTTCCGGTTGGATTATCCCGGTTCTTATATTTTTCAATAATTTTTTCTGCAACCGGAAGTATAGGAATACTGCTTAAGGTTTTAGTCTTGGCCCTCTTTACCTTAATCCATTGGTTGCCATCAATCCCTTTTACGATATCATCGGCGGTCAAATTAAATACATCCACATAAGCGAGCCCCGTATAGCATGAAAAAAGAAAAATATCTCTCACCTGTTCAATTCTTGGAATATCGAATTGCTTTTCCATGATTTTAATAATCTCCTCTTTGTTTAAAAACTCCCTGTCTATAACCTCGCGTTTAAGTTTTAAATTATAGAAGGGGTCTTTTTCAATCCAGCCGTTGGCATGTGCTACACGAACAATTTTTTTAACATAGGCCAGATACTTCATGGCAGAATTATGGGAAAGATTTAGTTCCGTTTTTAGATAGTAGATAAAGCTGTTTATAAATTTTATGTCAATATCCTTTACTGGATAGTCTTTAAGTTTAAAATAAGACGAGATGAATGCAGCTAAGTGTTTTTTCGTTGTTTTATAACGTTGGAGCGTTCTAAAGGAATAGTCCTTTCCAACCAGCCTGTCCATTCTCGTATTGTGCTCATCAAACATTTCAAGTATGGATTTCTGAGTATTAGAATTACCTAAATAGACATTCTTAATAACCGTCACATTGATATCGTCCTGTCTGTCCAATAGCTTTTGATGGATTTCATGAACCCGGTTACGCATTATATCCAAATTTCTATTAATGATCTTAGCTTCTGAAGAATACCCTCTAACCATATTACCTTTAGAATTCCATTTCGTTAAATCTACCTTTCTCATAGCACTAATCTCTGCTCTTTTACCATTGTAGGTAACTCGCATATATATTGGAACTTTTCCCTGCTTATCTATTTTATTTCTTTTGATATAGAATAGAACTGACAATAAGTGTTGCATAACCTGAGTATTTTGTTTCTAAGATATGCAATTATTTTAAATTTAAAATCTTATAAAACACTGTATATCAACGTTTTTAACACCATTCGGTGACCTATTTTTTGATTCCCAAAAGGTCACCGAATAGGACACCTTTTAGATGTATTCAATTGATATTATATGATGTCAGGAAAAATAAAAAACCCCGTAAACAGTGAAGTTTACGGGGTTTTGATGTAATTTGATACGTTAAAAGTACTCGAGGCGGGAATCGAACCCGCACTCCCGAAAGAACTGGATTTTGAATCCAGCGCGTCTACCAATTCCGCCACTCGAGCTAGTGGATGGCAAAAATATAAAAAAATTGGTTCAGAAAAATGAAATAGCAAATTATTTATCTGAAGATAAAATTGTGAATTATATAATAGAAGTCGATTTTTTCAAACAGAGAATGTTTTACCAAAAATTCGATTACGATAATTTATATCACCACGCAAATCTTGCCAACAGGAGGAATTAATTATAATTAAATGGGACGCATTTTACAAAAAACTTATATTGAGATTACTCCCCCCGTAAGACACTTGGCCACAAGTTGTGGGGTATTGCCACAACCACTTTTTTCAAGTATATTTTTCCTGTGGGTTTTAATGGTATGTGGTGAAAGATTTAAAGCACTCGCAATTTCATTTGCATTACGTCCTTTAGCCAACTCACTCAAAATCTCTTTTTCTCTTTCAGATAAAAGATCTTTGAGATTTTCATTTTTAAATTCTGAAAATTTGGGATCAAAACAACCATGCGAGGTATTGATATTATAATATGACTCCCCGTTTGAAAGATTTATAAATGAAACATCCTTTGTACTGGCAGCTCTCAAATGCGAAATATCTGAGTGTACACTGAATACATGTTGAAATATTCCATCTTCTGTAATTGAAAGGGGTGTTGCTTGCTGTAAAATAGTACGAATTTTGCCATGAGCATCTTCCATCTGGTAAGTATAAAGAACTTTATATGAAAGTATTTCTTCAGAATCGAGAAATCTCAGGTAGAAATCCCGAATCACGTTTTCTTTTTTTTGGATATTTTCAATTTCACCGGGTAGAGCGGTTTTAAGCAGATCCTGCATGCTTACATTTTCACTATCTATCCCAATAAAATCTTCTACTGAATTGGAAACAAGATCCAATTCAAGATTATGAAAGTTGATTATATAATAATAAGATCGCCCGGGAGCGAAAAATGCGGCAAGCTGTTTAAACTGTTCCGAAGCATCGTACTCCTGGTTATTTTTTATCTTTTCAGAATATTCTTTTTTCCAGTAATCTGAGATTTCTCTGAATTGATTCATTTTTTGAAAGTTAAACAATCTCCAATATAAGTAATTCGCCATCAAAATAAAAAGCAGTCAATGACCACTTTTATTAAGCGGATTAAAATTATTCTATTCAGCAGAAATCGAATTTAATTCTGAAGAGCTTAAGGGTAAGAATAAGCATCTTATTTTTTCCGGATATTGCTCTTGAATTTTTTTTAAAGGAGCCGTAGGAACCTTATAATAGTTTGAAATCTTCTCCTAATACATCCTTCAACGATCTAAATCAGGTTTTAGATTTTGGCAAAATATAGGTGGATTGACAAAATTCCAAGACGTGTTCCGAAGCCTTAGCTATTAACCCAGACTTGGAGAAATGATGCCATTAATAAGGCACTTTGCCACTAACTCTGTGGTGTTTGTGCAGCCGCTTTTCTGTAGAATATTTCTTCGGTGGGTTTTAATGGTATGATGGGAGAGATTCAGCTCCCTGGCAATTTGTTCTGCATTTAAGCCTCTGGAAAATTTTACAACTATCTGCTTCTCCCTTTCAGAAATAAGTTCAGATAGATCATTATTACCGTCATGACAGGCCCGGGGATCAAACTTTCCCCTAGCGACATCTACATTAAAATAAGATTTTTTGCCCTCTATATTAATAAACGATACCGCATTGGTACTGCTCACTTTCAAATGAGAAACATCAGTTTGGATACATAATACATGCTCTGGCATCCCATTTTTCAACACGCTTAATGGAATTGCCTGATAAAGCATTGTTTTTATTTCCCCGCTGGGAGCCCTCATTCTATAGGAAAACATATTCTTATATGAAAGTGCACTATCTGTATCTAAAAACGAGGTATAAAAATCACTAACAACCCTGCTTTTAAGTTTAATATTTTCAATTTCTTCAGAAAGTACCGTTTTCATCAGGTCTTGAAGTTCTACATCTTCAGCCTTCATTCCCACAAAACCTTCTACAGATTCTGAAACATATTCCAGTTCAAAATCATGAAGATTTACGATATATAAATAAGAATTGCCAATAGCAAAAAGGGAGGCATAGCGCTTAAAATCGGCAGAAATTTCAAAAGGACGATATTCCTTTACCTTGCTGGAATATATTTCTTTCCAGTAATCTGAGATCTTCTTAAGATCTTTATCCATAATAATTGGCTTGGAAAGGTAAATATAAAGCTTGTGAAAAATCTAACGAATTTGTTTGGACCTTTTTTATTTATCCGTAAAGTTTCCTAAACCGAAAAAGAATCTCATACTGAATTTGTTTCAGAATCTTATAATGTAAATCAAGGGAATATGGAGACCCTCAAATCGAGTCGACGGAATCAAATAAATTCAGGAAATGAAAGAATTTTTTAATCTAAGTGGAAAATATAAAAAGCCTCCAGAGAAATTCTGAAGGCTTTTACGTGACCAATAACAGTCAAAATTGAAAATTTAGATACACATTATCTGTTCTACCCCAACAAAACAATTCGGAAATTCGACCCTACTCAAATTCCCGCAAGTATCAATCAATAATCACAAGTACCATTTATTGGACGATGCTAAGATAACCCCAAGGCTTTGTTTAAAAAATACCATCAAAGTGGTATTTTAAATAGGTAATGATCTGCAATTTTTGGCAGCGTAAATACCACTTTGCTTTTATAGGAATAAATTGTACTTTCGATAATTCCCTAATACCACCAACCATGTCCCAATTTTGGCTGTATTTTGAACTTGGGCTAGACCACGTTTTGGACTGGCAGGCATACGATCATGTACTTTTCTTAATAGTTCTGGTAGCTTCGTACGGTTTTAGCACCTGGAAGCGGGTCTTATGGCTGGTCACTCTTTTTACGTTGGGCCATACTCTTGCTCTTTTCCTGTCGGTTTACGAAATTGTAAGGGTTGATGCCAATTATGTAGAGTTCTTAATTCCCGTAACCATCTTGGCGACGGCTATTTTCGATATCGCCACAGCGGGGAGAAAAGTTAAAAATAACAACTTTAGTATACTTTATTTCACCACCGCCTTTTTCGGAATCATTCACGGCCTTGGTTTCTCTTCTTACTTTAAAATGATCGCTGCGGGATCTGAAAGTAAATTCTGGCCATTGGTAGAATTTGCTTTAGGAATTGAAACTGCACAAATTATAGTGGTGCTGGCTGTTATGATCATCGGCTTCCTGCTTCAAAATATACTGAATGTTTCCAAAAGGGATTGGATCATAGTCACAGCCTCCATTGTCATAGGAATTATTCTTCCCATTCTCGTAGAAAGTTATCTGGCCTTGTAGATTAAAAAATCTTTAACCTCAATTTTTCACAATAATCTTTTAATTTGCAGGCTATTATTAATATCTGCTAATGAGACTTTATAGTTGCCATGAATAAGAAAAAACAGCTAAAATACGATAAGGCATATTTGAGAATTGCCCGGGAATGGAGTAAATTATCTCATTGTAATAGAAAACAGGTTGGCGCGTTAATTGTAAAGGATAGAATGATAATTTCTGACGGATACAATGGTACACCAACTGGGTTTGAAAATTTTTGTGAAGATGAAGAAGGTTATACCAAATGGTACGTTTTACATGCTGAAGCCAATGCAATCCTTAAAGTAGCAGGTTCCACGCAATCATGTAAAGATGCTACGCTGTACATTACCATGTCACCGTGTAAGGAATGCAGTAAATTAATACACCAATCTGGTATAAGCAGACTGGTTTATCAAATTGATTATAAAGACAATTCCGGGCTCAATTTTCTAAAAAAAGCAGGAGTTGAACTTGAGCAAATAACAGCACTCGAAGATTGAAAGGAAGAAAAATATACACGCCACTATTACTTAGTATCGCCTGCGCCATTGGCTTAATTCTCGGCGCCAGGCTGGATTTTGATCCTACAGATGAGCTTTTTTCTGCGAACCCTAAAAAACAAAAGCTTAACCGACTTATAGACTACATAGATTATGAATATGTAGACGACGTGAATACAGATAGTATTGTAGATGTAACGGTAAATAAAATTCTGGAGAACCTCGATCCTCATTCGGTATATATTCCAAAGGAGGAATATGCCCGGGTTACCGAAAATATGAAAGGTGATTTCGTGGGTATTGGAGTAAGTTTTTACAAAATTCAGGATACTATAGTGGTGATAAAAGCACTGGAAGGTGGGCCAAGCGAAAAGATTGGTATTCGCGGTGGAGATAGAATTCTATATGCCAATGGTGAAAAACTATTTGATCGGGAAATAAGTGATGACTCCATTACCACTCAACTTAAGGGTAAGGCAAATACAAAAGTTACCCTAAAGGTTTTAAGAAAAGGAATTAAAGACCTGCTCACTTTTAAACTGAAACGCGGAAAAGTTCCTCTTAAAAGCCTTGATGCTTCTTATATGCTTACTGAAGATTTAGGCTACATTAAAATAGACCGTTTTTCTGAAACCACTTATGAAGAATTTAGCGAGTCAATTAAAGACCTGAAGCGAAATGGAGCAAAACAAATAGCTCTGGATCTTAGAAACAATCCCGGCGGGTACCTTTCAGAAGCCATCAACATTGCCGATGAATTTATTAAAGACGATAAACTCATCCTCTTCACCAAAAATAAAAGCGGAGCTATTGAAGAAACCTATGCGCAAAAAAAAGGCGACTTTGAAAACGGGAAAGTTTTTGTGCTCATCAATGAAAATTCTGCCTCCGCAAGTGAAGTGGTGGCCGGAGCTTTGCAGGATAACGACGTGGGCATCATTGTGGGACGCCGTTCTTATGGCAAAGGCCTGGTGCAACGTGAAATGGAATTAGGTGACGGTAGTGCTGTTAGGCTCACTATTGCGCGGTATTACACTCCAACGGGAAGATCTATCCAGAAACCTTATGAAAATGGCAACGAGTCTTACTTCAATGACTATATGCGGCGCTACAAAAATGGCGAATTGAATAATGCCGACAGTATCGAGGTAAATGATTCTTTAAAATATAAAACTCCGGGTGGCAAAATTGTCTATGGGGGCGGCGGTATCATTCCAGATATTTTTGTTCCCAAAGACACCGATTCTGAAAAAGAGAAGCTTACATTTTTACTTCGCAGTGGATATATGAGCCGTTTTGTTTTTGATATCCTGGAAAAAAACAGGGAATATTACAATGCTGTCCCTAAAGAAGATTTCAGGGACAAGATCATAATTACCGAAGAAATGATCAACGATTTTGATCGGTATTTACGTACTATGAACCTGGGAATTGAAAAAACAAGCGAAGAACGCAAACCACTATTAAAGAAATATTTAAAGGCCGAAATTGCTCAGCAACTTTTTGGCACTAATGCATTTGAACGATATTTAAATGAAGATGATCGAATAATTCAGAAAGTGATTGAGTTGTCCAGGGAAAAATAATACTTTGGAATTCTGATGGAAAATTTTTTACAATATCTATCGGCGATTTGGCCCCTAGCACCTTTATTCCTGTTCATTATCGCCATCTCATTCAGACTCCTGGATAATAGCACTTATCTTTTTCTCAAAAAGGATATTCTGGTTAATTCTTCTAATGTTTCAAGAAACCTTCTAAAAAAACAAATAGCTTCCAGCGATGATACTCAGTTTAAAAAACAGTTAAAACGTGCCTTATTATTTAGAAATCTCCAGCAGAGTTTCATGATAATGGCTGTGGCTACACTTCCCCTGAGTTTTATATTATACTTTTTAAGATAGTTTATCATGCACCTTCGTATGCTCTCCATTATTCCAGTCGGTTAAAATATCGGTTGCTACCGCAGCACCGCTTCCGCTGGCAATAGCAAACTGACTGCGCCATCCGGCCAGTGTACCCGCTACATACAAACCAGGTCTCACTATATGATCCTCATTCTTTAGTTGAATTCTATTTTTAGCGGCTTTAGCCTTTTTATGCGGAATAAGGTACTCTTCAAGTCCATTGATATTAAACGGATTGTTATAGCCGACTGCTACCACGACTTTTTTAGAAGAGTATTCACTTTTATTGGTAATTACACGGTACCCGCCATCTATTTCAGTGACTTCTTTTACTTTTTCCTTCGTAATCTGTTGCATTTCCGGGTAGAGATCAGAAAGATGTTTCGCCCCTGCTTTTAAAACATCCAGTCCTTTTGTCCCGGGTAAAATTCCGAATACATTTTGGAGTAAGGCAGATTGTAGATGGGAAGATTTTTGATGCAGGATAATTCCCGCTTTTCTATTTTCAGCGTAAGGCTTATCAAGGGCAGAACCTATTACGAGTGCGCAGGAAAGGCCTGCAGCCCCACCACCAATGATTAATACATCAAAATCCATATTTATTGGTGTTTTTTAGAAATGGTTCTGGAAACCAGTAGAATTACCATAAGCACAATCACACAAAGACTGGCAGCAATTACAATCAACGCATTACCACTATCACCTTCCAGTACATTATCCAGGTCTAGAGACTGAACACTAATTCCAATAAAAGCGACAGCTAAAAAAATAATAGTATAAATAAAATATTTCATGAAAATAAATTCTGAATGTTCGTAGCGAAAAGCTTTACGGCGATTGCCAAAAGGATAACACCAAACACTTTTCGTATTACATTAATCCCCTGGCTTCCCAGAACCTTTTCAATCTTTCCGGAGGATTTTAAAACCAGGTACACAAATATAATATTGATAACGATAGCTACAATGATATTTACCGTTTCATATTCAGCCTGTAAAGAAACCAAAGAAGTCATAGTACCGGCACCTGCTATCAATGGAAATGCAAGAGGAACCACTGAAGCGGTTTCCGGGGCATCATCCCTGTAAAGGCTTATTCCCAGAATCATTTCTAAAGCGAGAAAGAAAAGTATAAAAGAACCCGCCACCGCAAATGAATTTACATCTATACCTATAAGATTTAAAATCTCCTTTCCCAGAAAAAGAAAAACGATCATAATAATCCCCGCGACGATAGAAGCCTTTTCACTTTGAATGTGACCAACTTTTTTACGCAGATCAATGATGATCGGGATATTCCCAATAATATCTATCACCGCAAAAAGAATCATCCCTGCAGTAAATATTTGCCTGAAATCTAATACTTTAAACATCACCAGTAATTTTCAAAATTGCGTGCAAAAGTACTTTAGATTATCTGATTGACAATTCAAGTACCCTGTTAATTTTATATGAATTTTATCCTTCAAATTCTTCTTCGTAAAACATAGAAAATTATCTTTGTCCCATGTTTCAATTAGGCAAAACTTTAGTTTCTGAAGAGATCATTAAGAATGATTTTGTGTGTAATCTTTCATCCTGTAAAGGCGCCTGCTGTATAGATGGGGAAGCTGGCGCTCCCGTTGAGCCAGAAGAAAGAGCGATTATGGAAAAAATTTATCCTAAAGTAAAACCATATTTGCGTAAAGAAGGTATAGAAGCCATTGAAAAACAGGGCGTTTATATCACCAGGGAAAATGGTGAAATAGAGACTCCCTTAATAGATGATGCCGATTGTGCTTACGTAACTTTTGATGATAAAGGCACAGCGCTCTGCGGAATTGAAGAAGCATACAACCAGGGAGATATCGACTGGAAAAAACCGGTTTCCTGCCATCTGTATCCGGTTCGGGTTCAGGATTATTCTTCTTTTGCTGCTGTAAATTACCATCGCTGGGAAATTTGTGATGACGCCTGCAGCCTTGGAGCAGAATTACAGGTTCCTATTTACAAATTCACCAAAGATGCCCTTATTCGGAAATTTGGTGAGGATTGGTATAATGAACTTGAAGAAGTTGCTAAAAATTTCACTGTTAACAAATAAGGCAATAGATTAATTTTCAGTAATATATATTATATTTTTCGCTACTAATTCCCTATATTTAAATTCTTCAAATCCTGAAACCTACTGAAAAGATTTTTTTTTAAATCTTTCCCCCCCCGCGATTAAATACAAGTAAAAATTTTAGGTGTCAGATTTCTATCCTGGAAGTTGAATGTGGCATATTACCTAATTAAAAAAAATTTTATTCCAATAATTTTATAGGTTGCCAACCAAAAAATTAGTTCTGTTTTCTAGAAAACCGGTAAAAATTTTACCGGTTTTCGTATTAAATAAAACTTCTAAAGAAAGGAATTTGAGTGTTTTTTTGGCTCGTTAATTTCTTTCATTTTAGATATTATATTTTTAAATTCATAAAATTATTAACAATTTATAATATGTTGTAATACAGTATTTTACACTTTACCTTTAACAAGACCCTATGAAAAACTTAGGTTTAAGCGTGTTGAAAACTTTGTTGAAAACGTTTAGCCAGAATTCTTTCATTATACGTCTCATTTTTAAATATTTGTTAAACACTTTTCAATAAAAACCAGCTGAAACCCAAATAACTAGAAAAATATGGCCCAAACAGAACCCATTTTACAGGAAAATAAAGATCGTTTTGTGATCTTTCCAATTAAACATCATGACATTTGGGACTGGTATAAAAAAATGGAAGCTTGTTTTTGGACCGCAGAAGAAATAGATCTTCATCAGGATCTTACAGATTGGAATGACAAGCTAAATGCCGATGAACGCTATTTCTTAAAACATATATTGGCATTTTTTGCTGCATCAGACGGGATTGTAAACGAAAATCTTGCTGAAAACTTTGTAAATGAAGTTCAGTATTCGGAAGCCAAATTTTTCTACGGATTTCAGATCATGATGGAAAACATCCATTCTGAGACTTATTCTTTACTAATTGATACTTATGTAAAAAATGAAAAGGAAAAAGATCAGTTGTTTAAAGCTATAGAAGTGTTTCCTGCCATCAAGAAAAAAGCAGACTGGGCATTGAAGTGGATCGAATCTGATTCATTCGCTGAAAGATTAATTGCGTTTGCAGCGGTAGAAGGAATTTTCTTTTCAGGAGCCTTTTGTTCTATATTTTGGCTGAAAAAACGTGGATTAATGCCGGGTCTAACCTTCTCTAATGAATTAATCTCCAGGGACGAGGGGATGCACTGTGACTTTGCAGTACATCTTCATAACCACCACCTGGTGAACAAAGTGCCTAAAGAAAAAATACGCGAGATCATTATTGATGCTTTAAATATAGAACGTGAGTTTGTAACTGAATCACTTCCGGTAAGCCTTATAGGAATGAATGCCAAGTTGATGACTCAATACCTTGAGTTTGTAACCGATAGGCTACTGGTAGAGCTGGAATGTGAAAAAGAGTACAATGTGTCTAATCCATTCGACTTTATGGATATGATCAACCTGCAGGGTAAAACCAATTTCTTCGAAAAACGCGTTAGCGAATACCAGAAAGCAGGCGTTATGAACAAAGACAAAGAATCAGATGAAATCAGTTTTGATGCTGATTTCTAAAGAGCAACTGCGCTGCGTCCCCCAACGTAGCGCCGGTTGAGCTTTAATATTTTCACCCGAAATTTTAATTTAATAATCCGGTTATAACCACCGGCCTGGGATGCTAATGCTTTTTCCCAAGAGGTTTCAGCATCACTAACTAAAACTGTAGCGTATGTACGTAGTAAAAAGAGACGGCAGGAGAGAACCCGTCATGTTCGACAAAATTACAGCAAGAGTTAAAAAACTTTGCTATGGCCTGAATGAACTTGTAGATCCCGTAAAAGTAGCCATGAGGGTAATCGAAGGCCTTTATGACAATGTTACCACCAGTGAGCTTGATAACCTTGCAGCAGAAATTGCAGCGACCATGACTACTGCACATCCAGATTACGCTAAGCTTGCAGCAAGAATTTCAGTTTCCAACCTTCATAAGAATACTAAAAAGACATTCTCTGAGGTAATGACAGATTTATATGAGTATGTAAATCCCAGAACAGACGAAAAGGCTCCGTTGCTTTCAGATGAAGTTTACCAGGTAATCATGGACAATAAGGAGAAACTGGATTCTACTATTATCTATAACCGTGATTTTGGCTATGATTATTTCGGATTTAAAACGCTGGAAAGATCTTATCTTTTGAAATTAAACGGGAAAATTGCAGAACGCCCACAGCATATGTTGATGCGCGTTTCTATTGGCATACATATAAATGATTTAGACGCTGCTATAGAGACTTATGAGCTGATGTCTAAAAGATATTTTACACACGCTACACCTACTTTATTCAATTCTGGCACCCCAAAACCACAAATGTCTTCATGCTTTCTTTTAACCATGAAAGACGACAGTATTGATGGGATTTACGATACGCTAAAACAAACCGCAAAGATCTCCCAGTCGGCCGGAGGTATCGGTTTATCTATTCATAATGTTCGTGCAACCGGATCTTATATTTCGGGAACAAACGGTACTTCTAATGGAATTGTACCTATGCTTCGTGTTTTCAACGATACCGCCCGATATGTGGACCAGGGAGGCGGAAAAAGAAAAGGATCATTCGCGATGTATGTGGAACCATGGCATGCAGATATCATGGATTTCCTGGATTTGAAAAAGAACCACGGAAAAGAAGAAATGCGCGCTCGCGACCTGTTTTACGCCATGTGGATGCCAGATCTATTTATGAAAAGAGTGGAGCAGAATGCACAATGGACCTTAATGTGTCCTCATGAGTGCCCAGGCCTTTTTGACACCTACGGCGAAGATTTTGAAAAGCTATATGAAAAGTATGAAGAGGAAGGTAAAGGCCGAAAAACCATAAAAGCACGGGAGCTTTGGGAAAAAATTATGGAATCCCAAATTGAAACAGGAACTCCCTATATGCTCTATAAAGATGCGGCTAACAGGAAATCTAATCAAAAGAATCTGGGAACCATCCGTTCTTCAAATCTTTGTACTGAAATTCTTGAATATACGAGTCCAGATGAAGTTGCAGTTTGTAACCTGGCTTCGATCGCACTTCCAATGTTCATCAAAGGAAACGAATTTGATCATAAAGAACTTTTTAAGATCACCAAACGTGTCATAAAAAACCTGAACACGGTAATCGATAGAAATTACTATCCGGTTAAAGAAGCTGAAAATTCTAATATGCGTCATCGCCCTGTAGGATTAGGTGTGCAGGGGCTTGCCGATACTTTCATTAAATTACGCATGCCATTTACTTCAGATGAAGCTAAAAAGTTAAATCAGGAAATCTTCGAAACCCTATATTTTGGTGCCGTTACGGCTTCAATGGAACTGGCTAAAGAAGAAGGTCCTTATTCCACATTTAAAGGTTCACCAATTAGTGAAGGTGAATTTCAGTATAACCTCTGGGGAATTAAAGATGAAGATCTCAGCGGGAGATGGGATTGGTCAAATTTACGCAAGCAAGTGATCAAGAATGGTGTTAGAAACTCACTGCTTCTTGCGCCTATGCCCACAGCTTCCACTTCACAGATATTAGGAAACAATGAGGCATTTGAGCCCTATACGTCAAATATTTACACCAGAAGGGTGCTTTCCGGAGAATTCATTGTAGTGAACAAGCATTTACTGGAAGACCTGGTTGCCCGGGATCTTTGGACAGACGATGTGAAGAATGCCATAATGCGTAACAACGGTTCTGTTCAGGATATTGATATTATTCCTGATGATCTTAAAGAACTTTACAAAACGGTTTGGGAGATGAGCATGAAGGATATTATTGATATGTCCAGGCATCGTGGCTACTTTATAGACCAGTCACAATCCCTTAACCTGTTCATGGAAAATGCCAATTACAGCAAATTAACTTCCATGCATTTCTACGCCTGGAAAAGCGGACTGAAAACAGGCATGTATTATCTTAGAACAAAATCTGCGGTGGATGCCATTAAATTCACCCTGGAAAAAGAGAAGAAAAAAGAGCCTGTCGCGGTAACATCTGAAGCACCTAAAAAAGCTGCCGAGAAATTAAAAGCAAAAGCTGAACCGGTAATATCAAAACAATCTGAACAGGAAGGTGCGCTGTCTCCAGAAGAATTAAGAGCGATCATTGCTCAATCTAAAGAAGGCGAAGGCGATGACTGCCTGATGTGCGGATCTTAAAAATTTGGCTAATTCAAATTTGAATTAAGAAGAGGGAGGTAAGTTTTTGCCTCTCTTTTTTTATTTCTACTGGCATTAAGATTCTGAATAAAATACCCGGATCCCTTCCGCAAAATTTTTAAACGAAGCTTTTTTAATTATTTTTAGCCCACTGAAATCTACCGATTATTAATTAGTGACAACTATCATTAAAAATGAACTGGGAACAACTCTTATCTTTAAAGCGATTTGGAGACACACATAAAAGACTTAGAAAAGAACAGGATGAAACCAGACTTGGTTTTGAAGTAGATTATGACCGGATAATTTTCTCATCTGCATTTAGGAGCCTTCAGGATAAAACACAGGTGATCCCGCTTTCCAAAACAGATTTTGTCCATACCAGATTAACTCACAGTCTAGAAGTTTCAGTAGTAGGTCGCTCCCTGGGCAGGCTAACCGGGCAAAAGTTATTGGAAAAACATCCACATTTACGAGACACCTACGGCTATCAAATGAATGATTTCGGAGCCATCGTTGCTGCAGCTGCCTTATCCCATGACATTGGAAATCCCCCCTTTGGCCATTCCGGAGAAAAAGCCATAGGCGAATATTTTAGTCATGGAAACGGAAAACGGTTCAAAGATCGCCTTTCAGAAAAAGAATATCAGGATCTTATCAAATTTGAAGGTAATGCCAATGGTTTCAGGATCCTTACAGAAAACAGGCCGGGAATTGAAGGAGGCCTTAGATTGTCTTATGCCACCTTGGGTGCATTTACCAAATACCCAAAAGAATCCCTTCCACATAAACCTTCTAAGAACATTGAAGATAAAAAATTCGGTTTTTTCCAAAGTGAGCGTAAAACTTTTGAAGAAGTTGCTGAAGAATTAGGTCTTAAGACCACAAGAGAAGGAAACAATATTGGTTATACCCGCCATCCATTAGCTTTTCTTGTAGAAGCGGCAGACGATATTTGCTATACCATTATCGATTTTGAAGACGGTATCAACCTGGGATTGATCGATGAAGATTATGCATTGGAATATCTTATTAAACTGGTAAAAAATAACATCAACACAGGGAAATATAACCAGTTAAAAAACACGGCAGACAGGCTTGCTTATTTACGCGCATTGGCTATAAATACTCTTATAACGGAAGCTGCCGAAATTTTTCTTCAAAATGAAGATTCGATTCTAGAAGGTGAATTTCACGAATCTCTTTTTGACAAGAGCAGTTATGAAGCACAGATCAAAGATATTATCAAAATAAGCGTAGAGAAAATTTATCAGAGTGAAGAGGTGATAAGCAAAGAGATTGCCGGCTATAGAATGCTTTCTTATTTGCTGGATATTTATACCAAAGCAATACTTCCGGAAGGGAATGATGAAGATTCTAATTTTACAAGGCTCGTCCTAAAATCAATTCCCCAATTAAATTATCTTGGAGAAGAACATTCAGTGTATCAAAAATTAATAGGAATTTGTTCTTACACCGCTTCCCTTACCGATGGCATGACCGTGGCTTCTTTTAAAAAATTTCAGGGATTAAATGCCTGAATTTAAGAATTTTAATTATTAGCTTCCATATTAATTAGATATTATTATATTTCAGCGGTATTCACAATATTGGTGTTTCAAATCCCAGCCTGCCACCCAAAATATTTACATGAAAAAAATTACGCAAATTCTTAAAAATAATCATCAACAGATTATTGAGACCTGGGAAAAGGAAGTTTTACAAAATGTAGTTGCATCGAGATACACTAATAAAATTGCTCTTTACGATCATATTCCCAATATTCTTGATGATATTATAGATATTACCGAAAGACATGAAACAATAGAATGGGATACCGAAGATTATAAAATCGCCAGGATTGAAGAAAATAGTCTGGAACATGGTAGGCACAGAGCTTCTTCAGTCAATTTTACGGCAGACCAGATCCTTCGCGAATACATAATATTCCATAATGTAATTTTACAAATATTAAACGAGCATAATTACCAGGATGTTGCGATCTTCCATTTGCTTAAATGCTGTATAGATAAAGCTGTACTTAAATCTATACAGTCTTTTACTGAATCTATTCAGGAAATGCAGAATAAACTCATCGGGACCCTTGCGCACGATATTAGGAACCCATTATCTGCAGCACGCCTGGGAGTAGAAATGTTAGACCTTGACACCAGCCCCGAACGTATTCAAAAAGTCAAGAAAATGACAATGAACAGCGTGGATAAAGCCTTGAATATGGTAGAAGGCCTGTTGGATTCAATCTCCATAAAAGCTGGTGAAGGAATGATGTTGAGTTTTTCTAAACTAAATTTATATAAGGAAATCAAAACAATATTTGAAGAAGCTCAGGTAATTTATTCCGAAAATATAACTTTTGAATGTGAGGATGAGGATCTGGACGGAATTTATGATCCCATTGCCATAAGACGGCTTTTAGAAAACCTTCTTACTAATGCAGTTAAATATGGAGAATCTGGAAGACCTATAAGATTAAAGGTTACTAAAGAGAATGACCAAAATTTAAACCTGTCTTTACATAATCACGGCGCCCCTATTCCTGAAGAAAAACAAAAGGAAATTTTTGAATTTTTAGATCATAATAAAGATGGCAATCGCAAAGATCTTAAAAGTTGGGGAATTGGCCTTACGCTGGTAAAAATGGTTGCTAATGCCCATGGTGGCAAGGTTTCTCTTAAAAGTGAAGAAGGTTTTGGAACTGAATTTACTGTCACTATTTCCCGTACTATTAACGAACCCGGAAAACAACGTACAAAGCTTAAATAATTTCTTGAAACCGACGATCTATCCCCGACGCAGAGCCCTCGGAATTTAAAAGATTAAAATCAGAATTCGTAAACCACTCCCACACCCAGCATTTGTTTCAATTGAATACGCGGACCGGAAGTTTCCAGTTTACCATCATTATTGGTGTCCTCCTTAAATTTCACATCATCATCATAACGAATATGTGTGCCTACATTGGCTTTTACAAAATCGTTCACCTTCATATTCACGGCTAATTGCCAGTCTACATCGATGTTCCCAAATTTATTGAGATAATCTGAATATAGACTCAGCTGATTGTTTAGGTTGATATTCTCCCATACCTCTTTACTAAAATCGCTGGTAACCAGGAAACCAAATTCAGTTCGTAACTTTTCACCTTCCCTAATAATATTCCCAAGCTCGTCTGTTACCGCAGGTTCCACTCCAAACATTCCTTCATTGGCTAGTTTTTGATCAAGCACAAAAGTAGATTTAAATGTGATAGGCGAAAGATAAACGGTTAAGTCTTCTTCGGGATGGGAGAATTCGGTTCCCGCACCAAGGAAAGTATAACCAGGAGCCATAAACTGAGAAATAGGAACCTCCGTATCTGGATATTTATACCCGTTTGAAAACTGCGTATTAAAACTAAACCTGGCTGAATAATACCAGTTTGAGATACTGTCCTTTCTAAATCCAAACGAAGAACTAAATCTAAGTTCATCCTCTGTTTTCCTTATTTCCCTACCTTCCTGGGCATTGATCCCGTAGCGTAAAGTCGCCGCATTTTTCCAAACGGTATGATCTTTTTCAAAATCCCTCTGGAAATTGGCATAAAATAATGCTGAAACCGAATTATTTCCTCCTGAATTCCAGTTCACAAAAGCTACTTCACTAAGATTAAGTCCGAACGTATTCTTTTCTGTCCAATAGATCAGCATGGAATCTGAAGTAGTAGTGTCCTTTGAAGCTACTGCCGTAGTATCATTTTCCACAACATACTTAAATTCAGAAGCTAAAGTTTTAATTGATATAATACAGAATAAAAATAGTAAGATTTGGAGCTTCATTTATGGGCTAAGGTTTTCGGAATTGCGAAAATAAAAAAATCAATTCATAGATTCCAGCGTTTGCTGTATTCCTTGAACGTTAATTTTTGCGATTTCTTGTAATTCGTCCACACTTCCTTGCTCAATAAATTCGTCAGGAATTCCTAGTACTTCTACATCTCCCTTATAATCATGCTTTGAAGCATATTCTAAAATTGCAGATCCAAAACCTCCATTCTTAACTCCGTCTTCCACAGTGATAATTTTAGAAAACTTCCTGAAAATTTTATTCAGAATTTTCCTATCCAGGGGCTTTACGAACTTCATATCATAATGAGCGATCTTTGCCTGTTTACTTTTTTCAAGATTTTCAATAGCGTTTTTTACATTTCCCGCCATATTGCCAATGCTCAAAACTGCAATTTCCGATCCTTGCTTTAAACACGCTGCTTCTCCAATTTCAATCTTTTTAAATGGCAACTTCCAATCTTTTAACACACCTCTCCCTCTTGGGTACCGAATAATCATGGGAGAATCCAATCCCAACTGCGCGGTATAAAGCAAATTTCTAAGTTCTACTTCATTTCTGGGGGCGGCAATGATAAGATTGGGAATAGGCCTGGCATAAGCGAGGTCAAAAACACCATGATGGGTTGCGCCGTCTTCTCCCACAAGTCCCGCTCGATCCAGACAAAACACTACCGGCAATTTTTGAAGAGCCACATCGTGGATTAGTTGATCGTAAGCTCTTTGTAAAAAGGTGGAGTAAATAGCACAAAAAACAATAAATCCCTGTGTAGCCATTCCTGCGGAAAGCGTAACGGCGTGTTGTTCGGCAATCCCAACATCAAAAGCACGCTCCGGAAATGCCTCCATCATATATTTCAGGGAACTACCGGTAGGCATTGCGGGGGTAATCCCAATGATCTTTTCGTTCTTTTTAGCCAGCTCTACAAGGCTAAGCCCAAAAACATCCTGGTATTTCAGCGGAAGACCATCGGTATCATATTTCAGTAATTCCCCAGTTTCTGGCTCAAATTTACCTGGGGCATGATACTTCACCTGGTCTTCTTCAGCCTTTTTAAGCCCTTTTCCCTTTTTGGTGATTACATGAAGGAATTTAGGTCCCTTGATTTGCTTCATTTTCCTAAGGATATCCAAAAGACCTTCAAGATCATGACCATCAACCGGACCAAAATATTTAAAATTGAGCGCCTCAATTATATTATCGCGGGCAGGTTTATGCCCAACCCTCGCTTTGGTAAGGTATTCCTTTAAAGCGCCAACACTGGGATCTATGCCTATAGCATTATCGTTAAGAATTACCAGTAAATTTGCTTTGGTTACCCCGGCATGATTCAAGCCTTCAAAAGCCATCCCACTGGCAATAGAGGCGTCCCCAATTACAGCTATGTGTTGTTTTCCAGTCTCCCCTTTTAAATTTGAGGCTATGGCCATCCCCAGTGCCGCCGAAATAGAAGTAGAAGAGTGTCCCACCCCAAAAGTATCATAATCACTTTCTTCCCGTTTTGGAAATCCGCTTAAGCCATTTAACTGCCTGTTGGTATCAAAAATATCCCTTCTTCCTGTTAGAATCTTATGCCCATAAGCCTGGTGGCCAACGTCCCATACCAGAAGGTCTTCAGGCGTATTAAAGATATAATGTAAAGCCACGGTAAGCTCCACAACGCCGAGACTCGCACCAAGGTGTCCTTCTTTAGTAGCTACGATGTCAATTATGAATTTACGAAGTTCCTGCGCGAGTTGCTGCAGTTCTTTTGGATCCAGCTTTCTTAACTCTTCAGGACTGTGTATATTTTTAAGAATCTCGGCCATACCCAACAAAGTTACATTATGCAAATTGAATTCTGATTAAGACATTCCAAAGGAATCCCAAAATTTATATCTTTCCTGAAAATTTTAAAAGATGCTGTCTCCCTTTAACGATGAATATTTTATGAAAAAAGCTTTGGAAGAAGCTGAATTAGCTTTCGAAAAAGGGGAAATTCCGGTAGGGGTTGTGGTAGTTATAAATGACCGTATCATCGCCCGCGGCCACAATCTTACCGAAACACTGAATGATGTAACTGCTCATGCTGAAATGCAGGCCATCACTGCGGCCGCAAATTTTCTGGGTGGAAAGTACTTACAAAAATGCACCATGTATATCACTCTGGAACCCTGCCAGATGTGTGCCGGAGCACTTTATTGGAGTCAGATCTCGAAAATTGTGTTTGGAGCTGAAGATTCACAAAGGGGCTATAGAAAATTCGGTGTACAGCTCCATCCAAAAACCGAAGTAAAATCAGGAGTTTTGGAAGAAGAAGCCTCCTCTTTGTTAAAACGTTTTTTTATCGAAAAGCGGAATTTGAATTAGCAAATAAAATGTTATTAAGAGCAGAACATAGTGGAGTGAAGGATCTTCTCAAATGAAAATTCTGCCGGATTGAGATTTCTCCCTACGGTCGAAATGACAAAATATCTCGACAGGTTCACGGCATCACCCTCAACTAGTTTAAGGATCTCTACAGATGCTGAAATAAATTCAGCATGACGAGGATTAAAAGTATATGACACGGTGAACGAAGTGAAGCAGTCTCTATGTAAGAGATTCCTTCGCTACGCTTGGAATGACGTGAAAAAACGTACTCACCTTGTAAAAGAAAATCCTCACGTTCCCGGAATGACAAGGTCACCCTGAACTCGTTTCAGGGTCTCTAGCTAAAGATGCTGAAACTAGTTCAGCATGACGAGGAAGAACGAAAATTATTTCAATTCTTCAGGTAATTCAGTTACTTTGATATAATCTACATAGAATTTATCTGGAAGGGCTTCATCTTTAATTTCAGCTCCACCTAAATTTCCGCCTACCGCCATATTGATCAAAAAATAGAAGTCTTTTCGAAAAGGATAATGTTTAGCATCATACTGTTCCGGAGTGAATTTATAAAGCTGCTTATCGTCAACGAAAAATTCGATATAATCTTTAGTCCAGACTGCTTTATATTTATGAAAACCTTCTTCAATACCTTCAATTTTCGTCTTTTTTGTATTCACCGTATTTCCATGACTTGCCGGGGTATGTAGTGAAGTAAAAATCATTCCCGGCTCCCGCCCTATGTATTCCAGAATATCAATTTCACCACTGGCAGGCCAGCTAACCTCGCTAATATCAGTACCCAACATCCATATAGCAGGCCAGAGGCCTTTGCCTGTAGCTACTTTTGCCCCTACTTCTATAACTCCAAACGTAAATTCCACATTATCTTTCGAATTTATCTTTCCGGAATAATATTGATTATCTTTTTTCACGGCGGTGATCACCAGATTTCCACCCTTTACCTCCACATAATCGCGGTCATATATCTGTCTTTCATTATTTCCCCAACCACACAAATTTGGGCAACCATCCCCTTCTTCATAATTCCAGATACTCGTATCCAGGCTATCTCCATTAAAATCCTCCTGAAATATCACTTTTTCCTGAGCTTTTATTGAGTTGACAATTCCGAAGAATAAACTTAAAAATAGAACTGGATAACTTTTCATTATTTGCTGAAATTAAATTTTACGGTTTGTACTTCCTCTGAATTTCCACCTACCATAAGTTCAAACTCTCCATCTTCTGCTTCCCATTTTCCTGAAGCGGTATAAAATGTAAGCATTTCTTCAGTAATATTAAATGTAACAGTTTTGGTTTCTCCCGGTTCAAGCTCCACCAATTCAAAGCCTTTTAATTCTTTGATGGGCCGGGCAATGCTTGCCACAAGATCATGCAAAGAAAGTTGCACAACTTCTTTTCCCTTTACCTCTCCGGTATTAGTTATTCGTACACTTAAACTAATTTCTCCTCCTTCATTTAAATTTTCAGAAGAAAGTTTTGGTGCTCCATACTCAAAATTGGTATAACTAAGTCCGAAACCAAAAGGATAAAGAGGTCCGTTTTCAATATCTGTATAATGAGAATATGTCACATGTTGATCGTTAGATGGCCTGCCCGTGCTCATTCGATTGTAATATAAAGGTTCCTGCCCTACAGCTCTTGGAAAAGAAACCGGTAGCTTACCGGAAGGATTATATTTTCCGGTAAGAACATCTGCAATTGCATTTCCACTTTCAGACCCCAGTTGCCAGGTCTCAACAATAGCAGGAATATTTTCAGAAGCCCAGCTTAATTCCAGCGGTCTTCCGTTTATAAGTACGAGAACAATATTTTTATTGACCTTTTGAACTTCTTTCAGCAACTCCATCTGCAATCCGGCAAGGCCTATATTTACCTGACTTCTTCCTTCTCCAGACTGGAATGCATCCTCTCCAAGCGCCATAATCACCAATTCCGCTTCTTTTGCTTTATTCACCGCCTCAGGAATTCCAGATCTGTCGGTCTTGTTGATTTCCAATGGCATTAAAAAGCTGCGTTCTCCTTCTCCCAATGTTACTCCTTTTGCATAGGTAATTTCAGCATCTAAATTGGCATTCTTTAATCCTTCAAGTACTGAAGCTGCGGAATTGCTTTCTCCCTGCGCTCTCCAGTTCCCAATTGGAGTATCTTTATCATCGGCCAATGGACCGATCACCGCTATTTTTTTTACCGAAGATTTTATCGGCAAAAGATGACCTTCATTCTTTAAAAGAACGATTGATTTTTTCGCAATATCACGTGCAATTTCCTGATGTTCAGAATAAGGAACTTCAAGATCTGCATTCATATATCGATAAGGATTCTCAAATAACCCTAATTTGAACTTTAAAGAGACCCTCTCCTACCAGTTGAAAAAACAATTCTCCCTCATGATTGTAAATTCCCGAGACTGGTTTCCCCAGGGCATTATCCATCATATACATTGAATCTTTTAAAGGATCGTAATAATAGATGCCGCCAAAACTTCGAAATAGAATAAAACCATCGATGATTTCAATGTCCCAAAACTGTTCTCCATCCCCAATCCCATTAGGAAATCTGGACACCAGACTGGTATATTTTAAGACACCAAGTTCATTCCTCTCCCAATAACCAGCTTCCATATAAGCACCGGTATAAATACGCTCTCCAACCACTTTGAGAGATCTAACTACCGTATTATTTGGAACAGGATATAGATGCCATTTTTCGCCATTATATTCCAGTAAACCGGTACTATTGGCAAAATACAGATTTCGATGTACGTCCTGGGCAATCATCCAATTTTGGTTACCTGCCGAATATTTATTTGGGTCATAATTCGCAACCGGTGGCAATTCCTGCGTCCGCGTTCCGAAAAAACAAAAAAGAAGAAATAGTAAAATAAGTTTTTTACTCAAAGGAATAAATCAAATTAGGTATTGCTAAAAACTCAAGGAAAATTATCTTAAATTTCTACAGCATTTTTATTAATAAAAATTTTAGTCCTGGATGTTAAAGTATTATAAAGAGCTATGCTATCCTAAGATTATTAGATTTTTTTGAAAGTTATAAAAACTACAAAGGCAACTCAATCAAACAAACACCCCTAGCTTCTATGAGCATTATAAAAGACCTATACAAAAATAAAATTTCCAAAGATTTAAGCTTTTTAACCCTATCCCTACTTTTCACAATTTTTTCAATCCAGGCACAAGAAGGACTTTCGAACAGTAAGGAGAAGGTGCATTCAGTCTATATTACCTCCAATACGGCGTTGAGAAGTAATGAATCCAATCAGAAAATACTAAATCAGATCGTGGAAGCTTCAAAAAAAGGAGATTCTGCTAGCCTTGTGATCGTAGGTAACATCGTACCTAAAAAAGGATTCCCGGATAAGGATAATGGTCGTGACCAGGTAGAACAGGATCTTCAGAAAAACTTACTCGATCTTATAGAGGATTTTAAGGGGAATATCATTTTTACTCCGGGCTATAATGAGTGGCAGGATGACGCTCCGGATAATATAGATGATCTTGAATCCTTTTTACAGGATAATTCCAGGGCAAAATTTTGGCCTAACGATGGTTGCCCTATTGAGAGTGAGAGCCTGAGTGAAGAGGTGCAGCTTATAATGATAGATTCTCAATGGTATCTTGAAGATTGGGATGAGCATCCCTACATTAATAATAAATGTGAAATTAAAACCCGGGTCCAGTTTAGGGAAGCATTTAATGATGAACTGGAGGATAGCCAGCTGAAAACTGTAATTGTGGCTGTTCACCACCCCGTGATGACCCAAACAAAATTAGGTTTTTTTCAGAAAATCATAGGTGCAGGAAGCCAGACCCGGAGAAACCCTCAGCTTAAACAACTGATGGGAACTCTTGAGGCACTGGCCAGGCAGTATAATGATGTTATTTTTGTATCTGGGAACGACCAAAATCTGCAATATGTTCAGGACGATAATGTAGAACAAATCATAGCCGGAGTTACTGAAAATCCTGCAAAGGCAAAACCCGAGAAAGACAATGGGGATTTCGCTACTTACGACCTTGGTTATGCTAAAATAAATATTAATAAAGATGGAAGTTCCAATGCAGAATTTTTTAAAGTTTTGCCTTCAGGTTCAGAAAAGATTTTCAATGCCCAAATCTCCAGAGAACGTTTAAGCCTGGACGAAGTTGAATGGCCAGAAACCCGGCTTGGGAAAACTACCATGGCTTCTGTGTACACCGAAGAAGAAACAGATAAAGATGGCCTTTTCAAGGCGATCTGGGGAGAACATTACCGTCCTTTATATAGCAGAAAATTTGAATTCCCGGTTTTGTACCTGGATACAATTCCGGGAGATCTGGAAATTTTAGGTGCAGGAGGAGGCCACCAATCCAGATCTTTAGGCTTTGTTGATGAAGATGGACATGAATACACGATGCGGGCTCTTAAAAAAAGCGCCTTACAGTTTCTACAAACTACTGTAGTAACTACTCATTATGTCGAAGATTTCCTGGAAAACACCGTAGCTGAAAGATACGTTCAGGATTTTTATACCACTGCATTTCCCTACGGAACCTTTCCTGCCGGAAGGTTTATGGATGAATTGAACATTTTTCACCCAAATTCAAGTCTTTATTATGTTCCTAAACAGGAAGCATTGGGGATTTATAATGAAGATTATGGCGATGAATTATATATGTTTGAAGCACATATAGGTGGTGAAAATAAAGATCTTGAAATCTTTGGAGGTGCTGAGGATATTTTAAATACCTCAGATCTTTTACTCGATATGCGGGAAACCAAAGATGTGTATGTAGATGAAGACATGTTTATTAGGGCAAGGTTACTTGATATGTTGCTTGGAGACTGGGATAGACACGAAGGCCAGTATGAATGGGCCGAATTTGAAGATAAAAACGGCAGGAAAAAGTACCTTCCCATTGCCAAAGATCGTGATCAGGTATTTCCTAAAACCGATGGTTTTGCATTATCCCTCTTGCGAATTGGCTTTCCGGACTTTAGAGCGATGGAAGAATATAGTCCTATGGTGAAAAGACCAAAATGGTTCAATATTGCCGGTTATCCACTGGACAAGGCATTTATTAGAAATGCAGAATGGGAAGATTGGCAAAAACAAGTTAATTATATTCAGCAAAATATTACTGATGAGGTAATTCAGGAAGCTTTCAATGTTTTACCTGAAGATTTAACTGAGGATGCTTATGTAGCTGAAATAAAAAAGACCATGAAAGCTCGTAGAGGCAACCTTGAAAAAATTGCAAGGGATTATTATAAGCACCTAGCAGAGTTTGATATGTTCACAGGAACCGAAGATGACGATAAGTTTATAATTACAAGAAAACCAAATGGAATAACCACTATCAACCTGAAAAATAAAGATGGTGAAGATCTTGCTGAAAAATCTTATAATTCAGATAATACGAGAGAAGTTTGGGTGTATGGTCTGGATGGAGACGATGAATTTCAAATTACTGGAAAAGGTTCCAGTTTGGTTCCACTTAAAGTAATAGGTGGCGAAGAAAACGACATTTATGATTTTCAAAATACAAGACGCGCCAAATTATATGACTATAAGAGCAAGGAAAATACTATTAAAACTCCGGGCGCACGTAAAATGCTGGTAGATTCTTATGAGATCAATAATTATGATCCCTATAAAAAGAAAATAAGACAATATACTTTCTTTCCGAGTGCCGATTTTAATTCAGACCAGGGTTTTAGCCTTGGAGTGAAAAACACCTATACCACGAAAGGACTCGTTAGGAATCCTTTTACTGCCAGGCATAGTTTATCTGCTAATTATTTTTTCGCTACGACCGGATTCGATGTAAAATACTCAGGTGAGTTTGCACATATTTTTTACAACTGGAATCTGGGGCTTGATGCCTATTATTCCAGTCCGAATTTTGTCATCAACTATTTTGGAACAGGGAACGAAACAGAATACGACCAGGATGAAGTAAGTAAAGATTATAACCGGGTGAAAATTCAGCAGTGGAGATTTGCGCCTTCGTTAATTTATCGAAAAAATGAGAAGGTAAAATTCAATATTAAGCCCATCATTGAATCTCTGGAAATTACTTATGATGAAGGAAGGTTTATAGCCGATGCTTTTAATCCGTCCAACGATATATTTGAAAGTCAGCTTTACGCGGGGGGAGAATTAAATTATAACTACTTTAATAAAGACCGTATTGCATTCCCTTCCAGAGGTATCGAGTTTGATCTTATTGCAGGTTATAAAACCAATATTGACGATCACGATAACAAATTTGGGTATGTAAGCCCAATGCTTTCCTTAAATTATCCGCTTCACGAAAGTGGATTCGCCGCTATCGCTACTAAAATAGGAGGTAAAGCCATTCTTGGAGATAATTATGAATTCTATCACGCCGCTACCCTGGGAGGTGGAAACAGAAACAGCCTGAGAGGCTATAGAAATGAACGTTTCAACGGTAAATATGCCTTTTATCAGAATTTTGATATAAGAAGTGGGATCACCCAATTTAGAACAGATTTTGTTCCGGTAAGAGTGGGAGCTAGTTTAGGTTTTGACTATGGTAGGGTTTGGGTAGAAGAAGATGACAGCAATGACTGGCACACCAACTATGGTGGATCTATTTTTATAAACGCTTTTAAAGCCTTCACAGGAAACATTGGATATTACGTAGGTGATGAAGGAGGCCGAATAAATTTCACCTTTAATTTCGATTTCTAAAATTAGGATATAATTAAAAGGAGGCTGCCTAAAAAGTTTGAAAAAACTCATCCTGAATTCATTTCAGATCTTCTAAGTTCAATATATAAATGCAACTCAAATTAAATCATTGGGGGCTAGCCCCC